>JBKKAF010000128.1:0-23862 GCA_046714775.1 Xanthobacteraceae bacterium | reverse complement strand
GCAGCACGGGGTCCTTTGGAGTCCCAGGTCGAGGTTCGAAACCTCGCCCCCGCGCTGCCCCCAGCCGATAGACAGTGACAAGGGCACGAGGAGCACCAGGAGCATCGGGATCGCCATGAGCACCGGGCAGTACCGCCCCATCTCGGCCGTCGTGCTCGCCGCCGGCGAGGGCACCCGCATGCGCTCGGCGCGTCCCAAGGTTCTGCATGAGATTGCCGGCCGGTCGCTGCTCGCCCACGTGCTCGACGCTGTGCGCAACGCGGGCGGCACGCGCACCGCGGTCGTGATCGGGCCCGGCGCCGACGCGGTCGCTGCGGAAGCCGAGCGCGCACTGCCGGGCGCGCTAAGTTTCGTGCAAGCCGAACGCCGCGGCACCGCCCACGCGGTGCTGGCGGCGAAGGACGCCATCGCGCGCGGCGCCGACGACATTTTGGTGATCTTTGCCGACACGCCGCTGATCCGGCCGCAGACGCTCGGCCGGATGCGCGAACAATTGGCGCAGGGCGCGGCGGTGGTCGTGCTCGGCTTCCGGCCGCAAGATCCGACCGGCTATGGGCGACTCGTGCTAGAAGGCGGCGAGCTCGTCGCCATTCGCGAGGAGCTCGATGCCAGCGCGCAGGAACGTACGATCGGTCTGTGCAACGGCGGTTTGATGGCGTTCGCCGGCAAGACCGCGCTCGCGATCCTCGAGCGCATCGGCAACGACAATCGCAAAGGCGAGTTCTACCTGCCCGATGCGGTGGCGATCGCGCGCGCGATGAACTTGCAAGCGGTCGCCATCGAGACCGAGGAGGATGAGGTGCGTGGCATCAACACCAAGGCACAGCTGGCGGAAACCGAAGCCGCGTTGCAGGCGCGGCTGCGCAAAGCGGCGCTGGAAGCCGGCGTGACCCTGGTTGCGCCGGAGACGGTTTTTCTGTCCGCCGACACCACGTTCGGCCGCGATGTGGTGGTCGAGCCTTATGTGGTGTTCGGGCCCGGCGTCACGGTGGAGGACAACGCCGTCATCCGCTCGTTCTCGCATCTCGCTGGCGCGCATGTAGGCAAGGGATCTCTGGTCGGGCCCTATGCGAGGCTGCGGCCGGGCGCGCGGCTCGAACAGGACGTGCATATCGGCAACTTTGTCGAGGTCAAGGAAGCGGTGATCGAGGCCGGCGCCAAGGCCAACCATCTGGCCTATATCGGCGACGCGCGGCTCGGCGCCGGCGCCAATTTCGGCGCGGGCGCCATCGTGTGCAATTACGACGGCAGCACCAAACACCGCACCGACATCGGCAAGGGTGCGTTCATCGGTTCGAATGCGGCCTTGGTCGCCCCGGTGAAGATCGGCGACGGTGCCTATGTGGCGACCGGTTCGGTCATCACCGACGACGTGCCGGCGGATGGGCTCGCCATCGCACGCAGCCGGCAGGTGGTTAAGGAAAACCGCGCCGCGCGCCTGCGCGCCATGAAATCGGCGGCCAAGAAAAGGTAAATGGCGCTGCGCGCCGGTTGTCCTGCCGCGGCGTTAGCCTTAATTGTCACATGATGTGATGCATTTTGATTTTCGGCGGCGGTGTTTGCGGCGCATAAACCGTCCCAGGGTTATGTTCAGCGCAGAGTAGCTCAGGGGGCATCCGCGCGATGTGCGGGATCGTCGGCATTCTCGGACGCGAGCCGGTCGCGGTGCAGCTGGTCGATGCGCTCAAGCGCCTCGAATACCGGGGCTATGACTCTGCCGGCGTCGCCACGCTGGAAGACGGTCAACTGACGCGCCGCCGCGCCGAGGGCAAGCTGCGCAATCTCGAGAGCAAGCTGCAACGCGAGCCGCTGCATGGCACTGCCGGCATCGGACCTTCACGCTGGGCCACCCACGGCAAGCCGAGTGAAAGCAACGCGCATCCGCACGCAACCGAACGGCTCGCGGTCGTACACAACGGCATTATCGAGAACTACCGCGAGTTGCGCGAGGCGCTGGAAAAACGGGGCGCCAAATTCCGCTCGGAAACCGATACCGAAGTGGTGGCCCATCTGGTGACGGAGGAAATGAAGAATGGCCGCTCGCCGATCGCGGCAGTGGAAGCCGCGCTGCCGAAACTGCGCGGCGCCTTCGCGCTCGCTTTTCTGTTTCAGGGCGAAGAGGATCTGCTGATCGGCGCGCGCAAAGGCTCGCCGCTCGCCGTCGGCTACGGCGACGGCGAGATGTATCTCGGCTCCGATGCCATCGCGCTCGCGCCGTTCACCGACACGATTTCCTACCTGGAAGACGGCGACGCCGTGGTGCTGACCCGCAACAGCGCGGTCGTGCACGACAGCAAGGGCGCTAAGGTCGACCGTGCGGTTTTGAAGTCGAACGCTTCCGCCTTCCTGGTCGACAAGGGCAACCACCGTCATTTCATGGCGAAGGAAATCCATGAGCAGCCCGAAGTGGTCGGCCACACGCTTGCCCATTACCTCGACATGGCCGAAGAACGGGTGGCGCTGCCCGCGACATTGCCGTTCGACTTTGCCGCGCTCGACCGCATTTCGATCTCGGCTTGCGGCACCGCCTATTATGCGGGCCTGGTCGCCAAATATTGGTTCGAGCGCTTTGCCCGCCTCTCGGTCGAAATCGACGTTGCGTCGGAGTTCCGCTATCGCGAAGCGCCTTTGAAGGCAGGCGGCCTGGCGATCTTTGTGTCGCAATCGGGCGAAACAGCCGACACGCTGGCGACGCTGCGTTACGCCAAAGAGCACAAGCAGCACGTGCTTTCGGTGGTCAACGTGCCGACCTCCACCATCGCGCGCGAGAGCGACGTGGTGTTGCCGACGCTGGCCGGTCCGGAAATCGGCGTGGCGTCGACCAAGGCCTTTACCTGCCAGCTCGCGGTGCTGGCCTGCCTCGCGGTCGCTGCCGGCCGCGCCCGCGGCGTGCTGTCGGAAAACGACGAACGCAATCTGGTGCGTGCGCTGATCGAGGTGCCCCGGCATATGGCGGAAGCGCTGATGCTCGAACCGCAGATCGAGCATCTGGCGCGCGACCTCGCCAAGAGCCGCGACGTGCTCTATCTCGGCCGCGGCACCAGCTATCCGATGGCGCTCGAAGGCGCCCTGAAGCTCAAGGAAATTTCCTACATCCATGCCGAAGGCTACGCGGCGGGCGAGCTCAAGCACGGGCCGATCGCGCTGATTGACGAGACCATGCCCGTGATTGTCATCGCGCCTTACGATCGCGTGTTCGACAAGACCCTGTCCAACATGCAGGAAGTGGCGGCACGCGGCGGCAAGATCATTCTGATCACCGACCCGAAGGGCGCCCATGAGGCGCAGATCGCATCGGCCGTCAAACTCACACTGCCGGAAATGGCCTCAACCGTTACTCCGCTGGTTTATGCCCTGCCGGTGCAGCTGATTGCCTATCACACGGCCGTGGTGATGGGCACCGATGTCGACCAGCCGCGCAATCTTGCCAAGTCGGTGACGGTCGAGTGAGCCGCATTTTAGCCTCTCGCCGCGGTGCCTGCGACAAGGTAGCTTCATCGCCAAGCCGAACGATCCAATGAAGGAACGCGTCAGACGATGAGCGAGCTTGGGCGAGATGCCGACATTATCCCGGCTGCGCCGCACCAGAGTGTCGCCGGCCGCATCCGCAATTATTTCCTCACCGGGCTGGTCCTGGTCGGTCCGCTCTACATCACCATAAGCCTGACCTGGTGGTTCATCACCTGGGTCGATGACTTGGTGCGGCCGCTGATTCCAGCGGCCTACCGGCCGGAAACCTATCTTCCGGTGCATGTACCGGGCCTCGGCCTGGTCATCGCCTTCGTGACACTGACGCTGTTGGGCTTCCTCACCGCCAACCTGGTCGGGCGCAAGCTGGTCGAGTTCGGCGAAGAGATTCTCAACCGCATGCCGGTGGTGCGTCCGATCTACAAGAGCCTGAAACAGATCTTCGAGACGCTGTTTGCCAAGACCGGCTCCAGTTTCCGCCGGGTGGGACTGGTGGAGTTTCCGTCGCCCGGCATGTGGTCGCTGGTGTTCCTGTCGAGCCCGGCAAGTCCCGACATCGCGGCGCGTCTGCCCGACAAGGAGCATGTGGCGGCCTTCATGCCGTGTACTCCCAATCCGACCACGGGCTTTTTCTTCTACGTGCCGCGCCGTGAGGTGATCGATTTGGACATTACGGTCGAGGCGGCGATGACGCTGCTGATGTCCGCCGGCATGGTGCAGCCGGGGGCAGCCGACCAGCAGAAAAACCTGGCGGCGCTCGCCGATGCCGCCCGCATGGCGAGGCAGGCTCAGGCCAGCCGTACGTCCGAGCCCGTGCAGTAAACACCGCGGCGGCAGGCTACCCTGATTTTGGCTGGCGGGACGGCGCCGATGCTCAAGCGGCGGCGACAGTGGCAGGTGAATTCCCGCTTTTTTTGAATTTATCCCACTTTCCGGTTTCTTTTCCAGTGCGCCTTGCTAGCATCGACGCGGGCAAAATGATGGGAGGGCGCAATGGGTTTTGTAGATGCGATCAAGTCGGGATTTAATAACTACGTTAATTTCTCCGGCCGGGCATCGCGATCGGAGTATTGGTATTGGATATTGTTTTACATCCTGGTCGGAATCGTAGCGTCAGTTATTGACGCAGCGCTTGGCATCGGTTTCTTGGGCGCGCTCGTTTCACTGGGTTTGTTCTTGCCGAGCTTGGCGGTTGCCGTCCGGCGATTGCACGATCTCGACAAATCGGGCTGGTGGTTTCTCCTCATCTTCATCCCTTTGGTCGGTGCCATTATCCTCATTGTCTGGTTCTGCACCAAGGGAACTACGGGACCGAACCGATTCGGCCCGGATCCGCTCGGCGGCATGTGAGTTGACCGGCCGCGAGCGCAGCCGACCTTTGAAAGCAACGCAGGTCATCCGGCTCTGATCAACCGGATGGCCTCGTCTTTTTCGAACAGATAGAGCAGATGCCGTAGCGCCTGTCCGCGCGGCGAGGTCAGGGCCGGATCGCGCGTCAGCGCGAGCTGAGCATCGTCGCGTGCCGCGCCGATCAGCTTGCCGTGCACATCGATACGGGCGACGCGGAAGCCGGGCAGGCCAGCCTGACGCGTGCCCAGCACGTCGCCCTCGCCGCGCAACCGCAAGTCTTCCTCGGCGATGCGAAAGCCGTCCTCGGTCTCGCGCATGATCGCCAGCCGTGCTTTGGCAGTCTCGCCGAGCGGAGCCTTATAGAGCAGCAGACAGGTCGAGCGCTCGCTGCCGCGCCCGACGCGCCCGCGCAGCTGATGAAGCTGAGCAAGCCCGAAGCGTTCGGCATGCTCGATCACCATCACGCTAGCCTTCGGCACGTCGACTCCGACCTCGATCACCGTGGTGGCGACCAGAAGCCGGGTTTCGCCAGCGGCGAACCGTTCCATGGCGCGGTCCTTCTCCGCGCTTTTCATGCGGCCGTGCACCAGATCGGCGGTAGCGCCGAATCGTTTTTTCAGCACAGCGAAACGATCTTCGGCGGCCGCGAGATCGATCTTTTCGGAATCCTCCACCAACGGGCAGACCCAATAGATACGCCGGCCCTCGTCCAGCGCGCGGCCGACCGCCTCGACCACGTCCTCGAGCCGCTCGAGCGGGAGCGTACGGGTGTCGATCGCCTGCCGGCCGGCCGGCTTTTCGTGCAGTTCGGATACGTCCATGTCGCCGAAATAGGTCAGCACCAGAGTGCGCGGGATCGGGGTCGCGGTCATCACCAGCACGTCGACGGCTTCCCCCTTCTTGGCGAGCGCCAGCCGCTGATGCACGCCGAAGCGGTGCTGCTCGTCGACCACGGCCAATGCCAGGTCGCGGAACGTGACCTCGTCCTGAAACACCGCATGGGTGCCGACCAGGATCTGGATGTCGCCGAGCGCCAGCCGCTGCAGGATCTCGGAACGCTCGCGGCCGCGCTCGCGCCCGGTCAGGATAGCGACATTGATGCCGATGGCTTCGGCGAACGGCGCGATGGTGTTGAAATGCTGCCGCGCCAGGATTTCGGTCGGCGCCATCAGCGCCGCTTGCCGGCCGGCTTCGATCACCGCGGCGGCGGCGAGCAAAGCGACCACGGTCTTGCCGGAACCCACGTCGCCTTGCAGCAACCGGAGCATCCGCTCGGGCTTGGCCAGATCGGCCACGATGTCGGCGACCGCGCGGTGCTGCGAGGGCGTCAGGGAATAAGGAAGAATGTCGATCAGCTTCTTGCGCAAGTGGCCGGTGCCGGGTGTAGCGCGGCCGGCGGGCCGGCGCAGATGCGCGCGCACCAGCATGAGCGCCAGCTGTCCGGCCAGCAGTTCGTCATAGGCGAGCCGGGTCCAGGCGGGTCCCTCCGGCTGCACGTCGGCCGGCTGCGCCGGCCGGTGCAATGTCTGCAGCGCCGCGGTAACGGTCGGGAAGCGCTCGCGCGAGACCCAGCTCGGGTCCTGCCACTCCGGCAATTCGGGCGCCCGCGCCAGCCCGGCATCGGCCGCCTTGCGCACGTGATTGAGACCAAGTCCTTCGGTCAGCGCATAGACCGGCTCGACCAGCGGCAGTCTTGCGAGGCCGGCCTCGTCCACCACACGCTCGGGATGCACCATCTGCAGCATCCCGTCATAGAGCGCCGTGGTGCCGGACACGTAGCGCAGCGCGCCGACCGGCAGCAGCTTCTCCAGATAGTCCTTGCGGGCGCTGAAATAGGTGAGAATGAGATCGCCGGTGTCGTCGCTGGCATAGATCAGATAGGGCGCGCGCGCGCGGTGGGGCGGCGAGGGGCGATGGCGGTCGACGGTCACCGCCACCGTCACAATGGTGCCGGGGGCCACGTCGCGCAGCTTGGGGCGGGCGCGCCGGTCGATGGCGCCGGTCGGCAGATGCAACAGCAGGTCGAGAATGCGCGGCGGCGCGTCCTCGCGGCCGAGCAGGCGGCGGTACAGCTGCTCCTGTTTCGGGCCCACGCCCGGCAGGCTAGTCAGCGCCGCAAACAGCGGATTAAGCAAAGGAGGCCGCATGATGGTCCCGACTTTGGCGCAGCAGTCTAGCGACTGCCAATCACCATAATCATTCCTTCTGTTTCCGTTCGGCGGTTCCCGCCCTATATAACCCGCGCCCGGCCTGTCCGGGTTTTTGGCGTTGGCAGAGGCCGCATGACCGGAACGACGCGTTCGAGCGATGGGTTGGACGACCGCCGCCGCCGGCTGTTGTTCCGCTCGTGGCATCGCGGCATCCGCGAGATGGATCTGATCATGGGACGTTTTGCCGATTGCCATATCGGCGATCTGACGGTGGCCGAGCTGGACGAGTTCGAGCAACTGATCGAGCTGCCGGACCAACAGCTCTATGCCTGGATCAGCGGCGGCGAGCCTGTGCCGGCCGATATCGACCGGCCGTTGTTTCGCCGGATGCGCGATTTCCACGGCGGCGCTGAGGACAAGCGCTGATGACGAAATCTCCCGCCGTATTGCTGCAGCCGGGCCGCCCGCTGACCCTGTCGGGCGTGGCCGACGGCGCCGAAGGCCTGGTAGTTGGAGATCTCGCCCGCGCGGTTGCCGCGCGCGCTCAGGCGCCGGCCACCAGCCTGCTGGTCGTCTGTCGCGACGGTCCGCGCATGGTGGCGCTGGCGCGGGCGCTGTCGTTTTTTGCGCCCGACATCAGCGTGCTGCAATTCCCGGCCTGGGATAGCCTGCCCTATGACCGGGTGTCGCCGCATGCCGGCGTGGTCGCCCAACGCATGACCGCATTGTCGCGGCTCGTCCGATTGAAGGGATACGATCGGCCGTCGGTTCTGCTCACCACCGTCAATGCCGCGCTTCAGCGCGTGCCGGCAAAGGCGGTGGTGGCCACCCAATCGCTGTCGGTGGCGCCCGGCAACCTGCTTGCCATGGACGGCATCGTGCGCTGGCTCGAACTCAACGGCTTCCTGCGCGCCGGCACGGTGCGCGAACCCGGCGAATATGCGTTGCGCGGCGGCATCATCGATCTGTTCGCGCCCGGCATGGCGGAACCAGTGCGGCTCGATTTCTTCGGCGACACCCTGGAATCCATCCGCAGCTTCGATCCCGAGACCCAGCGCACCACCGATCAGTTGCGCGCCCTCGATCTGGTTCCGGTCGCCGAATTCCAGCTCACCACCGAGACCATCAAGCGCTTCCGCCTCGGCTATGTGGAAGCCTTTGGCGCCCCGTCGCCCGACGACCTGCTATACGCGGCGGTGAGCGAAGGCCGCCGCCATCCCGGCATGGAGCACTGGCTGCCGTTGTTTCACGCCCGCATGGAAACCATTTTTGATTACCTGCCGGGGTCTCCGGTGGTGCTCGAGCCCCTGGCGGACGACGCGGCGCGCGAGCGGTTCGATCAGATCAAGGATTATTACGAGGCCCGGCAGCAGGTGCTGCGCGACCGCAGCGCCGGTCCACCGTACCGGCCGCTGCCGGTTGACCGGCTCTATCTCGCCGACAGCGAATGGCGGGAGCGGCTCGACACTGGCGCGTTGGCGCGGCTGACGCCGTTTGCGGTGCCAGAGAGCCAGGGATCTGTTGTCGATGCCGGCACCAAACAGGGGCGCAACTTCGCTGCCGAACGCGCCGAGCCGGGCCGTAATGTGTTCGAAGCGGTAACCGAGCACGTGCAGACATTGCAGAACAAGCGCAAACGCGTGGTCATTGCGCTGTGGAGCGAAGGCGCCCGCGAACGCATGAGCCATGTGCTGGCCGACCACGCACTTGCCAATCTGACGCCGGTCGCTTCCTGGCCCGAGGCGCTCACGCTGCCGGCGCCGCAAGTGGCGCTCGGGGTGCTCGGACTGGAAAGCGGTTTCGAAACCGCCGATGCGGCGGTGATCGGCGAGCAGGATATTCTGGGCGACCGCCTGGTGCGTCCGCGCCGGGCGGCGCGGCGGCCGGAGAATTTCATCGCCGAGGTCACCAGTCTCGCGACCGGCGATCTTGTGGTGCACGTCGATCACGGCATCGGCCGATTCGCCGGCCTGCGGGCGATCGAGGCGGCGGGCGCCCCGCACGATTGTCTGGAAATCCATTACGCCGGCGGCGACAAGCTGTTCCTGCCGGTGGAGAACATCGAGCTGCTCTCGCGCTACGGCTCGGAAGAAGCTCAGGTCGATCTCGACAGGCTCGGCGGCGGTGCCTGGCAGGCGCGCAAGGCGCGCATGAAGAGCCGCATTCGCGAGATCGCGGGCGAGCTGATCAAGATCGCCGCCGAGCGGCAGATGCGCGAAGCTCCGCGCCTGACCGTCGAGCCCGCGCCCTATGACGAGTTCTGCGCCGGATTTCCCTACGAAGAGACCGACGATCAGCAAGCCGCCATCGATGTCACGCTCAAGGAGCTTGCATCGGGCCGGCCGATGGATCGGCTGATCTGCGGCGACGTCGGCTTTGGCAAGACCGAGGTGGCGTTGCGCGCGGCCTACGTGGCGGCGATGAACGGCAAGCAGGTGGCGGTGGTGGTGCCGACGACGCTGTTGGCGCGCCAGCACACCAAGACCTTCACCGAACGTTTCCACGGCTTTCCGGTGCGGATCGCGCAGGCGTCACGGCTGGTCTCCAGCACCGAGCTCGCGCGGGTGAAGAAGGGCATCGCCGAGGGCGAGGTCGATATCGTGATCGGTACCCACGCGCTGCTCGGCAAGGCCATCAAGTTCAAGGATTTGGGCCTGGTGGTCGTCGACGAGGAGCAGCATTTCGGCGTTGCTCACAAAGAGAAGCTCAAACAGCTGCGCGCTGAAGTCCATATCCTGACGCTGACCGCGACGCCGATCCCGCGCACGCTGCAGCTGGCTATGAGCGGGGTGCGCGATCTCTCCATCATCGCGACGCCCCCGGTCGATCGCCTGGCGGTGCGCACCTTCGTGTCGCCGTTCGATCCGCTGGTGGTGCGCGAGGCTCTGTTGCGCGAACGCTATCGCGGCGGCCAGGCTTTCTATGTCTGTCCGCGCATCGAGGACCTCGCCGGCGCCAAGGATTTTCTCGACAAGCACGTGCCGGAAATGCGCACCGCGGTCGCCCACGGGCAGATGCCGCCCACCATGCTCGACGACATCATGTCGGCGTTCTACGACGGCAAATACGATCTGCTGTTGTCGACCACGATCATTGAATCCGGGCTCGACATCCCGACCGCCAATACTTTGATCGTGCACCGGGCCGACCGTTTCGGCCTGTCGCAGCTCTATCAATTGCGCGGCCGCGTTGGACGAGCCAAAACCCGTGCCTATGCGCTGTTCGCGCTGCCGGCCGAGGGTAAGATCACGGCGCAGGCCGAGCGCCGGCTCAAGGTGCTGCAATCGCTCGACACCCTGGGGGCGGGCTTCCAGCTCGCCTCGCATGACCTCGACATCCGCGGCGCCGGCAATCTTTTGGGCGAGGAACAGTCCGGCCACATCAAGGAGGTCGGCTTCGAGCTCTATCAGCAGATGCTGGAGGAGGCAGTGACCAGTCTCAAGGCCGGCATCACCGCGCCGGTCGCCGACAAGTGGTCGCCGCAGATCACCATCGGCATGCCGGTGCTCATTCCGGAGGACTACGTCGCGGACCTGCCGGTGCGGCTGGCGCTCTATCGTCGGCTGGCCGAGATCGAGGACGAGCGCGAGATCGACGGCTTCGGGGCGGAGCTGGCCGACCGGTTCGGCCCGCTGCCGCCGGAGGTCGCGCATCTACTGCAGATCGTGGCCATCAAGTCGCTGTGCCGGCGCGCCAATGTGGAGAAGATCGACGCCGGACCGAAGGGCGCGGTGGTGTCATTCCGCGACAACAGCTTCGCGAATCCGGAACGGCTGGTCGGGTTCATTCGCGACCAGAGCGCACGGGTGCGGCCGGATCAGAAGGTGGTGTTCTTCGACGACTGGGAAGAACCGGAGCTGCGTCTGAAAGGAACCGCGGCGATCCTGCGCAATCTGGTGCGACTGGCGGCGCCGGCCAAGGCGGCTTGAACTATTCGGCCGCCGCGCCGCTGTGCCGTTCGGACGCCGCGCGCTCGATCGCCTGCGCGAGATATTCGGGCGCGTGCGCGCCGCTGACCGCAATCCGCCGATCGAAAATGAAGAACGGCACGCCTTCGATGCCCGCCTCCTTGGCGGATTGTGCCTCGCTCTCGATGCGCTCCACATCGGTATCGCTCGCCAGTAGCTCGCGCACCCGATCGGGGTCGAGGCCGCAATCGGCGGCAGCCTGCACCAGCACCGCACGGTCGGTGAGGTCGCCGCCTTCGGTGAAATAGAGCTCCATCAGCCGGTGCTTCATGCGCGCAGCGGCTTGGCCGCTTTCGCCGGCCCAAAAAATCAGCCGGTGGCAATCAAGCGTGTTGGGCTGGCGCTTGATCTGGTCGCGCGCATAACTCAGCCCGGCCGCCGCCGCGGCCTCGACCACGCGCGGGCTCATGGCGTTGTAGCGGTCGACCGAGCCGAACTTGGCGGTCAGATAGTCCTCGCGGCTCATACCCTCGCGCGGGACCCAGGGATTGAGGAAATAGGGGCGGAAGCGCACTTCAACCGGAATCTCAGGTTTGAGCGCGATGGCCTGTTCCAACAAGCGTTTGCCGACAAAGCACCACGGGCAGACGACGTCGGAGACGACATCGATTTCTAGCGGTGCGGCGGCCATGGCGGGCTCCTGATCGGAACCCCAAGCCTAGAGCATGATCCTGAAAAGTGGGAATCGGTTTTCGGAAAAGATCATGCTCAATGCTTAAGCCCGGTTCAGACGGCGGCCTTGGGATAGGTACCGACCCGCGCAACCAGCGTGCTGAGATTGTCGGTCGGCTTCAGCGTGGCGAGCGTCACCGTCGGGCTGATCGTGCCCTGGGCGCGGTCGGGTGCCAGCATCGTATGCTTCAGCACGCTTGCGATCCGGCGCGCGACCACGTGGGCGCTGCGCAGATCAGTCTCGGTGAAGGC
Source organism: Xanthobacteraceae bacterium (assembly GCA_046714775.1). Classification (GTDB taxonomy): domain Bacteria; phylum Pseudomonadota; class Alphaproteobacteria; order Rhizobiales; family Xanthobacteraceae; genus VAZQ01. The sequence goes on along the minus strand of JBKKAF010000128.1, from coordinate 12,002 downwards.
AGCGATGATCGAGCCGTCGGTTTCCTGGCAGGCGAAATCGATGTCGCGCACCAGCCGGCTGAATAGGCGGGCAGCGTCGATGCTGCTGCGGCGGTCGCTCAACTCCTCGAACGAAAAGCGCGCGACCGAAAGGCAGCCGCCGCCATCCTCGGCTTCGCGGCAGGCGCGGTCGAGATCGCGCCAGAAGGCGTCGTAAGCGAGCAATCCGGTTTCCGGATCGACCACGCCGTCGGTTTCCAGCGATTTAAGGGTACGCTTGAGGTGACTATCGAGCGCCTGCAGGCGGACGTAAGGCAGCAGCAGCTCCACCAAGCGGACCGGATCGTTTTCCACGCGCAACATGTTGGGGAACAGATCGTCGTCCACAGCAGCGCCGGCGGCGCCCAGCACGCCGATCGGCATATCGCGGAAGCGCACATCCTCGCCCAGCACGGTCAACAAGGCCTCGACCACGCGCGGCCCGAATCCATCCCCGATCACCACGCCTTCGATATCGCGGGAGTTGAGATAGCGCGCGGCGGTCTCCACGCTGAGCGCGCCGATCAGGCCGACGCGCTCGCCGATCGCCGTCGTCAACGCCGGATAGGAGCGGCCGCGGCCGAGGCACAGCACCGTGGCGTGTTCGAGCAGATCGGAAGGCGCCACCGCGCCGGTCTTGGCCGCGGGATCGGAGCGCCGCAGCACGGTCGCGTGCAGGGTCCGCACCCGCAAGGCCGAGCGCAACCGAAGCAGCAGGCGGCTCGGCGGTTCATCGACCATACAGGGTAGCGCGAACGGGATCGCCGGCACGCTACCGTCTTTGACGCGTGCGATGACCGGCATGAAAGGGCCACCGAGCGCGTCGATCTTTTTTATGAGCGCCTGCGCAAGCCGCGCATGGGGCGGCGGCTCGGACTCCGCCAGCACCAGCGCCGCCGGCTGGATTTCCGCGATTGCCGAAGGCGCATCGGCCCATCCGGTCTCGACGATCGGGAACGCGCCGGCCTTGCCGAGCACGTCGATCAATGCAGCCGCCGGATTCTCGGCGACCACGACCAGTGGACCTAGAAGCGCCATGAAATGCGATGCCAGCGGACAATAGCTGGGCGATCTTAGGCAATCGCTGTTAACGGGCGGTCAACGACTTGCCCAGCGATTGAGGCGCTAGTGTCCCGAATACGAAGTTCGCACACCCCTGCTGCAAGCACTCATGCGAACTTCGGATTCAAAGGGACACTAGAAATCATAGCGTCGCTAGTGTGGCTTTGGTGAAGTTCCCTCCCGACCCGGGCCGCAAGGAATGGGGAACTTCTGAACCGCCACACTACGCGGCCGTTCGTCCGTCGCCGCGGCGGCGATCGCGGAAGGCGCCCACGAGCAGCGGATTGACCCCGAGCTTGTTCAGCGCGTCCTGGATGAAGGCGCGGTCGGCGGCGTTTCCGGCCAACCGGTGGCCAGCCAACGCGTCCGGCAGAGCGGTCAGGGTGGCGTTCGCCTCGATCCGGTCGATCATGTCTTGCAGCTCGCGGATTAGGAAGCGATAGCCGCCGACGCTGGCGATCCCCGGCGGCGGCCCGGTGACGACCATGGCGCTGGCGTCGCGGTCGATACGGCAGGCATAACCGGTATCGACAAAGCCGTTGGCCGCGGTGGTGAAGTACGGCAGCTGTGTTCGTTCCGCGCCGGGCGGAAAGGCGCTACGCGGCACCATGGGACCGCGCAGCGCGACGGTGCCCTTCGCAGTGGGCGTCACCTCGGCGACCATGACAGCGCCCTTGGCTCCGCGTGGCGCCATCACCGGTCCGAACGGGATCGCCACCGGGCGGCCGGTGGGCCCGCGCTGGGCGGCGAGCAGCCCGGTTTCGCCGAAGACCTGAATGTCGGTCATCACTGTTCTGCCGTCACGCCAGGCCAGCGCACGTGGCAATCGTTCCGGCGCGCGCCAGACGCTGAGCACCTTTTGCAGCCGCACGCAGCGGGAAAAATGTCCTGCCTCGGCCAGTTGCGGCACCAGCGGGCCCGGAACGATGATGCTATCGCACGGGATGCTCTGGCATTGCGCGGCAAAGGTGGCGGCGTCGAACGGGTGATGCAGCGCGAGCGTGCCGCCGCTGAGCAGCCATGGCAGCACCCCGATGGCGATGCCCGCGAACGACGAGGCGGGTATGGTCGAGAGAATGACCGCATCCTGTTCGATACGGCTTTCGAGCAGCGCCGCGAGGCCGCCCGCGATCATTTCGGCATGGCTGCGCCCCACCGGAACGAGCCCCTGCGGCGACACGTCCCAAGTGATCACTGCGAGATGTGCGCTCGGCCCCGGCGGCAGTGCGCGCTCGCGCTCCATCGCCGGCACCGGATCGAGCGTTTCCAAACTATAGAGGCCGTCGAGCGGGATAAGCCCGTCGGGCGTCTCGCGGCCGTAGCCAAGGACGTAGCGGACCGGAAATATCTCAGCGGCAATGTGCATGGCGAGATCGAAATGATCGACTTCGCCGACGCGTCCGTTCACTACCAGCGCATTGGCGCCCACGCGGCTCAGTGCGGCCACCGCATCGGCGCGCCGCCACAACAGCGGCAGCGGCATGGCGATCAGTCCGGCGCGCAACACGCCGAGCAAGGTGAGCACGCTGTCGACGGTGTTGGCCATCTGCAAAGCGACGATGGCGTCGGCATGCAGCCCGATGCGGCGCAGCCGTCCGGCGATGGCGGACACCATGCGATCGGCTTGCGCATAGGTCAGGCGGCGCGGCGCGCCGTCGGTGATGCTCTCGCGGTTGGGCGGATCGATCAGGGCGACGGTATCGGGACGCCGCTTCGCTGCGCGCGTCAGCAGATCGTCGAGGGTCGCACGGGTGCCGATCCCAGGCGCGGCCGAGCGGCGTGGATCGCTCAGGATCACGACGGTGCCCTCATTTCGGTTGCATCCACCAGGTTTCCGGCAGATAGCCCGACAACGACGTCGCCGCCGGATGACGGACATATGACCAGCGGGCAATCCATTGCTCGGGAGGATGGAACAGCGGAACGGCGTAATGGCCGGAGATCAGCACGCGATCGAGCGCGCGCACCGCGGCGACCACGTCGGGGCGATCCTTTGCCTTGAGCAATGCGTCGATCATGGCGTCGACCGCCGCGCTCTTGACGCCCATATAGTTGCGGCTGCCGTTGGAATCCGCGGCGGCGGCGCTCCAATAGAAGGCCTGCTCGTTGCCGGGTGACAGCGATTGATCCCAGCGGCTCGGCATCATGTCGAAATCGAATTCCAATCGGCGCGCTTCGAATTGCACCGGGTCGACCGGCCGCACCCGTACCGTGATGCCGGCGCGCTTGAGATTGTTGGCGTAGAGCAGCGACAGCCGCTCCTCGTCCATGGCTTCGTTGCGCGTCGTCACCATGATCTCGAAGGTGAGCGGCCGCCCGCTGCGCTGCTCGACCAGTTCGGTGCCGCGCAATTGGTAACCGGCCGCGGTCAGCAGCGTCAGCGCACGGCGCAGAACAGTCCGATCGCGGCCGGAACCGTCGCTGGCCGGCGGCGACCAGGTGCCGTCGAGCGCGTCGGGCCGCACGGCATCGGGGTAGGGGGCGAGCAGCGCGCGCTCGCGCGTATCAGCCGGCCGCCCGTGCGCGGACAATTCGGAACCGTCGAAATAGCTCGCGCTGCGCCGGTAAAGCCCGTGGAAGATATTCTGGTTGATCCATTCGAAATCAAACAACAGCGCGATCGCCTCGCGCACGCGCACATCGGCGAACACCGGCCGGCGCGTATTGAAAACAAAAAACAGACTCGGTTTTGGCAGGCTCCCGGCGAAGGTTTCCTTGACCACGCGGCCATCCTGCAAGGCCGGAAAATCGTACAGCGTCTGCCAGCGTCCCGGATCGGTCTCCGTGCGTACGTCGAACAGGCCCTTCTTGAACGCCTCATGATAGGAATTGGCGTCGCGGTAATAGTCGAAACGAATCTCCTCGAAGTTCCACAACCCGCGATTGATCGGGAGGTCGCGCCCCCAATAGGACGGATTGCGCACGAGTGTGAGACTCTTGCCGGCTTCGATGCGGCTGACGATGTAAGGACCGCTGCCGACCGGCGAGGTGAAACCGGCGTCCTCGAAAGTGTCCGGATTGATGACGTGCTTCGGCAGCACGGCCATCAGGCCGAGGATCAGGGGCAGTTCGCGATCTTCGCTGCCGGTGAGATCGAAGCGCACCGTGCGCTCGTCCAGCGCTTCCGCCTTGACGACCTTGCCATAGTAGATGCGGTGATTGGGCCGGCCTTTGTCGCGCAACAGCCGCCATGAGAACAAGACGTCCTCAGCGGTCACCGCCTTGCCGTCGGAAAACCGCGCCGCCGGATCGATGGTGAAGGTGACATAGCTGCGCTCCGCGTCGGTCTCGACGGTCTTGGCGACCAGTCCGTACAGCGTGAACGGCTCGTCGTAGCCGCGGGCCATCAGGCTTTCGACCACGTAGCCGCCGATGACGTTGTTGTTGCTCACCAGCGGGCCGCGCAGGCCCTGCGCGACCAGGCCCCTGGCGACGAACGGATTGAGATTGTCGAAGGTGCCGAGCACGCCCTGCACCAGCCGGCCGCCCTTGGGCGCATCCGGATTGGCATAAGGCGGATGACTGAAGCCTTCAGACAGCGCCGGCTCGCCATGCATGGCGATGGCGTGCCGCGGCTCCCCCAAGGCATAGGAGGTATTGCAGGAGACCAAAACCGCAAGCAGCAGGATGCGCAGCCGGACCGGATGGCGCTGCACGGATTGAACAATAGGGTTGAGCGCGGTCACGGTGATCCGACTCGCCAAGCTACTTATTAAACCCAAGGAATGGGGCAAGCTTGGGCCGATCACCAAGCTTACAAAAGCCGTCCGGGTCCGTTATCACCACCTTCCTAGGGCCAACGGCAGGCTTTATCGGAGACCGGAATTCGGCTATGACCGCCCGGCCCCGCGTCACGCTCATGCCGTATTTGATACCGACACAGCCCGGGATGGGGTGGCCGTTCGAAACCGGCGGAATTGCTGTGGGAACGGTAAGCAAGAGGAATCTGTTCATGAATGACTGCGTGTTTGCGCCGGCCCGGCCGGTTGCTCGAGCATTCGCCATCGCGTTGGCGACAACGATGCTCGCCGCCGTCGCCGGTTCGGGCGCATTCGCCCAGCAGCCGCAGACGCCGGCGCCGGCGCCGGCGCCCAAGGCGCAACCCAAGGCCCAGCCGAAGGCGCAGCCGAAACAGGCGCCTGCGCAACCTCCTGCCCAGCAGCCTCAGCAGCAAGCGCAGCCGCAGCAGGAACAGCCGCAGCTGATTTATTCGCCCTGGACCAAATTCTGCCTGAAGGGCCAGGACGCGGGGGCAAAGCAAGTCTGTTTCACCGGCAAGGACGGCCGCATCGAATCCGGCATGCCGGTGGTGGCGGCGGTGCTGATCGAGCCCGACGGGGAGCCCAAGAAGATCCTGCGTCTGACCCTGCCGCTCGGCATGTCGCTGGGGCCGGGCACCCGCGCGATCGTGGATCAGGGCCAGCCGATGACCGCGCCCTACGTGATCTGCTTCGCCAATGGCTGCATGGCGGACTATGAGGCCAGCGGCGAGCTGATCGGCAAGTTCAAGAAGGGTCAGCAGCTGGTGATCCAGGGCATCAACAGCAACGGCCAGCCGGTCAGCCTGGTGCTGCCGCTGGGCGATTTTGCCAAGGCCTATGACGGCCCGCCGACCGATCCGAAAGTTTTCGAAGAGCAGCAGAAGAAGCTGCAGGACGATCTGCAACGCCGCGCCGAGGAAGCACGCAAGAAGCTGGAAGGCCAGCAGCCGCCGGCAAAGTAATATCGGCCGCTGATCGCTACAAAAAGGCGCGCCTTGGGCGCGCCTTTTCTGTTTCAAACTGGTCGCGATGCGGCGTCGTCAATTCAGCAGATTGTTTCGCGGCCGGTAGCTGCCCTGAGCGTCCTTTTCGAAAATCTCCGCGACTTGCGGATGCCGCACCGGCTCGCCCGAAGTGTCGGGCAGCAGGTTCTGCTCGGAGACATAAGCGATGTATTCGCTCTCCGCGTTCTCCGCGAACAGGTGATAGAACGGCTGCTCCTTGTGCGGCCGCACCTCCGCCGGGATCGATTGATACCATTCCTCGGTATTGTCGAAGACCGGATCGATGTCGAACACCACTCCCCGAAATGGAAACAGCCGGTGGCGGACCACCTGACCGATCTTGAACTTGGCGACGTGAGTCTTGTTCATGGCACGGGAGATAAACCAGGATTGTGGCAAGTTCCAGAGGGTGTCACAGGCGGTAGCGGGCCGCCATGTCGGGATCCTTAGCGGCGACCAGTCGGGCGAGATCGTGGACGATCTTGGCCTGCTTCCAGGTGGCATCGTCCTGCATCTTACCGTCGATCATGACCGCGCCGCTGCCGTCGGGCATGGCGTCGAGGATTTTCCTGGCAAAGGCAACCTCGGCGGGATCGGGCGAAAACACCCGCTTGGCGACCGCGATCTGGCTCGGATGCAAGGTCCAGGCGCCGGCGCAGCCCATCACGAAAGCGTTGCGGAACTGGGCCTCGCAGCCATCGGGATCGGCGAAGTCGCCGAACGGTCCATAGAACGGCCGGATGCCGGCCCCCGCGCAGGCATCGACCATCTTGGCCATTGTGTAATGCCACAGGTCCTGCTGGGACGCTTGCCGCGCGCCGCCGCCGGAGGCAGCGTCAGCCAGCACCTTATAGTCCGGATGGCCGCCGCCGACGCGCGTGGTCTTCATCCCACGCGAGGCCGCGAGATCGGCCGGGCCAAGACTGATGCCGTGCATGCGCGGCGACGCCCTAGCGATTGATTCAATGTTGTTCACGCCTTCGGCGGTTTCCAGAATGGCGTGGATCAGGATCGGCTTCTTCACGCCATGTCTGGCTTCGAGCTGGGCGAGCAATTGGTCGAGATAGTGGATGTCCCAAGGTCCATCCACTTTCGGCAGCATGATCACGTCGAGCTTGTTGCCGACCGCACCAACGATCTCGGTGACATCGTCCAACACCCAAGGCGAATTGAGCGCATTAATGCGCGTCCACAGGCCGGTGGCGCCGAAATCATAGGCCGTCGCCATGGCGATGAAACCGCGGCGCGCCGCCTCCTTGGCGTCGGCCGGAATGGCGTCCTCCAGATTGCCGAGCACGACGTCGACCTGGTCGATCAGTTCCGGGACTTTCAGGCGCAGCTTCTCGATATGCGGCGGCACAAAATGGATCATGCGCTCGATCCGCACCGGCAGCTCGCGCAGCGGCGCGGGTGCACCGGCGGCGAGCGGTTTGAAGAAATTGCGCGGGTGTTTCATCGCGGTCTCGGCGGATTGTCGGTGATGTTATAGCGCCTCGCCGCGCATCAGCCGCGGCTGTGAAGCTGCCGGCGCGACGCCCTCGCGCATCAAAGCACGGCGCAGGGGCCCGATCCGCTCCATCAGAAACAGGCTGAAGCCACGCACGCCTTGCAGCGGCAGGAAGTCCGAGAGCAGACTGCGATTGAGCAGGTCGATCGCAAGCGTGCGGCTGCCCACGTCGGCGCGGCGCAATCGATCGTATTGCGCTGTGAGTTCGCCCGCGCCGACGTCGCCGCCGTTGCGATGCGCCACGACCACAAGCTCGCCGATAATGGCGGCGTCACGCATGCCGAGGTTCAAGCCTTGCGCGCCGATCGGCGGAACGACATGGGCGGCTTCGCCGACCAGCGCGACGCGGTGGGCGCCGAAGGCGCGCGCCGTCTCCATGGCGAGCGGAAAGGCGCCGCGGCCGGGCTCGAGCGCGATCTTGCCGAGGACCGAATGGGAGCGCCGCTCGATCTCCGCCGCCAGATCCGGATCGGGGAGGGCGGCGAGCGAGGCCACCTCGGCGGGGTCGAGCACGAAGACCAGGCTGGATCGCAGTCCCGGCAGCGGCACCAGCGTGAACGGTCCGGCCTCGGTGTGGAATTCGGTCGAGATGTCGTCGTGCGGGCGGCTATGGCGCAGATTGAAGGTCAGCGCGGTCTGCGGATAGCGCCAGCCATCGGTCTCGATGCCGGCGGCGGTACGGCAAAGCGATTGCCTTCCTTCGGCCCCGATCGCCAGCCGCGCAGTGACGACACCGCCCCCTTTGAGGCGAACCGTCACCGCGGCATCCTCGATCGCGACGGCTTCGGCTTCGTCGTCGATATGCGCGAGCGCGGGAAGCGTGTTCGCGCGTTCACGGAGCGCCGCCAGCAGAAACCGGTTCTCGATATTGTAGCCGAAGGCGTCGAGGCCGATCTCGGCGGCGTCAAAGCGCAGCTCCGGCGCCCGCAACAGCCGCGACGTATCGTCGACAATGCGCATGACGCGCAGCGCCGCCGCCTGCTCCCGGCAGCGCTGCCAGACGCCGAGCATGGTGAGCGCCTGCACCGATCCGGCGAGCAATGCGGTGGTGCGGTTGTCGGTTGGTGTCGTGCGGGCGACCAGCGTGGTTTCCACGCCCGCGTCGGCGAGCGCAATGGCCGCGGTGAGGCCAACCGGGCCACCACCGACAATCACAACCTCCGCCTTTCGTCCGCTCATCTGCGTGCCTTGAGCGTTGCGCCCTTGACGCAACGGGAAATTTTAGCCGAAACAGGGCTGTAGCTCTATCCCACGGGTAACGGAATCGGAATGCCGCAATTCGCCCAGGTCCGCGCCTTCGCCGTCCATATCTTCACCGCGACCGGCGCGGCGCTCGGGTTTGCGGCTTTGCTGGCGGCGGCGGAGCGCCACTGGGTGCTGATGTTCGTGTTTCTCGGCATCCAGCTCCTGGTCGACGGTATCGATGGCGCGTTGGCGCGGCGATTCAAAGTGGCCGAAGTGCTGCCGCGCTGGTCGGGCGATGCACTCGACCTGGTGATAGACTTCACCACCTATGTGTTCGTTCCGGCCTATGCGATCACCATAAGCGGGCTGGTGCCGGCGGCACTCGCCGTTCCGGCCGGGGTGCTCATCGTCATGACCAGCGCCATCTATTTCGCCGACCGTGACATGAAAACTTCCGACAGCTATTTTCGCGGTTTTCCGGGGCTTTGGAACGCGGTCGCATTCTATCTGTTTGTCTTGCAGCCGGCGCCATGGTTCAGCGCCGGCCTTATCGTGGTGCTGGCCGTGCTGACCTTCGTGCCGATCAAGTTTGTCCATCCGCTGCGCGTGACGCGCCTGCGAGCGGTCAACATCGCCGCGCTGATCCTGTGGGCGCTGCTCGCCGGCACGGCGCTCGTTCGCGACCTGGCGCCCGGGCCGCTGGTGGCCGGCGGCCTGGTGATCCTCGCACTTTACTTCGTCGCGGTCGGATTGACCGCCAGAGGCTCATCCCATGATTGACCTGCTTTTCGATCCGCATGCCTGGGCTGCCTTGCTCACGCTGAGCGTGCTGGAAATCGTGCTCGGCATCGACAATGTGATCTTCATCTCGGTGCTGGTGTCGCGCCTCGCGGAGAAAGAAGCCAAGCGCGCACGTCAGATCGGTCTCGCGCTGGCTTTGATTTTTCGCCTCATCCTGCTCGGCGGCCTGACCTGGCTGATGGGCCTGACTCAGCCGGTCATCACTTTGTTTGGCATGGCGATTTCGTGGCGCGACATCATCCTGATCGGCGGAGGCGGCTTTTTGATCGCCAAGGCTACGCACGAAATCCATGCGGAAGTCGAGGCACAGGACAGCGAGCCCGGCGCCGCCCCGGTGCGCGCCACTTTCTTCTGGGTGGTGATGCAGCTGATCGCCGTCGATCTGGTGTTCTCGCTCGATTCCATCATCACCGCCATCGGCATGGCCGAGCGCATCGAAATCATGGTCGCGGCGGTGGTGATCGCCATGATCGTGATGTTTGCGGCGTCCGGGCCGGTGTCGGAGTTCATCGTCCGGCATCCGACCACCAAGATGCTGGCGCTCTCGTTCCTGGTGCTGATCGGCGTGGCGCTGGTGGCGGATGGCTTCGAGTTCCACATCCCGCGCGGCTATATCTACTCGGCCATGGCGTTCGCGGCGGCGGTCGAGGTATTCAATGTCTGGGCCGGACGCAACCGCCGCAAGCGGTCCACCATGCGCTCGCGCGTTCCCAAGCAGGACGGCGCGTAGCGGGTGGATGTCGTGCTTGCGTCCGGGGTGGCGGCACCTATGATCGCGCCCGCCTGAAACAAGATTTGTAAGCGAGGACGTGATGGTCGCAGCCGTGCGAGTCCACAAGCCGGGCGGTCCCGAAGTCTTGAGCTTCGAAGAGGTCGACGTGCCGGCGCCCGGGCCGGGCCAGATCCGCGTCAAGCAAGGAGCCTGCGGCCTCAATTTTATCGACGTCTATTTCCGTTCCGGCCTGTATGCCGCGCCGGCGCTGCCGTTCATTTCGGGCAATGAAGGCGCCGGCACGGTCACCGCCGTCGGCCCCGACGTCAAGGACATCAAGGCCGGCGACCGCGTCGCCTATGTGGTCACGCTCGGCGGTTATGCGGCCGAGCGCCTGTTGCCCGCCGACCGCGCGGTCAAGCTGCCCGAGCAGATTTCCGACCAGCAGGCGGCCGGCATGATGCTGAAGGGCATGACCGTGCAATACCTGCTGCACCGGACCTTCAAGGTGCAGAAGGGCATGAACGTGCTGATCCACGCTGCCGCCGGCGGGGTCGGCTCGATCTTCTGCCAATGGGCCAGCCATATCGGCGCCACGGTCATCGGCACGGTCGGTTCGCCGGAGAAGGCCGAGATTGCCAAGCGCAACGGCTGCCACCACACCATCCTCTATCGCGACGAGGATTTCGTCGCGCGGGTGAAGGAGATCACCGGCGGCGCGCTGTGCGATGTGGTTTATGACAGCATCGGCAAGGCGACATTTCCGCAATCGCTCGACTGCATCAGGCCGATCGGCATGTTCGTGAGTTTCGGCAGCGCGTCGGGACCGATCGGCGCCTTCGACATCAATCTGCTGCAGACCAAAGGCTCGCTGTTCGCCACCCGTCCGACGCTGGTGACCTACACCGCCAAACGTGACGACCTGGTGAAGGCCGCCAATGCGCTGTTCGAGGTGGTGGTGGGCGGCCATGTTAAAATTCCGGTCCATCAGACATATCCGCTCAAGGACGCACAGCAGGCTCATCGCGAGCTGGAAAGCCGCAAAACCACGGGATCGAGCATCCTCGTCCCGTAATTATGCTGTTACGTCAAAGCAGTGCGGCAATCCGCTCAATAGCGGAATGAGCGGCTGTTTCGCTCGCTAGCCGCGGGATTCCTATCACATCGATCGGGCGTGCAAAGCGGCCGATGGTATTCACGGTGTCTTCCAACGAGGCGCCGCCTTGCGCGCTTTCACTCACCGCGATGGCGCAGACTTCGAGCTTACGTAGCGCCAACACATGCACCGCCGACAAGGTGTGGCTGATGGTGCCAAGATAGCTGCCGGTGACGACCAGGAGCGGAATGCGCAGCGCGAACATCCAGTCCAGCACGGTGTGACGCTGGTCGAGCGGGACCATGATGCCGCCGACGCCTTCGATGAACAGGATGCCACGGCGCGTATCCACCGCGCGCTGGGAGAACGCGACCAGCTCGTTGAACCCGACAGCGCGGGCTTCGCGACCGGCCGCAAGATCCGGCGACAGCGGCGCAGCGAACCGCCACGGCGATATGCGGGCGATTTCCTCGTCATTGACCGGCCGGCCGAGCGCCTGCAGCAGCACGCCGGGATCGCTTAAAGCCGCATTGGCAGGGTCATAGCCGCTGACCACCGGCTTGATGGCGTCGACATGACGGCCGGCGGCGCAAAAATGCCGGATCAGCCCCGCAGTGATGAAGGTCTTGCCGACCTCGGTTCCAGTCCCGGTGACGAAGATCGCGGTCACGGCTCAGGCCATCCGGATGCGGCGGCGCACGATCTCGGCAAGGCGCTCGATCTCGGCGTCGGGATGACCGGCGGTGAAAGTGAAGCGGAGCCGGGCGGTGCCGGCCGGCACGGTCGGCGGCCGGATGGCAATGACCAGAAATCCGTCCGTTTCCAGATCGCGCGCGGTCTGCAACGTTGCCTCGGT
>JBKKAF010000127.1:0-12838 GCA_046714775.1 Xanthobacteraceae bacterium | reverse complement strand
GTCATCGGCGCCCACAGCGTGCCGGACTGGTACGAGGCGCTCGACCGGCTGATGGCGATGGGCCAGCTGTCGATGTCTTCGATGAGCGACGCGCAGTACCGGGCCACCCAGGCGGCGGTGCTCGACCAGGAGTTGGCTGGGATCGATGTCATCACCGGCGGCGAGATGCACCGGCGGACGCACAACCGGCATTCGCCTCCCAATGCCATGCTGAACCACTTCTGGCAGAAAATTCCGGCCTTCCAGGGCAGCACCCGGCCGAAACCGATCACCCCACACGACCCGAACGTGTTTCATCCCGCGGCGACCTGCCGCGCGCGCATCGGCGACACCGTCGATCTTGGGCTGGTCGACGAGTTCAACATGGTTTCCGCGCTGACGCGCAAGCCGGTCAAGATCACCATGACCGGTCCGCACATGCTGTCGAAGGTGGCCTTCGACGAATATTACAACGATCTGCCGAAAATGATGGGCGATCTCGGTAAGCTGCTGCGCAGTAATTTCAAGAAACTCGTGGCGGCGGGCTGCCAGCACATCCAGATCGACGAGCCGTTGTTCACTCTGGCCGACGAGGGCGAGGTGGAAGCCGCCGTCGACGCGATCAATCTGGCCATCGAAGGACTCTCACCCAAGATCCACGTGTCGATCCACATCTGCCAGGGCAATTATGCCGTCGGAAAGGAATACGACGCCCAGATCGGCCATCGCTATTTCGATGTGGGCCGCTACAAGGCCGATCTGATCTGCAAAATCGAATCCTCGTCCTATCTGGTCGAGTATGACATGGCGCACCACTATGAGGCGCATCTCGGCAACAAGCAGCTCGGCGTAGGCGCGGTTGACGTGCAGGACCCCAAGGTCGAAAGCGGGGAGACCATTGCCGGGCGCATCCGCAAAGAGAAGTGGCTGGCGCCCGAGCAGACCATCGTCACCAGTTCTTGCGGGTTGAACCATCTGCCCCGCCAGGTCGCCTTCGGCAAGCTCAAAGCGATGGCTGATGCCAAACGGGTGCTCGGCGGATAGACTGCGCCCCAGCCCCGCGGAGCACTCTCTGGTGAAGTCGGATAAAGCAAAGGAACCGCAGCGGAGAAAAAGCTCCGCAGCCGCGGATGCCAGTTTGGGCCTCCGCGAGGCGGATGAGCTTCTCGTTCTGGCGCAGGAGGCCGGCCGCGTCGGCATCTTCGAATGGCAGGTGCAGACCGGCGTTGTGCGTCTCTCGCCCAAATTCCTGTCTTTGTACGGGCTCACCGATTTCGACGGGCGCTACGACTCCTGGCTCAAATGCGTCTTCCGTGAAGACGTGTTGCGGCTCACCGATCTCATCAATACAGCCTTTGCGTCGCAAGACCGCGAACTGCAGGCGGAATTCCGCGTCCTCAATCCCAGGGACGGCGATCTGAAATGGATCGAGGCGCGCAACATCATTTTTTATGACGCGGATGGCCGCGCCGTTCGCATGGTCGGCGTCAATGTGGACATCACGGAACGCAAGCGCGCCATTGCGCAGCTGCGGGCGTTTACCGAGACGCTGGAAGAAGCCGTCAAGGAACGCACCCGCGAATTGGAAATCCAAAACGAGGCGCGCCTGAAAGCCGAGGAGCTGCTTCGCCAGTCGCAGAAGATGGAAGCGGTCGGACAGCTCACCGGCGGGGTCGCCCACGACTTCAACAACCTGCTGACGAGCGTGATGGGCGGGTTGGACGTTATCGGCCGCCAGATCCCGGCGCTCGGCGCCTCGGCGGCCGCGGAGCGGGTGGTGCGGGCCAAGGACATGGCCCTGCAGGCGGTACAGCGCGCCGTTACGCTGACCAACCGGCTGCTGGCTTTCTCGCGCCAACAGCCGCTTGCTCCCAAATCCATCGATGCCAACAAACTGGTGAGCGCAACGTGCGAGTTTCTGCGCCGGACCCTGGGCGAAGCGGTTTCACTCGAAACGGTGCTGGCCGGCGGACTGTGGCGGAGCAATGCCGACCCCAACCAACTCGAGAACGCGCTGCTCAATCTCACCCTCAACGCCCGCGACGCCATGCCGGCTGGCGGCAAGGTCACCATCGAAACGGCGAATTGTTTTCTCGATGAGTCTTATGTCGGCGGGATCGCCGAGCCGGTGGAAGTAGGTCAATACGTCATGATCGCGGTGACGGATACCGGTACTGGCATGGACAAAGCCACGCTGGAACGGGTCTTTGAGCCGTTTTTCACCACCAAGGAGGTCGGCAAGGGGACGGGATTGGGATTGAGCCAAGTCTACGGCTTCGTGCGCCAATCTGCCGGACACGTGAAGGTGTACAGCGAGCTGGATGAGGGCACGACCGTGAAAATCTACCTTCCGCGCTATGTCGGCGCGGAGGATCACACCGAGGACTCGGAATATTCCCGGCCGGTCACCCGGGCGATCGGCAACGAGACCATTTTGGTCGTGGAAGATGACGAGGCGCTTCGCTCCTATACGGTCGAAACGCTTGCCGAACTTGGCTACCGCGTGCTGGCCGCTCCGAATGGCGCAGCCGCGCTCGATATCCTGGAGGGCGGCCAGGCGGTCGATCTGTTGTTTACCGATGTGGTCATGCCGGGAGGCGTCAACGGCCGCCAGCTCGCCGATGAAGCCGTGCGTCTGCGGCCGGACCTGAGAGTGCTGTTCACCACCGGCTATACGCGCAACGCTATCGTGCACCACGGCCGGCTCGACGCCGGGGTGGAGATGATCAGCAAACCGTTCTCGTTCGGCGAGCTGAGCGCCAAGGTGCGAGCGCTGCTGGACAAGTGACGCGGCTTACGTCCGCCGGAAAATGACGGAATAATACTTCCTTATTCTCCGCGTACTCTGCGGCGATTGGCCTTGCCCATGCGGTGAATAGGTGACATAATATCCGCAAGAGGTGCGGAGAATGCCTAAATACATCCATGAACGGCCCGAGTGGCCTAAATTTCGGTGGAATCAGGAAGGCTTAGCCAAGCAACTGGCCGCGGTCCGGCACCGTCAGGGGCGCCTTATTGGCCACATGCAGGCGCTCGGCTTCCCGCTCAAGGAAGAGGCCGTCCTCAAAATCCTGACGGAAGACGTTCTCAAGTCCAGCGAAATCGAAGGTGAAATCCTCGACCGGGATCAGGTTCGGTCCTCGATTGCGCGGAGTCTTGGCATGGAGGCGGTTGCGTTGGCGCCCGCCGACCGCGATGTCGAAGGCGTCGTCGAGATGATGCTCGACGCCACGCAGAAATTCAAAGAGCGGCTCACCGCTGAGCGATTGTTCGGTTGGCACGCCGCGCTCTTCCCGACCGGACGCAGCCGAATGAGCAAAATTATTGTCGGCGCATGGCGCGACGACAAATCGGGAAGGATGCAGGTTGTTTCGGGTGCCTATAGCCGCCGCGAGACAGTTCACTACGAAGCGCCAGTCGCTGCGCGGCTCGATGAAGAAATGAAGTCCTTCCTCGACTGGTTCAACGGCGAAGACGACACCGATCCGGTCATCAGGGCTGCGCTCGCGCATCTGTGGTTCGTCACCGTTCACCCATTCGATGACGGCAACGGCCGCATAACCCGCGCCATCGCCGATATGTCCCTCGCCCGATCGGAAGACAGCCCGCAGCGCTTCTACAGCATGTCCGCGCAAATCCAGCTGGAGCGGAAGGAATACTACGACCTGCTCGAAGCAACGCAGAAAGGCGACCTCGATATCACGCCGTGGCTGGAGTGGTTTCTAGGCTGCCTTGATCGCGCCTTCAACGGCACGGAGAAAATTCTGGCGAGCGTCTTCCGGAAGGCCGAATTCTGGAAGAAACACGCAACCGCGCCGCTCAATGAGCGCCAGCGCGATGCGCTCAATCACCTGCTGGACGGCTTTGAAGGCAAGCTCACCTCGTCGAAATGGGCGAAGATTGAAAAGTGCTCGCCGGATACGGCATTGCGCGACATCACAGAACTTGTCGAGCATGGCATTCTGAAGAAGGACGAAGGGGGCGGGCGCAGCACGAGCTATTCGCTGGTTGACGTAGCGAGCTGACGCGGAGGAGAACCGCGTGGGGTGTGTCTGCATACGTCGCGCCGACCGCGCCGCGCGCGAAATGTTGTTCGTGCGCCGCGGTTTTTGGCTTTATGATCGGCGCGACATCCTGCGGAGACGAATGACATGGCCCAACAAAAACAATTCGAAGTGACGCGCTCCGACGAGGAATGGCGCCGCATGCTCACGCCTGAGCAATACGACGTGATGCGCCGCCATGGCACCGAGCGGCCGGGAAGCTGCGCGCTCAACCACGAGAAACGCCCCGGCAGCTTCTCCTGCGCCGGTTGCGGGCAGCCGCTGTTCGTCTCCAAGCGCAAGTTCGAGAGCGGCACCGGCTGGCCGAGTTTTGACGATCCGGTCGAGGGCGCGGTGGAGACCACCGAGGATACGAGCTACGGCATGGCGCGCACCGAGGCGCATTGCAGCCGCTGCGGCAGCCATCTCGGCCACGTCTTTCCCGACGGGCCCCCGCCCACGCATCTGCGCTATTGCATCAACGGCGTGGCGCTGAACTTCAAGCCCGACTGACCGGAATGCAGGACACTAATCACAACAGCCGCCGGACGTCTTTTCCAAAAATTCTCCGCAACAGCCTGAACCGGCCACGCGCCCGCGCCGTGGCGCATTGGGGCACGATGGATGGCGTCGCCCGCGGCGCCGCGCTGGTGAGCGCGGGCGCCATCACGCTGGTGGTGATGGCGACCCTGGTGAAGCACCTGGGCACGAGCCTGCCCAGCATGGAGATCCTGTTCTTCCGCTCGCTGATCGGCTTCTTCTTCGTGCTGCCGATTTTCATCCGCAATCCGCTGGAGCCGTTCCGCACCAAGCGGCCTGGCATGCACCTTGTCCGCGGCGCCACCGGCGCCATCGGCAATGCCTGCTTCTTCTGGACCATCACCCACATGCTGCTGGCGGATTCGATGGCGCTGCAATTCTCGCGGCCGCTGTTCATGATCCCGCTGGCGCTGCTTTTCCTTGGGGAGATCGCCGGCTGGCGGCGCACCAGCGTGGCGCTGGTCGGCTTCCTCGGCATTCTGCTTTATGCGCGGCCGTTCACCGCGGGCTTTGATCCCGCCGCCTTTGTCGGCGCCACCGGCGCGCTGTTCGGCGGCCTGGTGGTGATCTGCATCAAGCGGCTGGCGACCACCGAGCCGACGCGCGTAATCATGTTCTATTACGCATTCTGGAACGCGGTGTTCGCGGCGATCCCGGCGATCTTCCTCTGGGTCACGCCGAGCCTGTGGGAGCTCATGCTGCTCACGGTCATCGGCTTTCTCGGCATCGTCGGCCAGACCATGATCACCCAAGGCCTGACCCAGGGCGACGCGACGGTGCTCGTTCCGCTCGACTATTCGCGCATCGTCTATGCTGCGGTGCTTGGCTATATTTTGTTCGGCGAGTTGCCGGGGCTGTGGAGCGTCGCCGGCATGGCGCTGATCGTGGCGGCGTCGCTCTACCTCGTGCTCACCGAGAAGCGAAAGCAGCCGGTTGTGCCGCCGGCCGCGTGATCGCCGGCGCGCCGCGTGGCGGCGATCCTCACTGCGCCTGCCGTTCGTACAACCCGTTCTTGGTGATCACGAAATCGATGCGGCCATCGACCAGCGCCTTCACGCATTCGCCCGGCGCGTTGACGATCGGCTCTTCATGGACGTTGAAGCTGGTATTGACCAGGACGGGAATGCCGGTCTGCCGCTCGAAAGCGCCGAGCACGTCGTAATAAAGCGGATTGACCTCGCGCGTGACGACCTGCGGGCGGGCGGTGCCGTCCACATGCACCACCGCCGGGATGCGCTCGCGCCATTCCTGGCGCACGTTGCAGGTGATGGTCATGAACCGGCAGGCATAGCTGTTGACGTTCGTCACGTCGAAAATCTCCGCCGCCTTTTCGGCGGCCACTACCGGCGCGAACGGCATGAATTCCGTGCGTTCGAGACGCTCATTCAGCGTGTCATGCATGTTGCGGCGTACCGGGCTCGCCAGAATGGAGCGGGTGCCGAGCGCGCGCGGGCCGTATTCCATGCGGCCGGTATAGATCGCGCCGATCTGGCCGGCAGCGAGCCGCCGCGCCGCTTCCTCGACCGGCGAGCCGGCGCGTCCGGTGACGCCCGGCGTGGTGCGCAAGGCGGTGTCGATGGCGGTATCGTAGTCGCGCCCCAGATAGACGTCGTTGAGCCGGCGGCGCTCGTTCAGCCAGCGGCCCATGCCGTCGCGCCGCATGAGATAAGCCAGCACGCCGCCGGTCGGCAGGCCTTCGTCGCCCATCGGCGGCACGACAAAGAGCTCGTCGATCGGCAGTTTCTCCGCCAGCAACTGGTTGAGCTTCACATTGGCGAACAGGCCGCCGGCGAGGCCGAGCCGCCGCGCCGGATAGCGCGCCAGCAGGCGCTGCACCGACAGCAGCATGGTGTCCTCGACCACCTTTTGCACCGAGGCGGCGACATCTTCGCGCCGCACGCCGGGCGTGATCTTCCACAGCAGATTGCGCATCCCGCCGGTGCGACGGAATTTGGAACGCACCTGCCCCTTGTCGTCGACCCAAAAGTAGGGCGCGATCTGGTCGTACAGAACCGGCTCGCCCATGGCGGCGAGGCCGGTCACTTTTCCCTCGTGGCGATTGGGGCGAAAGCCCAGCACCAAAGTGACTGCCTGGTAGAGCTGCCCAAGGCTGTCGGGCGGCAACGGCGTATGCCAGCATTCCTCCCCGCCATAGATGGTCTTTAGCTGCCCGTCGGCGAAATGCCGGTGACTGTAATTGACGGTGTCGCCGGCGCCGTCGGCGGTGACCAGAAGCGCGTCGTCCCAGTCGGTGTAGAACAGTGCCGGCAGCGCATGGCCCTCGTGATGGTCGTAGAAGTGGATTGCGTCGGCCTGCGGCAGCCCGGCGAATTTCAAGGCTTCCTTCGGATCGATGACATCTTCCGGCCGTGCGGCGCGCCGCAGGCGGATTTCTCGAGCGAGCCCGCGATTGGGTTTTTTGCGGATATGCCTGCGAAAGTTGCGCCACAGCCAGCCGAGGCCGGGGCTTTTCACAAAGGCTTCGTTGGGAAAATACATGCGGCTGATGGCGACCGCGCCGACATCGCTGCGCGCCGCGCCGACGATCGACAGAACTTCATCGATGCAACGATAGGGGAATTCCGACGCGTCGCCCTTGATGCGCGTGAGCCGCTCGAGCTGCACCGCGGCCTTCAGCGTGTAGTCGTCGAACACCACGGCGGTCGAGTCGTGATAGCCGGCATGAATGCCAAGGATGAGCTGCGACATTGACCGGGGGATCCGCCGTTACCCGACACCGTGCAGGCGATTGCGATGCATGTTCCGCCGCCAAGGCATCGTGAGGAATGGCCGTGACGTCGATTGCGGCCGATGAGGGACAAGAAGCGCCCGCTCCATAACATTGAAGATCGTTGGGAAGCAATCAGGGCAGGGACCCCCGCGTGATGGTCCCATACCAGGGGGCAGTGGGAATGACTCACTTGATCCGTCACTCTGAGGTCCGAGCCAACGGGTCCGTCCCGATGACAGGCTCCGCGAGCCATCGCAAGTCGGCTATCGCCGACTTGCGTGTGCGGGCACCTCAGGATGACGGGTCAAAGATTAGCGCCGTTGGTATCATCACGATATCGGCGCATTCCGGCGGCAAGGCATTTGCGCCGCTGCACGAAATATTTACGGGCTGCGGTGCAGGTCTATTGCGCCGGAGCAGGCCGGGAGCTATGCGGAACACCATTGCCAGCAAGCACCACGGAAGGCGCGCCCAAGCGGCGCCGCTGCTCGCGCTCGTCGCCGCGGCCTTGCTGGCCGGCTGTTCGTCGGGGCCGGACAATATGATGACGGTCTTCGCCGATCCCGGAAAATACGAATACCATAACTGCGAGCAGATCGCCGCGCAGACCAAATCTTGGACCGCGCGCGAGCTGGACCTGCGAACCTTGATGGACAAAGCCGGGCAGGGCGCCGGCGGCGGCTTTGTGAACATCATCGCCTACAAGCAGGACCATGTCGCCGCGAGCGAGGAATTACGCGTGCTGGCTGCCGCCGCCCGCCGCAAGAACTGTGATACACCGAACTGGCGCAGCAACGCCGACATCCGCTGACGGTCAGAGCCGCGCGCGCCGCAGCCGTAGCGCATTCCCAACCACGCTGACCGACGACAGCGCCATCGCCGCCGCCGCGATCGCCGGCGACAGCAGGATGCCGGTGATCGGATAGAGCACGCCGGACGCGATCGGCACGCCGGCCGCGTTGTAGACGAAGGCGAGGAACAGGTTCTGCCGGATGTTGCGCATGACCACGGCGGAGAGTTTGCGCGCGCGCACGATGCCGGTGAGGTCACCCTTCAATAGCGTGATGCCGGCGCTTTCGATCGCGATATCGGTGCCGGTGCCCATGGCGATGCCGACGTCGGCGGCGGCCAACGCCGGCGCGTCGTTGACCCCGTCGCCGGCCATGGCGACCACGCGGCCCTCGGCGCGCAGGCGCTCGACCACCTTGGCCTTCTGATCCGGCAGCACCTCGGCCTCGATCTCGCCGATGCCGAGCCGGCGCGCTACCGCCTGCGCGGTGGTGCGATTGTCGCCGGTTAGCATGACGACGCGCACGCCCTCGGACATCAAAGCCTTGAGCGCGGCAGGGGTCGACGGCTTGACCGGATCGGCAATGGCGATGACGCCCGCCAATCTGCCGTCGATGGCGACGAAGATGGCGGTGGCGCCGTCCTGGCGCAGGCGCTCGGCATCCACCGCCAGCGCGTCGGTGGCGATCGTCAGCTCCAACAGGAAGGCGGCATTACCGAGCGCGACACGCCGGCCCTCGACCGTCCCGACCACGCCCTTGCCGGCAGGGGAATCGAATTCGGTCGCCGCAGCGAGCGCGATGTCGCGCTCGGCCGCCGCCGCCACGACTGCCGCCGCCAGCGGATGCTCGCTCGCGCGCTCCACGCTGGCGGCGAGACGCAACGCCTCGCGCTCGTCAAAGCCCGGCGCCGGCACGATGGCGACGACTTTCGGCTTGCCCTCGGTGAGGGTGCCGGTCTTGTCAACCACCAAAGTATCCACGCTCTCCATGCGCTCGAGCGCCGCGGCGTTCTTGATCAGCACGCCGGCCTGGGCTCCGCGTCCGACCCCGACCATGATCGACATCGGGGTGGCGAGGCCAAGCGCGCACGGGCATGCGATGATCAACACACTCACCGCGGCGACCAGGCCATAGGCGAAGCGCGGCTCCGGCCCGAACGCAGCCCAGGCCGCGAAGGCCGCGAGCGCCACCGCAATCACCAGCGGCACGAACCAGGCCGCGACCCGGTCGGCCAGCCGCTGGATCGGCGCGCGCGAGCGCTGCGCCTGCGCCACCATCTGCACGATCTGGGCGAGCAGGGTATCGCGGCCGACCTTCTCGGCGCGCATCACAAAACTGCCGGACTGGTTGAGCGTGCCGGCGATCACCTTGGCGCCCGGCCCCTTGCTCACCGGCATCGATTCCCCGGTGACCATCGATTCATCAAGGGTGGAGCGGCCCTCGACGATCTCGCCGTCCACCGGGATTTTCTCACCCGGGCGCGCCCGCAGCCGGTCGCCGGCGTTAATGGCGTCGAGCGGCACCTCTTCATCGCTGCCGTCGGCGCGCACGCGGCGCGCGACTTTGGGCGCCAGATCGAGCAGGGCGCGGATCGCGCCCGAGGTGGCGGCGCGCGCGCGCAATTCGAGCACCTGGCCGAGCAGCACGAACACGGTGATGACGGTGGCGGCCTCGAAATAGACCGCGACCGCGCCGTCCTGACCACGAAAGTCGGCGGGAAAGACGCCGGGCGCGAGCGTGGCGACCACGCTGTAGACCCAGGCAACGCCGGTGCCCATGGCGATCAGCGTGAACATGTTCAGATTGCGTGTGATCAGCGATTGCCAGCCACGCACAAAGAACGGCCAGCCGGCCCACAGCACCGCCGGGGTGGCGAAGGCGAGCTGCAGCCAATTTGACAGCGTGCGGTCGAGCCAGCCATGCGTGCCGACGAGGTGGCCTCCCATTTCCAGCGCGACAACCGGTACGCTGAGTACGAGCGCGATCCAGAACCGCCGCGTCATGTCGGCAAGCTCCGGATTGGGGCCGTCCTCCGCGCTGGCAATCTCCGGCTCAAGTGCCATGCCGCAGATCGGGCAGCTGCCCGGGCCGACTTGGCGGACCTGCGGATGCATCGGGCAGACATAGATCGTGCCTTCGGGCACAACTTCGGCCGCACGCACGTCGGGCGACAAATATCTTTCCGGATCGGCGATGAATCTGCTGCGGCAGCCTGCGCTGCAGAAATAAAAAGTGCGGCCGCCGTGCTGGTGGCGATGCGGCGTCGTGTGCGGATCGACCGTCATGCCGCAGACCGGATCGAGCGCGTGCCCGGCCGGTGTCTGTTCGTGCCTCTGGGTGTGGTCGTGCATCAGGGCTCCGCCACTGCTCAGATAGTTGTCCCGCCGGGCGGTTTCCAGCCGAACAGCCAGTCGTAGCGCGCCAGCAGGCGCTTGCCGCCGAGCGCGAGGAAGGCGAGGCTGCGCACAAAACCCTCGGCCCCGCCCATGTGATAGACCCGCCCGTTACGGCGCGCCGCGCGCTGGGTGCGGGCGGTGCGGGGCTGGCGCTGCCGCTCGTAGTGCCGCAGGGCGCCGTCGACATCGTCGGGTGTGTGCTGCATGCAGGCGGCGAGCACGCCGGCGTCTTCGATCGCCATTGCCGCGCCCTGGGCGAGATAAGGCAGCATGGGATGCGCGGCATCGCCGAGCAGCGTGACCGGCCCCTTGCCCCAATGGGTCAACGGAGCGCGATCGTGCAACGCCCATTTCTGCCAGCGCTCGCTGGCGCCGAGCAGGTCGCGCACGGAGGCCTGCCATAGGGCGGCGGGGAAGCGGCCGAGCAGCTCATCGCGGGCGCCCGGCGCACTCCAGTCCGGCTCGTTCCATGTGTCGGTGATGATCGCGACCACATTGATCATGCTTCCGGCACGCACCGGATAGTGCACGACATGGGCATTGCGCCCGAGCCACAGAGTAACCGCCGGCTCGCGCAGCGCCGGCGGCGCTGCCTCCGCCGGGATGAGCGCGCGCCATGCGGTGTGACGCGCAAAGCGCGGCGGATCGCGGTGGCCGAGACGCGTGCGCAACGCCGACCACAACCCGTCGGCGCCAATCAGCGCGCTGCCGCGCTGCTCCATCGCCTGCATGTTACTGCGCGCGGCGACGGTGACGCCGTTCTTGTGCACGGCAAATTCGTCGACGCGCGCGCCGAGATGCAGCGCGATATCGGAATTGGCGGCGACGGCATCGCGCAGCGCCGCCTGCAGATCGCCGCGATGGATCATCCAATAGGGTGCGCCGTAGCGCTCATAGGCCACTGCGCCGAGCGGCGCGCGCGCCAGCAAGCGCCCGGTCCGCGCATTGAGCACGCGCAGCTCTTCCGGCGCGGTCACGTGCGAGGCCAATCGCTCGCGCAGGCCAAGCCCGATCAGAATCCGCGACGCATTGGGTGAGAGCTGAATGCCGGCGCCGGTTTCTTCCAGCCGCTCGGCCTGTTCGAGCACGGTCGCGCCGAAGCCGCGTTGCGCCAGCGCCAGCGCCGCGGTCAGCCCGCCGATGCCACCACCCGCGATCAGGACGGTGCGCGAGGGGGCCACGGTTCGGGGTCTCCGGCGGCGGGAACGTCAGGCGGCCGCGGATTCGGTATAGGCGCACTCGGCCGGGCGCGCTGCGTGCGGGTTAAGCGTCGGATCGTGCCGGAACAGGGTCGAGCAATACGGACAGATGATCTCGACTGCATCGCCCATGTCGAGAAAGACATGCGGATGGTCGAACGGCGGCTGTTCCCCCATGCACATGAATTCCTTGGCGCCGATCTCGACCATCGAAACCCCCGGCGTGTTGTGAAAATGCGGAACGATGCGGTCTACCATGGGCCACTTCCGTGAATTGCGGCGCACCATAATGGCCCGGTTCATGAATTCCTAGGGCATGATTCCGTGAGTCGGATCGTGGTCTGAAATTTACCAAGCCGCTGAACAACTGCGGGAAAGCCGGAACTGCGCTCCGGGCTGCGCAGTTGACCCTTAACGAATCGGCTAACCTCGCCGGTCTTGGGCATTTTGCTCTTGGCATTTTGCTCTTGGGCATTTTGCCGATGCAATCGGCCGTTAGGCCCGCCGGTCCGGCGGCAGGAGGATCGATTTTTAATGAACGGGTCGCGGATCGCATTGCCGCTCGGGCTTGCCTTCGTGTGCGCCGTCGCCGCGTTGACGGTGGTGCCGCGCGGCTTCGAAGCGGAGCAGTTGCTGCTGGCGCAGGACGATCCGGTCATGCTGGCGGATCGCGCGCTCGATCGCTCGTTCAATACCGCGGTGGCGGCGCGCGAAATCGAGGCGGCGCTCGCCGCCGATGACGCCGATCTTGCCAAGAGCTTTCTCGACCTGGCGCGCGCGCGCAATATTGCGGTCGATCCGGCGCTTACCGCCAAGGTGGAGACGGCGGTGACCGCCGCCAACAGCGCCGCGCGTGCTGCTGAGAAATTCACCCGCGGGCTGATCACCGGCGAGCCGGACGATCTGGTGGGGCTCGCCGGCACCGCGCTCGGCGACCTGTTCGTGTTCGGCGACATCCGCGATGCCATCCGCGAAGGATCACGCATGGCGAATGGCGAGCCCGCCGACGAATTGATTCTGGGGCTTGCCGGGGTCGGCATCGCGCTGACGATCGCGGCGTTCGATCTTGCCTTGTGGATTTTCTGGGCCTTGCTGATGCTGTTCGGTTTCGTGTCGTCGATGAAGTCCGCAGTCGAGCGCACAACCCACCGCCGTTACG
>JBKKAF010000126.1:0-15187 GCA_046714775.1 Xanthobacteraceae bacterium | reverse complement strand
GTGCAGGACTGTGCAGGACTGTGCAGGACTGTGCAGGACTGTGCAGGACTGTGCAGGACTGTGGATGACTGCCGGGCGCCCTTGACCCGGAGCCCCCCGGCTTCGAAACCTCTTCATCCAGTCCCGCGCGTGAGGAGGAAACATCGATGGCGACCGCCGCCGCTGCCGCAGAGCAACCCGCGACCCGCTTTGCCAAGGATCACCTGAAAGCCTTTGTCGAGCGCATCGAGCGGATCGAGGAGGAAAAGAAGGCCCTCGCCGACGACATCCGAGACGTCTACGCGGAAGCCAAGGGCTCCGGCTTCGACGCCAAGGCACTGCGCACCATCGTGCGTCTGCGCAAGATGGATACCGACCAGCGCAAGGAGCAGGAGGCGATCCTGGAAACTTATATGCATGCGCTCGGCATGCTGAATTGATCGCCCGCCCGGCGTGCTGATGGCTGCGATGCTTGCGGAAATTAGCGCAGTGCGGCGGTGCGGCCTTGGAACGTCACGGTCGAGACAAAGATCACCGCAGCGCCGCTGAACTTCTGCTCGGTCATGCCGAGATACGGATCGTCCGAGAAGGTCATCATGACCGATTGATGCGGCTTGCGGAGATAAGGGCTGAGATTGCGGAAATCGGGCGCGCCGAACAGCGACGTGCTCATGAAATCCTGCGCGCTCGGGCTCACAATCATGGCGCGTATCCACGGATCGTCGCGCTGCTGCAGAACCTTGGCGGTTTGCGCGCGCTGCACGGGGAGGGCGGCAGGCGCGGTTGACAGCACGGACGGCTGATTGCCGCTGCGCTTGAGGGCGACCGTGGTATCGGTCGGCGCGGCCGGTGCCGCGGCGCGCACAGTGCCGGAACCCATCGGCGCAGCGCGTGCCGGGGTGACCGGTTCCGCGGCCGGCGCATAAGCCAGCGCACGGCCGGTCGGACCACGTTCGCTGCGGTCGGGCAACGGCCAAGGCGCCAGGCTGCCGGTGGTGTCCGGGTCCGCGCTGGCGACCACGACATTCGCGGGACGCTGCATGGGTATCGGTGCCGGCGGGCGCGGCGGCCCTTCGGCCTGTTCCGGCAAGCCCTGCCAGTAGCCGCGGTCGTTGATGACGTCGTTGGCAGACACGGTACCGGTGGTCCGGCCCATCAGGCTGGCTGCCTGCGCCGGCCTGGCCGGCGTGGACGAGGCCGATGCCAGCTCAAAAGACGCGCCCTGGCTCGGTCGGGACGGTGGCAGCGGCACGGCGGGCGCGGCGGCCGCGACCACGGTGCGCGCAATGTCGGGACGCGGCGCGGGCGTCGGCACGCGGGCCGGAGCGGGCGCGGCCGCGATCTTGGCGTCGATCTTGGCGTCCTCGTCCTCCTCGGCGTCCCGGGCGGGGCTGAACATCTTGGCGAGCATACTCGACCTGCGGACCACGGCGTTTTCGGCCGTGCCGGGACGGTCGGTCGCTTTCGTCGAAGCGAGCTGCACCTGGCGGGCGGTCGACATCACGCGCGCGAGCTGCGCTTCTGGCAGCCGCGGCCAGTGCCGCACGCGGCCGGTATCCATATGCACGAAGGCGGAGCCGGATGAGGGGTAGAAGCCGACGCCGCCGCGCTGCAGCCGCAGGCCGGCATTGCGCAGGTCTTCCAGCGACACGTCGGGGATGAAGAAATCCATCGCCTTGCCGCTCATGTGCAGGCTGTGGCGGGCGACGCCGCCGCTGCGCTGGCGCAACATGGCGTTGGTGCCGGGCGCGCGGTAGCCGCCGATGACGTGAATGGGCCCTTTGCTGCCGGCCTCGCGATGCACCTCCCACACCACGTCGATCAGGTGCGGATCCATCTTGGTCGGCTCGCCGCTGCGCCAGTCGCGCAGCGCCATGTTGATTTTCTTCAGCGCCTCTTCGTCATAGCGACCGTTACGCTTGTAGGTGACGGTGGTGTCTTCCTTGAGGTGGATATGGTGGAACGAGATGGTGCGGGTCTCGCCGTCGGCGGTCGCGTTTTGCAGGCCATCGCAGCCGATGATGAGAAGCAACGTTGCCAGACTGCAGCAATAGCTGACGCGCACGGGAGCAGAGCTCACAGGAAATGGGCGCGCGACACTGACCGGCACTGGCGATCTCGCGTGTAAGTTGCACAAATCCAAACTCACCACGGCAAGGCGCCGCGGCGAATATGGCTAACGCAGTCTTATAGGGAAGAGTTAATGCGCTGTTAGCGCGCGCCCCGTCCCCCCGAACCCGTCCTGGGTACAGGGGGACTATGGCGAAAAATGGCCACGCTGGGCCGGTCGGTTACCCTGTTGGTTAATTCAGGTTGGTGCGGGCCCGGTTGACCCGGGTCTGCCGGGGGGCTGGGGAGGGCTGACCGCCGCCGAACAGACGCTCGAAGAACGACCCTCCGTTATTGCCGTTGCCTTCAAAGGCCACGCCACCCGGCAGCCGTGCGGCCGGCCGGCTGTAATTGGGCTGCGGCCGGTCGATCGCGATATCGGCCACCCGGCGATCCTCGCCCTTCAGCGCCACCAGCACCCGGCTGTCGCGCCCATAGATGTCGTCGCGGATCACCAGCTTGTCCGCGTCGTCCACGAATGCGGTCTGGTAGGTGATGTGCACCGGAATATGCGTCGGCAGCTGGATGTTCACCTCCGACGGCCCGTACATCCGGCGCAGCTTCTCGACCGTGTAATTCTCCTTCGGCAGCACCAGACCGAGCAGCACCTCGGCATATTTCAGCGGGTCTTCCACCCGCATGCAGCCGTGGCTGTAGGCGCGCTTGTCATGCTTGAACAAGTTCTTGTCCGGCGTGTCGTGCTGGTAGACCAGGAACTTGTTGGGGAAGTTGAAGCGGATGCGGCCGAGCGCGTTGTTGTCGCCCGGTGGCTGGTACATGTGCAGGCTGCCGTCGCGATTCTGCACCACCTTGACGCCGATGCGGCTCAGCGCTGAGGGATCCTGCTGCAGCGCCGGCAGATATTCGTTGTAGACGATCGACGGCGGTACGTTCCAGGTCGGGTTGACGGTGATGAATTTCATCGTCTCGGTCAGGATCGGCGTTGCCGTCGCCGGCTTTCCGACCACGACCTTGGTCTGCCACACCACCGCGCCGTCGTTATAAACACGCAGCGTGTAGTCCGGGACGTTCAGCACCACGTGGACCTTGCCGAGGTCGCGCGGCATCCAGCGCCAGCGCTCCATATTGGCGAGGATGACGTCGACCTGGTTGCCGCCGCGGCGCGGGCCGCCATTGAGTGCGCGCACGGTGCCGCCGCCTAGCAAACCGTCGGCCGACAAGCCGGCATTGCGCTGGAAGCTCTTCACCGCGTCCGCCAAAGCGGAGTCGTATTTGGTGTTGCTCTGGTCGCCGGAGACCTTGAGGCGCTCGCGCAGAGCTGGAACGCGCGCATCGTCCATGCCGGGGCGCAGCGTCGGGCCGTCGGCGATGCGCACGACTTCGACTTCTTGATTGGTGCCTTTGCGGGCGGCGGCGAGCTTCGCCTTCAGCGCCTTGTAGGCCGGCTGTTGCGGATTGTAGGAGTCGAGCGCCGCGGCGACGTCGGTCGCGCCGACGAGCTTGCCGAGCACGTCTTTCGGGTTCGGCGGCTCCTGATTGTAGAGGATGTCGGCGCTGACGCGGGAGAAATGCACGCGGCCGTTTTCCGCGTGGCGGGCATAGGTCAGCACGGTCGCGGTCATCTTGATTTCGGCTTCGGCGAGCGCCAGCGCATCGCCGGCCGCCGCCTTGAAATCGGGCGCGCGATAGTCCTCTGGATCGAGGCCGTCGGCGTCGACGGTCTGCAGATATTTCACGGCGGCTGCGGTGCGCGCGGCCTCCGCGCCCTTGTCGCTCCACAGCGGCGCAAAATTACGCTCGCGATAGAACGCTTCGATGCCGTCGCGCTCGGCCTTACGGCTGATCAGGCGGCCGAGGCGGTTGGAGAGAATATCGCGCAGCTTCTCGGCGATTGGGCGGTCGGTCGCATCGAGCGAGGCCAGCGGATCGACCGGCGCTTCGACCGCCGCAGGCGTACTGGCTGTTTCCGCCGGTGCGGGAGCAGCCGGGACCGCTGCCGGTGCCGTCGTGGTCACTGCCGGAGCGGTGGTGGTCGCGGCTGGAGCGTCGGCCGCGGGAGCGGTCGTGGCGGTGCTCTCGGCGTCCGGCTTGGCGGGGTCGGTCCCGACGCCCTGGGTCTGGGCTGGCGCGCGCGCCGGCTCGGAGGCCTGGATCTCCGGCTTGGCCGGATCGGATGCGTCAGTCGACGCGGAAGTGTTGCCGGGCAAAGCCAGCACCAGAGCCAAAGCCGTACCAGCCAGGATGCGGTCGTAACGAAGGCCGCTCATTTGCCCATTCTCCAGTTCGCGGATCGTCCTTGATCGGACCCCGCAGTCTCAATCCACCTGCGCCCAAGGAAGTTCCGAAAAGACGGCAATTCGGCTGTCAAAGCAACCGGAAACCCCCGCTACGCACGCGATTTTGCCGGGCTGTTACCCGCGTACAACGGAGCCGGTTTTCGCGTCAGTTTCGCCGGAAACATCGAGGCCCAAGGTCTCCAGCTTGCGATAAAGCGTCGAGCGCCCGATCTGCAACCGCCGCGCGACCTCGGACATTTGGCCGCGGTAATGGGTGATGGCGAAGCGGATGACCTCGGTTTCCATGTCCTGCAGGGGTCGGACCTCGCCCTGGCCGTCGAGCAGCGGCAACGCGAGCGTAGGCGCAACGGAAGGTGGGATATCGCGGCCGGAGACCGGGCGCGGCGTAGCCGCCGGCACATCGCCCAACCGGACATCGGTGGGAGCGATGTCGGGGGAAGATTCGGAGGGCAGCGCGCTTGACGGCCCGGCCTGGGCTGCAATTTGCGGAAATTCGGCAACCCCGATCTCGTCGCCTTCGGCCAGCACCACCGCGCGAAACGCCGCGTTCTCGAGCTGGCGGACGTTGCCTGGCCAGCGGTGGCCGAAAAGCAAATTCATCGCTTCGGCGCTGATGCGCCCGACACGCTTGCCTTCTTCGGCGGCAAAACGGGCCACGAAATGCCGCGCCAGCTCCGGAATGTCCTCGCGCCGTTCGTTGAGCGGCGGCACGCTGATCGGAAACACATGCAGGCGGTAGAACAAATCCTCGCGGAACCGTCCGCTCTTCACGTCGGCGATCAGATCGCGATTGGTCGCGGAAATGAGTCGCACGTCGACCTTGACCGGCTTGCGGCCGCCGACCGGCTCGATCTCGCCCTCTTGAATCGCGCGCAACAGCTTGACTTGCGCAGCCGGCGGCAACTCGCCCACCTCGTCGAGAAACAGCGTGCCGCCCGAGGCCTCGGCGAATTTGCCGACATGGCGGTCGGTGGCGCCGGTGAAGGCGCCTTTCTCATGCCCGAACAGAATCGATTCCACCAGATTGTCGGGAATGGCGCCGCAATTGACCGCGACGAACGGCTTTGAGCGCCGTTCGCCGCAGCCGTGGATGGCGCGCGCGATCAGCTCCTTGCCGACGCCGGACTGGCCTTCGACCAGCACCGGGATCGCCGAGCCTGCGGCTTTTTCGGCGGTGCGCAGCACTGCCTGCATGCGGGCGCTGCGGGTAATGATGTCCTTGAAGGTGAGCGTGCCGGAGCGGCTGCGCTTGATGCGGGCGAGCTCGCCTTCCAGCGCGCTGGTCGCCAGCGCATTGCGCAGCGACACCTGCAGGCGTTCGGCGCCCACCGGCTTGACCACGAAGTCGGCCGCGCCCGCGCGCATCGCCGACACCACATTGTCGATCCCGCCATGGGCGGTCTGCACGATCACCGGAATGGCAAGCCCGGCCTCGCGCATGCGCGCCAGCACGCCGAGCCCATCGAGATCTGGCATCACCAGATCGAGGATGACCGCGTCGATGCCGGTGGCCTCGGCGCTGGCCAGGATGCGGGCGGCGTGGTCGCCGCCCTCGGCAACGATCACGCCATACCCCACGCGCGTGACCATGTTTTCGAGAAGCCGGCGCTGAACGGGGTCATCGTCGACGATCAGAATCCGCTCCGCCATGTGCGCACCTACCGACCCTGTACCGATTTGGATCACTGTGACGGGGCAGGTTTAAGGGCGTGTTAAAGCTTGCGGTCCAGTAGGGCGGCCGTTTCGCAGCGCGAAGGCTCCCGCGCGCGGGTTTGCGCGGAAGCTTCCGATGTGGATCGCGTCCGCGTACGCTAGGCGCGGACCGGCGAGCTTTCGCGCGCGGATTCGGCGCGTCGTGCCGTTACCAATCCGCGTTTCGCGCGCAGCACGACTTTCACCAGCTCCACCACGATGAGCAGCGTCACCCCGATGCCCGTAGCGACCGCCCAATCCTGTGCCGTTAGCGGCACCGTATGGAACGCTGTCTGCAGGAACGGGACATAGATCACAGCCACATGCGTGGCGAGCGAGAAGAGCACCGCGATGATCAGCCACTTGTTCTCGAACAACCCGACAAAGGCGCTACGCCAGGTCGACCGGCAGTTGAACACGTTGAACAGCTGGAACATCATCAGTGTGGTGAAGGCCATGGTGCGGGCGTATGTCTCATCCGCCACATTGGGAGCGCTACCCTTTGCGAACAGCGTGAACAGGCCGCCGGGATAATAGGCGTCGAGCACAGCGATGGTTCCGATCATCATCACCACGCCGACGCCGGTGATGTAGATCCAGTCCGCGCCCGTGAGCACGCCGCTTCCGCGGCTGCGCGGCTCCCGGCTCATCACGTCGGGATCCTTGGGGTCGATGCCGAGCGCCAGCGCGGGCGGTCCGTCGGTGATCAGATTGATCCACAGAAGTTGTGCAGCGAGCAGCGGCAGGAACAGCCCGGGATCCGCCGAAGTAAGGCCGAGGATGCCCGCAAACATCACACCCGCGAACATGGTGAGCAATTCGCCGGCGTTCGACGAAAGCAGATAGATCAGATACTTGCGGATGTTGTCGTAGATTCCGCGCCCTTCCTCGATTGCCTTCACGATGCTGGCGAAATTGTCGTCGGTCAGCACCATGTCGGCGGCCTCTTTCGAGACGTCCGTGCCGGTGATCCCCATGGCGACGCCGATATTGGCGCTCTTGAGCGCGGGTGCGTCGTTGATGCCGTCGCCGGTCATCGCGACGATGTGGCCCTTGCGCTGGAGCGCGGCGACGATGCGCAGCATGTGCTCGGGATCGACACGGGCGAACACGCGCACGTCCTCGACGATGGCGTCGAGCGCGGCCTCGTCCATGGTACTCAGTTCGGTGCCGGTCACCAGCCGCGCACCGGGCTCGAAGATGGTCAGCTCGCGGGCGATCGCCTCGGCCGTCGCCGGGTGATCGCCGGTGATCATCACCGTGCGGATATGCGCCCGCTTAGCGACGAGGACGGCGTCTCTTGCCTCCGTTCGTGGCGGGTCGATCATGCCGACGAAGCCCAGCAGCACGAGCTCGTCCTCAACGCTCTCAGGCAGTTCGATGTTAGATGTCCGGTTGGCCGCGGCCTCCAGATCGATCCCCAGGGCAGCGGCCGGCACGGTGCGCGTTGCGATCGCAAGCGTGCGCAGGGCCTCTCTCGCGAGCGCTTCGTTGCGCCGCAGGAGTTCCGCCCGGCTATCCTCGCCCAGCGGCACCAGCTTGCCGTCCTCCCACAGGTAACGGCACTTCGCGAGTAGAACCTCGGGCGCGCCCTTGACGAACACGCGCAGGTCACCCGGGTTCTCGCGATCGACATGGATGGTGGCGTGGCGCTTGCGCTCGGAGGTGAATGGGATCTCGGCGATCCGGGGAAATCGCGCAAGCTCGGCTTCCGCGATGCCGAATTTGCGCGCGGCGACGACCAGTGCGCCTTCGGTCGGGTCGCCCTGCACGCGCCAGCGGTCCTCGCGGTTCACCAGTTCGGCATCGTTGGCGAGCGCCGCCGCACGCAGCGTTTGCGCGAGCGAATCGCGCACGGATGAGGAATTGGGCAGCGGCGCACCCTCGACCGTAAAATCGCCCTCGGGGATGTAGCCGCTGCCGGAGACATCGATCCGCGCGCCAGCCGTGACGACCGCACGCACGGTCATCTCGTTCCTGGTCAGCGTGCCGGTCTTGTCGGAGCAGATCACGGTCGCGGCACCGAGCGTCTCCACCGCCGGCAGCTTGCGCACGATGGCGTTTGTGGCCGCCATGCGGCGCACGCCCAGACTCAGGCCCACGGTCACAATCGCCGGCAGCGCCTCCGGAATGGCGGCGACCGCAAGCGCGACCGCGAACAGGAACAGGCTGAGCATTACGTTGAGAGTGAACGTGGACGTGCTGAACAGGCCGGCCGCGAACACGACCGCGCAAATGCCCAGCATGATGATGCTCAGGCGCTTGCCGGTGCGGTCGAGCTCCTGCTGAAGTGGGGTTGGTTCCTTCTCCGCGGACTCGAGCAAACCCGCGATGCGGCCGACCTCCGTCCCCATGCCGGTTGCGACGACCACGGCCCGACAGCGGCCATAGGTGGCGACCGTGCCCGAATACAGCATATTGCGGCGATCGCCGATGCCGACGTCGCCGTCGATCGGCCTGATCTCCTTGGCGACCGGCACGCTCTCGCCGGTCAGCGGGGCTTCATCGGTCTGAAGGTTCGCGTTTTCGACGATGCGGGCATCGGCCGGGATCTTGTCGCCGGCCTCAACCATGACGATGTCGCCGGGCACGATGTCATGGGTCGCGGCTCGTTGGCGCTCGCCGTCGCGGACCACCGTCGCTTCCGGAGCGGCAAGCGCCATCAGCGCCCGCACCGATTTTTCGGCGCGCGCCTCCTGGATGAATCCAAGCATCGCGTTGAGGATGACGATGAGCAGGATGACGATGGCTTCGTAGGGCAGCGCGCTTTCGCGCGGGTCCTGCAGCAGCCACTCGATCACCGAAATGACTACGGCGACCAGCAGGATGATCACCAGAAAATTCTCGAACTGCTCCAGTAGCCGTTTCCACCACGGGGTTTCCGGCGCGCTGTTGAGTTGGTTTGGTCCATACTGCTCGAGCCGCCGTCGAGCCTCGTCCCCGCTCAATCCGCGCACCGCATCGGAGCCGAGCGCCTTGACCACCGCCTCGGCCGGTTCGCGGTACGGCGTGAGCGGAAGGTTTCCCGCCGGTACTGCGCTGTCGCGAGCGGTCGGATGCGCTGTT
Source organism: Xanthobacteraceae bacterium (assembly GCA_046714775.1). Classification (GTDB taxonomy): domain Bacteria; phylum Pseudomonadota; class Alphaproteobacteria; order Rhizobiales; family Xanthobacteraceae; genus VAZQ01. The sequence goes on along the minus strand of JBKKAF010000126.1, from coordinate 6,083 downwards.
TGCGGTGTGTCGAGCTCGGTCGACTTTTGATGCAGGTTCACGGTCTTGTCCTTATGTAGTTTCCAGACTCGAAAGTTTCCCGGCATCGCTCCGATTCAAAAAAATGCGCCGCCGGGTGATCGCTGCGACGTCTAATGTTAGCGTTCCGTGACGAGGCGCAGCAGCTGATCCGGATCGATCAGTATGCCGGCGAAGATCCCGCATAAAGTGAGCGCGCCGGCAACATCCCAGTACGACACCGTGCCGTGCTCGGATGACTGCCTGAGGAGCCATGCGACCAGCGCGACCAGGGCTGCAAAGACGTAGAACAATGTGCTGATCGCCGGCATCACCAGACCTCCGGGCAGCAACGCCGTGGCCGCCACCAGCGCCGCGAATGTTGCAAGCACGGTGGCCGCGAACGTGACCGGCGGGCCGAGATCTGCGAGACTGCTGCCAGGCGCCGAACGCTTGGGCAGGCCGGAAATTGCTATGTTTCGTCTCCGCATATTGGGCTATCCTACGGCTGAGGATCGCATTCAAACTTCGATAGTTTAGTAACTCTGAAATGGTGAAAAAGGCAAGCCGATTCGGCTGCTGGAGACCTATGCATGCAGTTTGCGAATGCGGCGCCGGAAGCCAAGAAATTGCGGCGGCAAGCGGGCACCTGGCTCAAGGAACTCAGGGGGCGAGCCGGTTTGTCGCAGATCGAACTCGCTGAAATTCTCGGCCTGAAGTATTACACTTTCATCTCACAGGTGGAGAATGGCTTCGGCCGAGTGCCAACTGAAAGCATGGAAGCCTGGGCACGGGCGCTTGGCGTTGACCCTTGCGAATTCGCGCGAAAACTCGTGGCCTACTACGATCCGGAACTCTATCGGTTGCTGTTCAAGGTGAAGAAATGAGCATCCTCGCATTCGCTCCGCCACAGATGCAGCAGGACGGCCTCTGGCAGTCGTGCGAACTGGAGAAGATGCAGACAACGTTTGCCGCCGAACTTGCCAGCGGTGAAGCGAGCGGCTGGGACGTCGGCGCCACCGAGGTCGGCGATCCGCAATTCTATCTGCTCGGTGCGCCGCGCACGGAAGACTGCATCCTGTCGATTTCCCGTTTGGGCCGGCTCTACATTCTCGAGGACGGCGCCGGGCGTGTTGTGTTCGAGCATGCAAGCCTTGAATGCCTGACCACGCGGGCCAAGTCGTTCCTGCGGGAGACGAAAGCCGGGATTGTTGCCGGCGTCGTGCTGACATGGGGGACGATCCGCCAGCACTTCCAGGAGAAGATCGAGCCGGTTCTGGCGGAAAGCGAGGAACTCCTTTTTCACGTCGCGCCGCAGTTGGCTGCACTGGCTTGATCGCGGCAGCCTCGGCGCTCCTCTCTTCTCTACCACCAACATCGGCGGTGCGGTTGTGGGCGCCCAACTATGTCGCTGGCCAATATGCGCGGCCGGTTTGCCATGGTGCGGGAGTAGCGCGAACGATCGGCTGCCCTATTATTTGCGGAAGACGCGCTGCGCGGAATCCGTAAGCGGCTTGAGAGTGTAGGACAGCATGGTGCGGTTGCGCGGTAACACAGCTGCAACATCGTCGCTAATTTGAAACAACATGAATTCAGGCGTTGACCGCGAGCAACGCGCCGCCATATGCATGGTGCGAAGCCAATTCTCGATGCCGCTGCATTGCCCCGCTGCGGCTCAGCTTTGGGCCTCTCTTTTGCTACGGATCTTTCATGCCCGTGCGATCCAAATCCGCTTCCACAAAACTTGCTCCCAAACGCGGCGCTGAACGCGCGCTTGGTCGCCTGCCGGAATGGAATCTGGCCGACCTGTATGCCGGGATCGACGATCCGCGCGTGAAGCGCGACCTCGATCGCGCCGATGCATACTGTGTGGCGTTCGAGGAAGACTACAAAGGCAAGCTCGCCGCTTTGGCGGACGGACCCGACGCAGGCCGCGCGCTCGCCACCTCAGTGGTGCGTTACGAGCAGCTCGACGATCTGCTCGGCCGTTTGATCTCCTATGCCGGCCTCGTTCATGCCGAAAACACCATCGACCCGGCGCGCGCGAAGTTCTACGGCGACGTGCAGGAGCGCATCACCGCCGCCTCCATTCACCTGCTGTTCTTTGTGCTGGAGCTGAACCGGATCGACGACGCCAAGCTGGAAGCGGCGATGGCCGATCCCGCGCTTGGGCACTACCGCCCGTGGCTGGAAGATATCCGCAAGGAGCGGCCTTACCAGCTCGAGGATCGTGTCGAGCAACTGTTCCACGAGAAATCGGTGATCACCTATTCGGCCTGGAACCGCTTGTTCGACGAGACCATCGCCGGCCTGCGCTTCAAGATCGGAAACAAATCGCTCGCCATCGAGCCGACGCTCAATCTTCTGCAAGACGCGAAGGAAGAGAAACGCAAGGCGGCGGCGAATGCGCTTGGGGTGACGTTCAAGCAAAACCTGCGGCTGTTTTCCCAGGTCACCAACACGCTCGCCAAGGACAAGGAGATATCCGACCGCTGGCGCGGCTTTGCCGACGTCGCGGACGCGCGCCATCTGTCGAACCGGGTCGAGCCCGAGGTGGTGGAGGCGCTGGTCGAGTCCGTGCGCGCCGCCTATCCGCGGCTGTCGCACCGTTACTACGCGTTGAAGGCGCGCTGGTTCGGCAAGAAGCGGCTGCCGTATTGGGATCGCAATGCGCCGCTGCCCAAGGTCGCCACCCGCACCATTCCCTGGGGGGAGGCGCAGAAGACCGTGCTGACCGCTTATGGCGCGTTCTCTTCGGACATGGCGGCGATCGCGGAGCAATTCTTCAAGAACAATTGGATCCACGCCCCGGTGCGTCCCGGCAAGGCGCCCGGCGCCTTTGCGCATCCGACCGTGCCGTCGGCGCATCCCTATGTGCTGCTCAACTACCAGGGCAAGCCGCGCGACGTGATGACGCTCGCCCATGAACTCGGCCATGGCGTGCATCAGGTGCTGGCGGCGCCGAACGGTCCGCTGATGGCGCCGACCCCGCTCACGCTGGCGGAGACCGCGAGCGTGTTCGGCGAGATGCTGACCTTCCAGCGGCTGCTCGCCGGCACCACCAATAAGAAAGAGCGCAAGGCGATGCTGGCCGCCAAGGTCGAGGACATGATCAATACGGTGGTGCGGCAGATCGCGTTCTACACATTCGAGCGCAAGGTCCATATCGAGCGCAGGAACGGCGAGCTCACCGCGGAGCGGCTATGCGCGATCTGGATGGAGGTGCAGCGCGAGAGCCTGGGCCCCGCGATCGAGCTCAAGCCAGGCTACGAGACCTTCTGGGCCTATATCCCGCACTTCGTGCATTCGCCGTTCTATGTCTATGCCTATGCATTCGGCGATTGCTTGGTGAATTCGCTCTATGCAGTCTATGAGCGCGCCAATGAGGGCTTTGCCGAGCGCTATCTGACGATGCTCGCGGCCGGCGGCACCAAGCATTATTCCGAGCTGCTCCAGCCGTTCGGGCTCGATGCCCGTGACCCGGCCTTCTGGCAAGGCGGGCTGAAGGTGATCGAGGGCATGATCGCGGAGCTGGAATCGCTGGATCGCGCTTAGCCGATCCTTCCTTCATCACAATTGCGGTATATCTGACAGTGCAGATGCGCTGAGCCTTATCGATGACCGACCGTGAAGCCAACCGTTTCTCGGCCCGTGCCGCACGTTATGCGCGGGTCGGCGCCAATGTGGGCGGCGTCGCTGCGCGCATCGCCGGCGCGCGGCTGTTCGGCATGGATCTCGACCGCGGCAGCAACGCCGTCGCGCTGGCGGCGGCGCTTGGCGGGCTGAAAGGTCCGATCATGAAGGTGGCGCAGCTGATGGCCACCGTGCCGGACGCGCTGCCGACCGAATATGCCGCCGAACTCATGAAGCTGCAGAGCGAGGCGCCGCCTATGGGCTGGCCCTTTGTCAAACGGCGGATGAGCGCGGAACTAGGCGCCGACTGGCAGAAGAGATTCGCAAGCTTCGAGCATCAGCCGGCGGCGGCGGCGTCGCTCGGCCAGGTGCATCGTGCCCGCGCCCGCGAAGGGGTCGAACTGGCGTGCAAGCTACAATATCCCGACATGCAGTCGGCGGTGGAAGCGGACCTGCAGCAGCTGCAATGGATTTTCGCCATTCACCGGCGCATGGATCCGGCGATCGACACCACCGAAATCGCCAAGGAAATCGGCGCGCGCATCCGCGAGGAGCTGGATTACCGGCGCGAAGCCAAGCACGTCGCTTTATACCGCGCCATGCTGGAGGGGATCGAGCAGATCCGGGTGCCGCGCACCTGGCCGGAACTGTCCACCGGCCGGCTCCTCACGCTCGATTGGCTGGAAGGCTCGCGCATGCTCGAGCACACGACCGCCTCGCTCGTTGCGCGCAACCGGCTGGCCACTGCCATGTTCACCGCCTGGTGGTTCCCGTTCAGCCGCTTCGGCGTGATCCACGGCGATCCGCATCTCGGCAACTACACGGTGTTCGGCAAGAAAGGCGCGCCCGCGGGCATCAACCTGCTCGACTATGGTTGCATCCGCATCTTTCCGCCGAAATTCGTGGGCGGCGTGGTCGATCTTTACAATGGGCTGTTGCGGGGTGACCACGACCTCGTGGTGCATGCCTACGAAACCTGGGGCTTCAAGCGGCTCAATCGCGAGCTGATCGACGCACTGAACATCTGGGCGCGCTTTATCTATGGCCCCCTGCTGGACGACCGGGTGCGCAGCCTGGCCGACGGCGTCAAGCCCGCCGACTACGGCCGGCGGCAGGCTTTCGAGGTGCACAAGGCGCTCAAGGCCAAGGGCCCGGTCACCGTGCCGCGCGAATTCGTGTTCATGGACCGTGCCGCCATCGGGCTCGGCGCCGTCTTTCTACATTTGCGGGCCGAGCTCAATTTCTACCGGCTGTTCAACGAGGCGATCGAGAATTTCTCGATCGCGGGCGTCGGCAAGCGGCAGCGGGAGGCATTGCAGGCCGCCGGGCTGGAGCCGCAGGCAACCGCGCGCTAGCCTAGCGTGGCGGTTCAGAAGCTCCCCATCCCTTGCGGCTGGGTCGGGAGGGAGCTTCTGAACCAAAGCCACACTAGCAACGCTAGGATTTCGAGTGTCCCTTTTGAATCCGAAGTTCGAAAGAGTGCCCGCAGCAGGTGTGTGCGAACTTCGGATTCGGGACACTCGTGCTCTTCCCGCCGTTGCTCTTCCGGCGCATTTGCGCTAATCCCCGCCGTTGAGCAAAACGCATTGGAGACCGTGAATGGCCGAGCACCGCGAGGTCGAATATGCCACCGCAACCGGCAACGACCTGCCCACCCACGAGGAAACCTACGCGAATTTCGTCCATCTCGCCTATGTCGGCAGCTGTCTCGTGGCCAGCATCGTGATCGGGCTCGCGATCGGCGCCACCACGGGATATTGGTCGGTCGCGCTTCCCATCATTTTGTTGATCGCACCCATTGTTGCCACCGTCGACCTGGCGCTCGGAACCCGCATGCCGAGCTTGGTCATGGTGGTGATCTCGCTTGTCGCGCTCGCCCTGACCGCCGCCGGCACGTAGTCTCACGTCATCATTGTCCGCCGCCCGCCACAAGGAGACGCGGTGAATGCGCATTGCCGTAGCGCGTGAAACCGACCCCGGGGAAGACCGGGTCGCGGCTACTCCCGACACTGTCAAGAAGATCAAAGCGCTGGGCGCCGACGTGGCGGTCGAGCCGGGCGCCGGCATCAAATCCGGCGTTCTCGACGCCGACTATGCTGCCGCCGGCGCCGACGTGACCCAGGACGCCGTGCGCGACGCCGACGTGGTGCTCAAGGTGCGCCGCCCGGCCGGTGGGGAGCTGGCCGCCTACAAGAAAGGCGCTTTGGTCATCGCCATCATGGATCCCTACGGCAACGAAACGGCGCTCAAGGCCATGGCCGATGCGGGCGTCACCGCCTTTGCCATGGAACTGATGCCGCGCATCTCCCGCGCGCAGGTGATGGATGTGTTGTCGAGCCAGGCCAATCTCGCCGGCTATCGGGCGGTGATCGACGGCGCCGCCGAATATGGCCGCGCGCTGCCGATGATGATGACCGCGGCCGGCACGGTGCCGGCGGCGAAAGTGTTCGTGA
>JBKKAF010000125.1:0-34330 GCA_046714775.1 Xanthobacteraceae bacterium | reverse complement strand
GCTGCGCGATGCCAAGGCGAATCGGGCAGGCGTGCTGCAACGGCTCGGGCGCTTCGATCAGGCCATCGCCGGCTATCTGGAACTGTGCGCGGAGACGCCCGATCTGCCCAATCTCGCAGGCGATCTGGCGCAGTGCTATGCGGAGATCTGCGACTGGCCGGGCGTGGACGCGTTACGCGCGCCGTTGTTTGAAGCCGTGGCAGCCGCCCGGCGAACGGATCCTTTTGCGCTGCTGCAAGTGGACAGCACACCGGCGCAGCAGCTTGCCTGCGCCGAGACCTGGCTCCGGGCGAAGAAGCTGACGGCGGTGGCGCGTGAGTGGAGCCCGGCGGAGTTCGCCGGCGAAAAAATCCGCGTCGCCTATCTATCAGCCGATTTCCACCAGCACGTCACCGCCAATGTCCTGGCGGAACTGTTCGAGCGCCACGACCGCAACCGGTTCGAGATCGCCGGCATCTCCTACGGGCCCGACGACGGCAGCACCATGCGCTCGCGCCTGATCAAATCCTTCGACCGGTTCTTCGATGTGTCCGCGCGCAGCGACGCAGAAGTGGCCAAGCTCGTGCGCGATCAGAAGGCGCACATCGCCGTCGACCTGAAAGGCCATACCCGCGATGGGCGAATCGGTATTCTGGCGCAGCGTGCCGCACCCATCCAGGTCAATTATATGGGTTTTCCGGGAACGCTCGGCGCCGATTTCATCGACTATGTGATCGCCGACGAGATCGTATTGCCGCTCGAGCAGCAGCCGTTCTTCAAGGAAAGCATCGTGCAGCTGCCCGACAGCTACTATGTGCGCGACACCACCCGGCAGGCCGCGCCGCCGCCGCTGCGTAGTCAGTGGCAGCTGCCAGACGGTGCTTTCGTGTTCTGCGGCTTCAACAACAGCTGGAAGATCAGCGCGCCGATGTTCGAGATCTGGATGCGGCTGTTGCAGGAGATCGACCGCAGCGTGCTGGTGCTGTTCGCGGCCAACCCGTTCGCGGTCGGCAACCTGCGCAAGGAAGCGGCGGCGCGCGGCGTGGATGCGGAGCGCCTGGTGTTTTGGAGCCATGCCGACCTGCCGCAGCATCTGGCGCGCTTGCAGCGCGCGGATATCTTTCTCGATACCTTGCCGTACAACGCCCATACCACCGCCACCGACGCGCTCTGGGTCGGCCTGCCGGTCGTCACCTGCGCGGGCGCGACGTTTCCGGGCCGGGTGGGCGCCAGCCTTGCGCGCGCTATCGGCGCGCCGGAACTGGTTACCAAGGACCTGCAGGAATATGAGGCGCTGGCGCTGAAGCTGGCGCGTGATCCCAGCCTCCTGCAGTCCGTCCGGCAAAAGCTCGAGCGCAATCGCAGCACGCAGCCGCTGTTCGACACCGACCGTTTCCGCCGTCACCTCGAACAGGCCTATGCGACCATGCGCGAGATCTGGCAGCGCGGCGAAAGCCCGCGCGCCTTTGCGATCGAACCGATCGAACGATGACCAGCCGGTGACGTGTGGCGCAGCCTCCCGACAATGCCGATGCGCTGTTTGAGCAGGCGCGGGCGTCATGCCGGCAAGGGCGCCTGGCGGAAGGCGTCGATCTCGTCCGCCGGGCCTTGGCCATCGATCCGCAACAGGCGCGCGCACACAACCTGCTCGGCATGGCGTTGAGCGGGCTCGGCCGGCGCGAGGAGGCGCTGGAAAGCTTCGAGCGCGCCATCGCCTGCCAGCCCGATCTGGCCGACGGCCATGGCAACCGCGGCGACGTGCTGATCGATCTCGGGCGCGCCGCCGAGGCGGTGGAAAGTTACGATCGCGCGCTCGGCATTGCTCCTGGTTCGCTGGAGACCTGGTGCAATCGCGGCGCCGCGCTGCAGGCCCTCGGCCGTCACCGGGAGGCGCTGGAATGCCATGACCAAGCCATTGTTCTACAAGCCGATTATCCGGAAGCGCATTATAATCGCGGGACTGCCTTGGTGGCGCTGGCGCGCTATCCGGACGCCGTGGCCAGCTTCCAGCGCGCTCTGGCATTTCGAGCTGACTACGCCGATGCCCACAACAATCTCGGGGTCGCCTTGACGCGGCTGGGGCGGCACGCCGATGCGCGCGAAAGCTATGAAGCGGCGCTTGCCCTTCAACCTAACCATGCTGGCGCGCTGATCGGGCGCGGCGAAGCGTTGCTCGCATTGAAGCGGCATGCCGAGGCGCTGGTCAGTTTCGAGCGTGCGCTTGCGCAGGGCGGAACGCCGGCTCTGCTCGGGCGCGGCATTACATTGATCGAGTTGGGACGCCACGAGGAGGCGCTTGCGAGTTTCGATGCGGTGCTGGCGGCCGAGCCCGGCAATGCCGCGGCGCTCGCCAATCGCGGCTTCGTGCTCAAGGCGCTGCGCCGTTGGAGCGAAGCTCTGGCGAGCTATGAGCGGGCGCTCGCTGCCGATCCCGGCGATGCCGAGATCTGCAACAACCGCGGCGTGCTTCTTGCGGAGCTCGGGCGCCAGCAGGAGGCGCTCGCAAGCTATGATCAGGCGCTCTCGCGCAACCCCGATCATGTCGAGGCACTGGTCAATCGCAGCTACGTCCTGCGCCGGCTCGGACGCTATCGGGAGGCGATTGCCAGCCTGGACAAGGTGATGGCGCGTGAGCCGTTGCATCGGACGGCCTACGGCACCTTGCTGCATTGCGCGATGCTGTGCTGCGACTGGTCTCGCTTGGCGGATCTGGCGGCCGAACTGGAGCTGCGCCTGTGCGACGATCGTTCGGTGCTGGACCCGCTGGCGCTGTTGGCGCTCTCGGACGATCCGGCGGATCACCTGCGTTGCGCGGCCAATTATGCCCGCCGCGAGCTCGACAAGCCCGCGACATTGCCGCCGGGCCGCGCCGGCGCCGGGCACGACAGGATCAAGCTGGCCTACATATCGGCCGACTTCCATCGTCACGCCACCGCCTATCTGGCGGCCGGGCTGTTCGAGCTGCATGATAAAATACGGTTCGAGACCATCGGCGTCTCCTTCGGCGCCGACGACCGCAGCGACATGCGGGCGCGCCTTAAGCGCTCCTTCGATCGCTTCCATGACGTCGCGGGCCGGTCCGATCACGAGATCGCGGCGCTCCTGCGCGAGCTCGACGTGGACATCGCGATCGATCTGAAGGGCTATACCGAGGACGCCCGTCCGGGCGTCATGGCCTATCGCGCCGCACCGGTGCAAGTGAGCTATCTGGGTTATCCGGGAACCATGGCGGCGGACTTTATCGACTATGTGATCGCCGATCGCGTGGTTCTGCCTTTCGACCAGCAGCCGTTCTACAGCGAGCGCATCGTCCATCTTCCGGACAGCTATCAGGCCAATGACTTCCGGCGCCGGATGGCGTCGCAACCTGTTTCGCGCGCCGCCGCCGGGCTACCGGCGCGCGGTTTGGTATTCTGCTGCTTCAACAACAGCTGGAAAATCAACGCGCCCGTGTTCGAAATCTGGATGCGGTTATTGGCGGCGGTCGAGGGCAGCGTGTTGTGGCTGCTGCGAGCCAATGACTATGCGGCAGCCAATCTGCAACGGGCCGCGCAGGCGCACGGCGTCGATCCCGGACGGCTGATCTTCGCGCCACCGCAGCCCTATGCCGATCATCTGGCGCGGCTCGGATGCGCCGACCTGGTGCTCGATACACTGCCCTATAACGCGCATACCACGGCGAGCGACGCGCTCTGGGCCGGGGTTCCGGTCTTGACCTGCATGGGGAGGAGCTTTGCCAGCCGCGTGGCGGCAAGCCTGCTGCATGCGGTGGGGCTGCCGGACCTGGTCACCACCGACCTGAGTGACTATGAGGCCCTGGCGCGCGGCCTTGCCGGTGACCCCTCGCTTCTGCGCAGTCTGCGAGGCAAGCTTGAACGCAACCGGTCAAGCATGCCTTTATTCGATACCGACCGCTTCCGGCGCCACCTGGAAGCGGCCTATACCACCATGTGGGATATTCACCGGCGCGGCGAGCGCCCGCGCAGCTTTCGCGTCGATCCGATTCCGGCTTGAGGACGTCCACTGCAATGACCGCGACAATTCAGACGGCATTGAGCTTTCATCAGCAGGGCAGGCTGCCGGAGGCGGAGAAGGCCTACCGGTCCGTGCTGGCGCAAAGTCCGGAGCAATTCGAGGCGCTGCATTTCCTCGGCATATTGAAGATGCAGCAGGGCAAGCCGCGCGACGCCATGCCTTTGCTGTCGCGGGCGGCCGCCAGCCGGCCGCAGGACGCCACCGTGCTGTGCAATCTGGGCGTCGCCTTCCTGGCGCTCGACCGCTACGAGGAAGCGCTCGCCGCCTGCGAGCGCAGCCTGGTGCTGCAGCCGCAAGATCCTGAAACCCTTTACAATCGCAGCGTCGCGCTCACCCATCTCAAGCGTCCGCAGGAAGCGCTCGATGGATTCGACAAGCTCTTAGCCATCAAGCCGACGCACATCAGCGCTCTGTTCAACCGCGGCAACCTGCTGGTGGGGCAAGGGCGCTATCCGGAGGCGCTGCAGAGCTTCGAACGCGCGCTGACCATCGAGCCCGATTTCGTGCTGGCGCAACACAACCGCGGCAACGTGCTGCTCGGGCTCGGACGGTTCGAGGAAGCGCTGGCCGCATTCGACAGGGTATTGGTCACCGTTGCGAGCCATCCCGAGGCGCTTAACAGCCGTGCGATCGCGCTCAAGCAACTCGGACGCTTTGACGAAGCGCTGACCAGCGTCGAACGGGCGCTGACGCTCGATGCCAACCTCATCAGCGCTCTGGTCACCCGCGCCAACCTCCTGTTGGAAATCGGCCGGCCGGCCGAGGCGCTGACCAGCCTCGACCAGGCGGCGGCGTTGCGCGCAGACGATCCGGAGATCCTCTACAATCGCGGCATCGTACTCAACCTGCTCGGCCGCTTCACGGAAGCGCTGGCAAGCTATGAGCAGGCGTTGCACCGCAATCCCAATCACGCCGACATGCTGACCAACCGCGCCGTCACTTTATTGCAGCTCGGCCGTGCACAAGATGCGCTCGAGGGTTACGACCAGGCGCTGGCGGCCAATCCCAACCATGTCGAGGCGCGCTTCAACCGCGGCAACGTTCTGCTCCATCTCGATCGGCCCGAGGAGGCATTGCGGAATTTCGACCACGCCTTGGCCGGCCGCCCGGATCATCCCGGTGCGCTCGCCGGTCGCAGCTTGGCGCTCAATGTGCTGAGCCGCCATGCCGAGGCGCTGGAATGTTGCGACCAGGCGCTCGCGATCTTTCCGGACCATGTCGAAAGCCACGTCAACCGGGGCGCGGCGCTCAATGGCTTGGACCGCTGCGAGGAGGCGCTGGCCGATCTTGAGCGCGCATTGGCGCTGCAACCCGATCATGCCGATGCCTTGAACAATCGCCGCTTCGCGCTCGGCAAGCTCGGGCGTCAGGCGGAGGCGGACGCTATTGCGGAACGCCTGCAGGCGCTGCAGCGCGGGGAGCCGTCGCGTAACGCCGATCCGAATTAGCGATGGGCAATATGCGGAATCACAATTCACCGATGCGCGCGAGGGTGTGTGACTCGATGACAGCGCCGCGAGCTCGCTGCGCTCCCTCTCTCCGCGGGAACTCGGTTTTACCCGAGTTCGGCACTATTAAACAGTCGAAGTCGGATAAATCCGACTTCGACTGGGGAGAGGGAGCCCACCGCCTGCGCCGACAGATCATTCGCTCAAACGCGAAACAGCGGCTCACTCGTCAACGGTAGCAGGTACTAGTTGGTGGCGGCGCCGCGGCGTAGATCGGCCTCGATCTGGAGGCGCATACCGCCGCCGAAACGCGCGCGGTAGACTTGCAGGTTTTCCAGCACGCGTTGCACGTAGTTGCGGGTCTCCGCGAACGGTATGCGTTCCACCCAATCGACAGCATCGATGCTCGGGTCGCGCGGATCGCCATAGCGCGAAATCCAGTCGCGCACGCGGCCGCGGCCGGCATTGTAGCCGGCGAACGCCATGATGTAGGAGCCGCGATAGTCGTCGATCAGCTCGCCTAGCTCGGCGGCGCCGAACTGCACATTGTAGATCGGGTCGCTCAAAAGCCGCTGCTCGTCGTATTTGGCGCCGAATTTCTTGGCCACATGACGGCCGGCAGCCGGCGTGACCTGCATCAGGCCCATCGCCTTGGCGCTCGAGACGGTGCGCTGGTTGAACGTGCTTTCCTGTCGGGCAATGGCATAGACGATGCTTTGCTCGACCTTGGGCCCGATCGCGCGATAGTCCGGAATGCCGATGATCGGGAAGGCATAGTGCTCGAGCGGCAGTCCGCGCCCGAGCGCGGCCTTGCCGAGCAGCAGCATGGCGCGGGCGTCCTTGTTGCGCGCGGCGATCTCGCCCATCGCCGCCAGCGCCGCGCTGTCGGGCGAACGGTCGCCGAGATCGGCCATGATCGGCACCACCAGGTCGCGCTCGCCCACGGCATAGAGCAGGTCCACCGCGCGTACCGCTTCAAGGCGCGCGATCGCCGCGCGGCGCTCGGTGCTGAGCTCGGGCGGCCCGCGCAGCACGATGTCCTTGTGGCCGAGCCGCGCCCGCGCCAGCTGACCGTAATAGGCGGTGGGGTGCTGGGCGGCGCGCTCGAAATGGCCGCGTGCCTCATCGCGGCGGCCGAGCGCTTCGGCGGTGCGGCCCTGCCAATAGCCGACGCGCCCCAGAGCAATGGGATGGGTGACGCCCTCGGCCATCTGGGCGAAATGGCTTTGCGCCGCTGCTGGATCGTTGAGGAAGCGCAACGCGATCCAGCCAGCGGTGAACTGGTGCTCGACCCGGTAATTCTCCTTGCCCGGCGGCACGGCATCGCGCGCCACTCGATAGGCAGTCTTGGGGTCGCCGATATCGAGCAGCTTGCGGGCGACCAGCCGGCGCTCGATCCACCATTGATCGGTGTCGATGATTTGGCCGGGCTCCCGCGGCACCGTCAGCAACAGCGCGCCGGCTTCGGCGATCTTGTCATCGCGCCGCAGCCACTGGATGTGGCTGAACATGTAACCGAGGTCGCGGCGTGCGGCCTCCGGCACCGCATCGAGCGCCGCCTTGGCGTTCGCCGCCTTCTTGATGACTGCGGTGCGGGCCTTGGCGATGGCGGGCGCCGCGCCACCGGCGCGGTTGGCGGCGCGCATCGCGGCCTCGACATCCTCGGCATAGAGCCGCATGTCCATGCGCGCTTTATGATCGGCCGCGGTCAGCAGACCCTGGAATGCTTCCAATACCTGATCTTCCAGGTCGCGGGAAAAACCGTCGTCGCGCCAGGCTTCGCGTACCTGCGCCGATGCGCCGGCGCGGTCGCCCTGCGCCAGCAAAGCGCGGGCGAGCGCAAAGTGACCCTTGGCGCTCAGCGGACTGCTGCTGCCGAAGTACGCGCGCACGGTCGCGGCATCGGCGCGTTCCTGCCAGAGCGCGCCTTCGGCGCGCCGCCGCAGGAAACCGGTGCTCGGCCAGCTCGGATTGGCGGCGACGAAGGCGGCATAGCGCGAGGACGGCAGATTGTCGGCGCTGCGCAGGATCGTCCATTCGACCAGCTTGCGCGCCAGCGGATCGCTGATGGCGTTCTGCGCCTGGGTGGCGTCGGTGATCTTGCCGGTACGCGCTAGCCCAATGGCCTTCTTGACTGCGGCGATGTCGGCCGGAGCGGTCGCCGAGGTCGAGGCGGGAGCGAGCGGAAGGCTCGGTCGGGCAGCCGGCGCCGGCAGCGCCTGGCGGGCAGGGCCCACGCCCATGGTGGAGGCTGTCGCCGCGGCAGGCCGCGGGCGCGGGATCGGGACGCCCTGGGTCGAGGCAGCATCGGCGTGCGGGGCAAGACCTGCCAGCCCTGCAAGTGACACCGCCGCCAGACGATGGAAATAACGATGTATGGTCAACCTGTGGGTTCCCCGCCCGGCGCGACCGCGGTCGCACACCCTCTTGTTGTCGATTGATAAGATTGACGAAGCACTAACTTCGCCGCCGCCACCATGCCGCCCGACCGCGGCGAAAACGGGGCGGCGCATAACTCCGCTGCGGGCTTTCATCGCCGCTGCCGACCCGATATCTATGGGGGAGCCGCCGGCCCGGCCGGCGATGGACCCGAGGAATCGAATCATGACCGCTCAAACGAGCTTGCGAGGTTCGTTGACCGCGCTCGTCACCCCGTTCAAGAACGGCTCGCTCGACGAGGGCGCATTTCGCGCCCTGGTCGATTGGCAGGTCGCCGAAGGCACCAGCGGGCTGGTTCCGGTCGGCACCACCGGCGAGAGCCCGACGCTGAGCCACGACGAGCACAAGCAGGTGGTCGCCTGGTGCGTGGAGCAGGCGCGCGGACGCGTGCCGGTGGTGGCGGGTGCGGGATCGAATTCGACCAAGGAGGCGATCGAGCTGTCGCAGCACGCCGAGCAGGCCGGCGCCGCCGCGGTGCTGGTGGTGACCCCCTATTACAACAAGCCGACGCAGGAAGGTCTCTACCAGCACTACAAGGCGATCAACGACGCGATCGGCATTCCGATCATCATCTACAACATTCCCGGCCGCTCGGTGATCGACATGTCGGTCGAGACCATGGCGCGGCTTTATGAGCTGAACAACATCGCCGGCGTCAAGGACGCGACCGCCAATGTGGTGCGGGTGTCGCAGCAGCGCGCTGCCATGGGGCCGGATTTCAACCAGCTCTCCGGCGAAGACGCCACCGTTTTGGGCTTCATGGCGCATGGCGGCCACGGCTGTATCTCGGTCACCTCGAACGTAGCGCCGCGCTTGTGCGCGGAATTTCAGGGTGCATGCCTAAAAGGCGATTACGTCGCGGCGCTCAATTATCACGACAAGCTGATGCCGCTACATACCGCGCTGTTCCTGGAAACCAATCCTGCCCCGGCGAAGTACGCCTTGTCGGTGCTCGGCCGCTGCGCGGACACCGTGCGGCTGCCGATGGTGCCGCTCGCCGAGAAAACCAAGGCCGCGGTGCGCGAGGCGATGGTGCATGCGGGGCTGATCAATTAGCGGCCCCGCCGGCCGCTGACGATGGTTTGTGAGCCAGTGCGGAGCGGCCGATGTTGGCGGAATTCAAGAAATTTGCGCTGCGGGGCAATGTCGTCGATCTCGCAATCGGCGTCATCATCGGCACCGCGTTCGGCGCCATCATCCAGTCGCTGGTGTCGGACATCATGTTGCCGGTGGTCGGCGCGCTGACCGGCGGACTGGATTTTTCCAACCACTTCGTTGCGCTGTCGCCGAAGGTCACCGCCGATTCACTCGCCGAGGCGCGCAAGCAAGGCGCCGTTCTGGCGTGGGGCCATTTTCTGACGCTGATGATCAATTTCATCATCGTGGCCTGGGTGTTGTTCCTGGTGGTCAAGGTCATGAACCGCCTTCTGCTGGCCGAGGCGGCGAAGGTGCCGCCGCTTACCCAGCAGGAACAGCTGCTGACGGAAATTCGCGATCTGCTGAAATTCGAAAGACAACCGCAGGCCGATTCGGTATCTGGTGCGCCATCGTCAAAAAATATTGCAGAACGTAGCGGGTAAACACACCGCATCGACAAGTATGGAACTTTTTTGAACCGCCGGCCGTTTATTGACTACGCTTTTTATGCCGATACCCATCTCCTTGGTGCTGCGGGCTATTTCGCTCACGTTCAGCCGTAGCGCTGTTTGGTCGGATACCGCACAGACGGACGTGCCGCCGCTGGCTATTGGTAGCCGGCTGCCGGATCGGCGCGTCCATGGAGGCGCCGATCAAGTGACTGCGGAGATGGGCTCGGTCAACCGAGAAAGGGGCTGCGGTGCAGCGAAATCGTTCCTCAGCGAGCGGGCGCAATCGCCTGCTGGCGGCGCTTCCTGCCGCCGACTTCGCTTTGCTGAAGCCCCATCTCAGCGACATGGTGCTTGAGCAAGGCGTGCTGCTGCAGGAACAGGGCGAGCGGGTCGAACAGGTCTATTTCCCGACCGAAGGCATGATCTCGCTCCTCGCGGTCATGCAACAGGGCGAGGCGATCGAAACCGCCACTATCGGACGCGAAGGGGCGGTCGGCTCGCTTTCCGGCCTAGGCCCGCGCCGGTCTTACACCCGGGCAGTGGTTCAGGTTGCCGGCAGCGGGTCACGCATCGCCGCGACTCGCTTCCGCAAAGCGGCGGAGCAAAGCCAGGCGATACGCGACACCATTGTACGCTATGGCGAGATGCTGCTGATCCAGGTGCAGCAGACCGCTGCCTGCAACGCCTTGCATGATGTGGAGGAGCGCCTCAGCCGCTGGCTGCTGCAGGCGCGTGACCGGGTCGACGGCAACACCATCAAGCTTACGCATGAATTTCTGTCGCAGATGCTCGGCGTGCGGCGTCCGACCGTGACCGTGGTTGCCCATATGCTGCAGCAGGCCGGCCTCATCCGTTATCACCGTGGCCACATCCAGATCACGGATCGCGCCGGGCTCGAAGCGCGCGCCTGCGAATGTTACGGGACCATTCGCCGTAACATCGACAAGGTTACACCGGCCGCGCGGCTCTAATTCGCACCGGGCTGGGGGCCCGGTGCCGCGTGTTCGACCAGCCATGCCTCCCGCTTATTCCAGAAATGATCCCCGCCACAGGAGGCGCAGTTCATCCGGGCGCTGATGTTGGGAAGATCAATGAACGTTTTCGGATCGAGCTCCATGCCGGTCGAAACGTTCAGCCCGGTCGTTGGACATTTGATCATTACAACGCCCATCGTTGCCCCATACCCATGGACCCGCGAGTGCCCATCGGCCATCCTGACGGCTTGGCAGCGGGGTGTCTGTCCGCTATCCGACGTGCAGCCGATTGGGCGCCGGACGGAGCGCGAGGGAGGTCGGTATGGCGGCCAAGGCAGATCGCAAGTCGCGGGTGGTCGCCGACAACCGCAAGGCGCGCTTCAATTATGAGATTGGCGAAAAATTCGAGGCCGGCATCGCGCTGACCGGTACCGAGGTAAAGTCTCTGCGCCTGGGCAAGGCGACCATCGGCGAATCCTATGCCGACACCCGCGGCCACGAGATCTGGCTGGTTAATGCCAACATCCCGGAATATCTCCAGGGCGGCCGCTACAATCATGCTCCCAAGCGGGCGCGCAAGCTGCTGTTGCACCGGCGGCAGATCGACAAGCTCGCCGGTGCGATCGATCGCGAGGGCATGACGCTCGTTCCGCTCAAGCTCTATTTCAACGAAAAAGGCCGCGCTAAGATCGAGCTCGCGCTGGCGCGGGGCAAAAAACTGCACGACAAGCGCGAAGCCGATAAGAAGCGCAGCTGGCAGCGCGAACGCGGACGGCTGCTGCGCGCCAAGGGTTAGTTAGACGGCGGTGGCGGAGGGAGACAACGATGGCCGATACTCACAATCCGAATATGCTGCCGGCTGATATTCCCGCGCCGCAAGACGACGGTGGCGCGCGCCATCTGAAGGGGCTGCGGCTGCCGGCAATCGTGCTGGCGGCCACCGACGGCTCGCAAGTGGATCTGTCGACGCTTAGCGGCCGCACCGTGGTCTATATCTATCCGCGTACCGGCCGGCCCGGCGAGGGGCCGCCGGACGGCTGGGATGCCATTCCCGGCGCGCGCGGCTGCACGCCGCAATCGTGCTCGTTCCGCGACCATTTTGCCGAGCTGAAGCGGCTTGGCGTCGCCCGCATCTTCGGCCTTTCCACGCAGGACAGCGACTATCAGCGCGAAGCGGCGCAGCGGCTCGAACTGCCGTTTCCGATTCTGTCCGACAGCGAGCTCGCGCTCGCCGGCGCCATCCGGCTGCCGACGTTCAAAGCCGCCGGCATGACGCTGCTCAAGCGCATGGCGCTGGTGATCGACGACGGGACGATCGTCCACGTGTTCTATCCGGTGTTTCCGCCGGACAAGAACGCGGAGGAGGTGGTCGCCTGGCTTGCGGCGTCCAGGTAGCTGCGCACGGCGGAGAACACCGCCTGAAACATTTCGGGCGTGAGCACGCCGGTATTGGTGTTGTAGCGCGAGCAGTGATAGCTGCTGAACAGCGTGATTGCCCCGATCGGCACCGCGCAGCCGTGACCGAACGGCGCGGCTGCGCGCTTGGCGCCAAGCGCTGTGATCACGCTGTCGTGGGCGATCCGTCCGAGCGCTACGATGGCGCGCAGATTGGGCATTTCGGCAATCGTGGCTCGCAGAAAATTCCGGCAGGTCGCGATTTCGGCGCCGGTCGGCTTGTTTTCCGGCGGCACGCAACGCACCGCATTGGTGATGCGGGCCTCGACCAATTCCAGGTCGTCATCGGGGCGGGCCTGATAGGTGCCGCGGCTAAAACCGAAGCGCGTAAGCGTGTCGTACAGCAGCACCCCCGCATGGTCGCCGGTGAAGGGGCGTCCGGTGCGGTTGGCGCCTTGCAAGCCCGGCGCCAGCCCGACGATCAAAAGCCGCGCGGAAAGCGGCCCGAAAGAGGGAACGGGGGCATTGAACCAGCCCGGCTCGCGCCGCCGCCACTCTTCACGGAAAGCCAACAGGCGCGGACAGAGCGGGCAATCACGGCCCGGCTTGCTCGCCACGGCGGCGGGCGCCGCCGCCTGCACGGCCTCAATCCTCGAAATCGTCGTCGTCAGCGCCGGCGCCGGCTCCGGCCCGCTGCGGTGCTGGGCTGCGCTGCAGGAACTGCGGCGTATGCTGGCGCGGCTCGCGATCGTCGCGTGGCGCGCGCGCCTCGCGCGCAGCGCGTTCCGCTGGATCGCGTCCGATCTTGGACTGCAGTTCCACGATGTCGACAAAAATGTCGGCCTGGCGCCGTAACTCGTCGGCCACCATCGGCGGCTGGCTGGAAATGGTCGAGACCACGGTCACGCGCACACCGCGCCGCTGCACCGCTTCGACCAGGGACCGGAAATCGCCGTCGCCCGAGAACAACACCATGTGATCGATGGTGCCGGCGATCTCCATGGCGTCGACCGCAAGCTCGATATCCATATTGCCCTTGACCTTGCGGCGGCCGGTCTGATCGACGAATTCCTTGGTCGCTTTGGTCACCACGCTGTAGCCGTTGTAGTCGAGCCAGTCGATCAGCGGCCGGATCGAGGAGTATTCCTGATCCTCGATCACCGCGGTGTAGTAAAACGCGCGCAAGAGATAGCCGCGCGACTGAAACTCGCGCAGCAGGCGCTTGTAGTCGATATCGAATCCGAGGGCCTTGGCGGTGGCGTAAAGATTGGCGCCGTCAATGAACAAAGCGATTTTTTCTGTTTGCGATTGCATGACTGTTCTCTCGTGATCGAAAGATGATGTTCAAATCCCTGCGCGGCCAAGGTGGCCGCCGAGCGGACTGTCGGATCGCGTAGCAGGAACCAAATATCGCGTGCCGTCCAAAAGAAGGGCGATGGCTCGCCGTTGCAACCATTCCAATCGTATAATTGAATGGGTCGCAGGGCGGTTCCCAAGCTTTGCTAACAGAGGTGCCCAGCCCCGCCAAGTCCAATTTCTGCCCTTGCGCTTTCCCGGCGGGAGGGATACCTAGCGGAAGAATTTCACACAGTACTGAGCTTTTGGAGCGGCAGAATCATGGCCCGCGTGACCGTTGAGGACTGTATTGACAAGGTCGAAAACCGGTTTGACCTCGTGCTGTTGGCGAGCCACCGTGCCCGCCTGATCTCGTCGGGCGCCCCGATCACGCTGGAGCGCGACAACGACAAGAACCCGGTCGTGGCATTACGCGAGATCGCCGAAACCACGATTTCGGCGGACGATCTCAAGGAAGAACTGGTCCATTCGCTGCAGAAATATGTCGAGGTCGACGAGCCCGAGCCCGCGGCGGTGCCGCTGATCGGGGCCGCCGGCACCACGGCCGACCCCGACGATAACGAGGTGACGGCCGACCGGATGACCGAGGAGGAGTTGCTGAAGGGCCTGGAAGGGCTCACCCCGCCCGAGGAGCAGCCGGAAGAAGAGGAATAAGCGCGCGTTCGTCGCTAGCGCTGCGGTTTTTGAGACGGCCCGGGCCAACCCGGGCCGTTGGCATTTTTGGCAAACCATACCGCCAGCGCCTTATGGCGGGCGAGATTCGCCGTGATATCTTGGGTGTAGCGCCCGAATATCTTGGGTGCCGCGCGCGCGCGGCTGCGGCGGGCGGAAGGACAGACATGGCGCGCTCCACGACCGATCTCCCGCGCATGCAAAATCAGGCCAGCCGCCGGGCTCCGCTCGGGCGCGGTCTCAATGCTTTGTCGCAACCCCTGGAACCGAAAGAGAAAGTCAAGAAAACGGCCAAGCCGCGGATGATGCGGCAATACGATCTTATCGAGCGGGTCAAGCGCTACAATCCGAAGACCAGCGAGGCCTTGCTCAACCGCGCCTATGTCTACGCCATGAAGGCGCACGGCGAGCAGAAGCGCGCCTCCGGCGACCCCTATTTCTCCCATCCGCTCGAAGTCGCCGCCATCCTGACCGACCTCAAGCTCGACGACGCCACCATTGCGGCAGCGCTGCTGCACGACACCATCGAGGATACGCCGACCACCCGCCTGGAAATCGACCAAATGTTCGGCCCCGACATCGGCGCACTGGTCGAGGGGCTGACCAAGCTGAAGAAGCTTGATCTGGTCACCAAGGAGGCCAAACAAGCGGAGAACCTGCGCAAGCTGCTGCTGGCGATCGCCGACGACGTGCGCGTCCTCTTGGTCAAGCTAGCCGACCGGCTGCACAACATGCGCACGCTGTTGCACATGCCGCCGGAAGCACGGCGCCGCAGCGCTGAAGAAACCCTCGATATCTACGCCCCGCTCGCTGGGCGGATGGGAATGCATGAGCTGCGTGAGGAGCTGGAAGATCTGGCGTTTCGCGAGCTCAATCCCGACGGATACAAAGTGGTCAGTGAGCGTCTCGATGCGCTGGAAGAGCGCAGCCGCGATCTGGTCACCGAAATCGAGCAACAGCTTGCCAGAAAGCTGGCTGACAGCGGCATCGCCGCCGAGGTCAGCGGCCGCCGCAAACGCGCCTATTCGATCTGGCGCAAGATGGAACGCAAGTCGGTCGGCTTCGAGCAGCTTTCCGACATCATCGGCTTCCGCGTGGTGGTGAAGACGCTGGTCGAATGCTACCAGGCGCTCGGCGTGGTGCACACGACCTGGCCGGTGGTGCCGGGCCGCTTCAAGGACTATGTCTCGACGCCCAAGCAGAATGACTATCGCTCGATCCACACCACCGTGATCGGCCCGGGCAAGCAGCGGGTCGAGCTGCAGATCCGCACCCGGGACATGCATGAGATCGCCGAATACGGCATCGCAGCCCACGCGCTCTACAAGGACGGCGTCGGTTCGCCGACCGAGATGCTGTCGCGCGAGTCGAGCGCCTATGACTGGCTGCGCCGCACCATCGAGCTGCTGGCCGAAGGATCGAATCCGGAAGAATTCCTCGAACACACAAAGCTCGAACTCTTCCACGACCAGGTGTTCTGCTTCACGCCCAAGGGCAAGCTGATCGCGCTGCCGCGCCGCGCCAATGCCATCGATTTTGCCTATGCGGTGCATACCGACGTCGGCAACACCGCGGTCGGCTGTAAGATCAACGGCAAGATCGCGCCGCTAGTGTCCGAACTGGGCAACGGCGACGAGGTCGACATTTTGACCTCGAGGGCACAGACCGTCCCGCCCGCGGCCTGGGAGTCTCTCGTCATCACCGGCAAGGCGCGCGCCGCCATCCGCCGCGCCACGCGCGCCGCGGTACGCAGCCAATATGCCGGGCTCGGCCGCCGCATGGTCGAGCGGCTGTGCCAGCGCGCAAAGATCGCCTATGCGGACGAGAAGCTGAAGGGAGCCTTGCCGCGGCTGGCGCGCGCCTCGATCGAGGACGTGATGTCAGCGGTCGGCCGCGGCGAGATGCGCGCCGCCGATGTCGCCCGCGCCATGTATCCCGACTACAAGGAAGAGCGCGCGGCCACGCTGGCGCGACAGCCGAAGCCCGACAGCGGCTGGTTCGGCTTCAAATGGATCAAGACGGTCAAGTTCAAGGCGCCGGCCGCGGGCGACGGGGGCGTCGCGATACCGATCCGCGGCGCCAATAGCGACTTGCCGGTGCGCTTCGCTCCAGACGGCGGGGCGGTGCCCGGCGACCGCATCGTCGGGATTTTGGCGCCGGGCGAGGGCATCACCATCTACCCGATCCAGTCGGCCTCCTTGAAGGAGTTCGAAGACACGCCCGAGCGCTGGCTCGACCTGCGCTGGGACATGGATGAGACCACGCCGCAACGTTTCCCCGCACGCATTGCGCTGCAGACCGTGAACGAGCCCGGTTCGCTCGCCCAGGTCACGCAGGTGATCGCCGAGCACGACGGCAATATCGACAACATCCGGATGGCGCGGCAGTCGCCCGATTTCACCTCGGTGCTGATCGATCTGGAAGTCTATGATCTAAAGCATCTCACCTCGATCATCGCGCAATTGCGGGCCAAGAAGGTGGTCTCCACCGCCGAACGGGTGAACGCTTAAGGCGCGCAAGGCGCGGATTTATTTACACCGCTGGATCAGTCACTTGGCGCAACTTTCTCATCTGCGACTTGGAGTCAACGTCGACCATGTCGCGACCCTTCGCAACGCGCGTGGCGGCATCCATCCGGATCCGTTACAGGCGGCGGAGCTTGCGATTGCGGCCGGTGCCGACGGCATCACCGCTCACCTGCGCGAGGACCGCCGCCACATCCGCGACGACGATATCGCCCGCCTGCGCGCCAGCATCCGCAAGCCGCTCAATTTCGAAATGGCGGCGACCGACGAGATGCTCGGCATCGCGTTGAAGACCAAGCCGCATGCCGCCTGCCTGGTGCCCGAGCGGAGGAGCGAGCGCACCACCGAAGGCGGTCTCGAGGTCGCCGCCCAGCACAATGCGCTGGCGCCGGTCGTCGCCCGGCTGGTCGATGCCGGCATTCGTGTTTCGCTGTTCATCGTCCCGGATCCGCGCCAGATCGAGGCGGCAGCGCGCATCCGCGCACCGGTGATTGAAATTCACGTCGGCGCGTGGTGCGAGGCGATGACCCTCGGAGATCATGCAGCGGCGCAAGCAGAATGGCTGCGTATCCGTGACGGCGCCAGGCTAGCGAAGAACGCCGGCCTGGAGGTCCACGCCGGCCACGGATTGTCCTACACGACCGCGGAAACGATCGCGGCGCTGCCGGAGATCGTCGAGCTGAATATCGGACATTACCTGGTCGGCGAAGCGGTCTATTCCGGGCTCGGCGAAGCCGTCAAAACCATGCGCGCGGCGATGGATCGCGGCCGCGCCAAAGTCGCGTCATGATCCTCGGCATCGGCTCCGACCTGGTCGATGTGCGGCGGATCGGTCGGGTGATCGACCGCCACGGCGAGCGCTTTCTGGCGCGCGTATTTACCGCAACCGAGCGGACCAAGGCCGAAGGCCGCGCCAATCGGATCGAGACCTACGCCAAGCGCTTCGCCGCCAAGGAGGCTTGCGCCAAGGCGCTCGGCACCGGCCTGCGCGCCGGAGTGTTCTGGCGGGATATGGGCGTGGTCAATCTGACGAGCGGCCGCCCCACAATGCGGCTGACCGGCGGCGCACTGAGACGGCTTGAAGCCATAACGCCGGCCGCTTGCGAGGCCCGCATCGACGTTACTATCAGCGACGAGGGACCGATCGCGCAGGCCTTTGTGATGATTTCAGCTCGGCCGCGTGGCGCGGCCTGAGACGGCCGGTCCTCATCGCCCGATTTCAAATCGCAGCGCGGCTTGCGCGCCGCTCGCAACATCCCTACATGGCGGGGCAGGGCGAGGCGGCAACCCATTGAATTTGGCTGAAATTCCGGCGTAAGCGGCAGCGCCGGCTATTTCCGGGCCGTTCATTGCGCCGCTGCGGCCCAGCCGCTAGAACGGCGCGCGGCGGGACGACGGCGAAATGGACAGCAAAATGAGCGTGAAGACCCCTTCGAGGGAAGCAATCAGCGTGAAGCCCCGTTCGCGGGAAGCGTCGATTGCCGCGCTGGTGTTGGGAATTCTGGGCGGCGCGTTCGGTGTGCTGGAAGGCTTCGGCGCGGTCGGCGCGGCCAGGCTGCAGGGCGGTTCGGGCCTCCTTCAGATGATCGGCATCGTCGTGCCGGTCATCAGCCTCGTTGGCGCCGCCACGGCGACCATCAATCCGCTGCGGGCCGGAATCCTGATGCTGGCGAGTGCTTTCGGCATGCTGTTACTGTTCGGCTTTAACGTTTTCATTCCGATCGTATTGAGCGCCGCCGGTGGCGGTTTTGCTCTGTTCGCCTCCGACAAGAAACGTGAAATTCCGGAAATTTGGAGCGTCGTATTCCACGCATTGATCATTGCATTGGTGATCCGCACCTTCCTGTTCCAGCCCTTCAACATCCCGTCGGGCTCGATGAAGGAGACGTTGCTGGTCGGCGATTATCTGTTCGTTTCGAAATACTCCTACGGCTACAGCCGATTTTCGCTGCCACTGGCCAATGCCGTGCGCTACGACGTCGTTCTAAAAGGCCGGATTTTCGGCAGCGAGCCGGCGCGCGGCGACATCGTCGTCTTTCGGTTGCCGAAGGACGATTCCGTGGACTACATCAAGCGCGTGATCGGCTTGCCGGGCGACCGTATTCAGATGGTCGACGGCGTACTCCACATCAACGGCCAGCCGGTGAAACGCCAGCGCATCGATGATTTCATCGACACCGAAGAGAGTGGGAGCACCTCCCGGGTCAAGCGCTGGCAGGAAACGCTGCCCAATGGCGTGACCTATACGACCCTCGATCTGATCGACAACGGTTTCTACGACAATACGCCGGTCTACACGGTGCCGGCCGGCCAATACTTCATGATGGGCGACAATCGCGACAATTCGACCGACAGCCGCGTGCTGAGTCAGGTCGGCTATGTGCCGTTCGAGAACATCGTCGGCCGCGCCCAGATCATCTTCTTCTCGGTCGCCGAGGGCGCGCAGGCGTGGGAGGTGTGGCGCTGGCCATGGAGCGTGCGCTGGAGCCGGCTGTTCACGATCGTGCGATGAGCCGACGGCCTAGAGGCAAGAGCACCCCCATAGTTCCGCAACCGGCGGAAGCCGCCTCCGGTGGCGCGCCGAAGTCTCGCGCTGCCGCCGATCGAAGCGCGAGCGACGGCAAGGATGGCAAGCGGCGGCGGCGTGGCACTGCGGAGTTCGAACAGCGCATCGGCTATAGCTTCAACAATCCGGCGCTGCTGGAGCAGGCGCTGACCCACATTTCGGCCCTGACCGGCGTGCGCAACCGGGCCGGCAGCTATCAGCGGCTGGAATTCCTCGGCGACCATGTGCTCGGCCTCGTGGTTTCCGACATGCTGTTCCGGGCCTTTCCCAAGGCCGACGAAGGCGAGATGTCGCGCCGGCTCGCTGATCTGGTGCGCAAAGAAGCTTGCGCGGACGTGGCGCGTTCGATCGATCTCGGCGCAGCGATCAGGGTCGGCGCCTCGGAGAACAATGCGGGCGGCCGCAGCCGCGCTGCCATCCTGGCCGATGTCTGCGAGGCGCTGGTCGGCGCGGTCTTTGTCGATGGCGGCTACGAAGCCGCGGCCGGTCTGATCACCCGTCTGTGGGACGAACGCATGCGCACGCCGGCGCGCCCGTTACGCGACGCCAAGACCCAGCTGCAGGAATGGGCGCAGGCGCGCGGCCTGCCGACCCCGGCCTATCGCGAGGTCGAGCGCACCGGTCCGGATCACGACCCCGAATTCCGAGTCACCGTGACGCTTCCGGAACGTCCGGCGGCCGAGGGCGTCGGCCGTTCCAAGCGCACGGCGGAACAGGCCGCCGCCACCGCCATGCTGGCGCGCGAGGGGATCAAGGCGGACCGCCTCGATGGATGACGACGCGCCAGCCGACACGCGCTGCGGTTTCATCGCGCTGATCGGGGCGCCCAATGCCGGCAAATCGACACTGATCAACGCATTGGTCGGCTCCAAGGTGGCGATCGTCTCCCACAAGGTGCAGACCACCCGCGCATTGCTGCGCGGCATCGCCACCGAAGGCGGTTCGCAGTTGGTGTTCATCGACACGCCCGGCATCTTCCAGCCCAAGCGTAGGCTCGACCGCGCGATGGTGGCGAGCGCCTGGACCAGCGCCCACGATGCCGACATTGCCATCATCATGATCGATGCCAAGCGCGGGCTCGACGAAGAGGCCAGTGCATTGCTCGCCAAGCTTGCCGATGTCCGCCGACCGAGCGTGCTTCTGCTCAACAAGATCGATCTGGTGGACAAACCGGCGCTGCTGACGCTGGCAAAGGAGGCCAACGAGCACGGGCGTTTCGACGCCACATTCATGCTCTCGGCGTTGAGCGGCGATGGTGTGGCCGACCTGAAGCGCTGGCTGGCGCTGCGCGCCCCGGCCGGACCCTGGCACTATCCGGCGGATCAGATCACCGACGCGCCGTTACGTCAGCTCGCCGCCGAGCTCACCCGCGAAAAACTCTATGCGCGCCTGCATCAAGAATTGCCGTATCGCTCCACGGTCGAAACCGTTTCCTGGAAGGAGCGCAAGGACGGCTCGGTCCGGATCGAGCAAACCATTTATGTCGAACGGGAGAGCCAGCGGAAGATCGTGCTGGGCAAGGGCGGCCAGACCATCAAGGCGATCGGCGCCGAGGCGCGGCGCGAGATTGCCGCCGTCGTCGAGCAGCCGGTGCATCTTTTTCTATTCGTCAAGGTGCGCGAAGATTGGGGCGACGATCCGGAACGCTACCGCGAGATGGGGTTGGAGTTTCCGAAGGAATGACGATGCTCGCGGCCATGCGGTCTCACCATCTCCGGTGCCTTGCAGCGGGTTTGGCGCTCGCTGCCATGACCGACATGGCGCGCGCGCAGTCGCCGGATGTTCCGCAGCTGCAGACCAATCAGTCCTATGTCGAGGAGATGACGCGAACGACGACGCTGGCGATCGGCGATCCGATGGCCGTCTTCGCTTTCGTCCTGAACAGTCTGCCGGACCAGGTGAAGGTTTTTCCGACCGAAAATTACTACTACTTCCGCTTCACCTATAACGGCAGCTCCTATGCCGGGAACCTGGCGCTCGATCCGGTCGAGCGAGACCAAGGGAAACTGCGGTTCATCTATTTCAAGGAGCAGACCGAATGGCGGGAGGCGGAGGCTGAAACCTTCGCGCTGCTCGATGCTTCGCAGGACGTGAAGGTGGAACGGCTTGAGCGCTTGGTCTACCGGGTGAGCCACGGCGGCAAGAGCGTCGTCTTCACGCTCAACGATCTCAGCGCGGTGCAGGCGCCGGCGAGCGTGGTCGGGCCGGACGACAAGTATCTTGGAACGGTGTTCGACGAATCGGCGGTTCGTTTCTTCCTGCTGTTCAATGCGAGGCTGAAGATATTTCACTATGTCCTGGACGAGACGGTAAAGCCGACCGAAGAGTATTTTGCCGCCCGCACGGACCGCATCCTCATTGGACGTCGCACCGGATTCGCCTTCTATCGCGACCATCGCCTCGACCGGAAAATCTTGATCGGGGTGTTCGAATCCAATTCACGCCTGAACAATTATTTCGACGGTCCGTTCGATCAGTTGCCGGAGAACTTCATCGCCGGCGAAGCATTGCGGGATGCGATCGTGGCATCCGATCCGGAGATCAAGGGCCGGATCGACCGGCTCGGCAACTATCACGATGGTTCGGGCCGCTATGTCATCGCTCCCTATCGGCTCTACCGGAAAGACGACGATCTTCAGGTCTTTCACCGCTGCGCGACCGACCGGCGGGTTCCAACCGCCGACTATCCCCGCTGCTTCGTGATCGATGATGACGAGCAGGGGCGCGCCAATCCGCTTCCGGCGGCGCTAAAGGCTTTGGCGAAACCGGCGCGCAGGCCGGCCGGCGCCCAGCGGCCGGGAAGCGGACGATAGCTTTTCCTGGTACGTCTTTGCATCGCGTTCTGACACCGACGGCTAAGACCGTGCAGATCCTTCGCCATGCAATGGACTGATGACGGAATCGTACTGGGGGTGCGCAAGCACGGGGAGTCCAGTGCCATCCTCGAATTGATGACGCGCGAGCACGGCCGCCATCTCGGACTGGTGCGGGGTGGGACAGGTTCGCGGCTGCGGGCGGTGCTGCAGCCGGGCAACCGGGTCGAAGCCACCTGGCGGGCCCGACTCGACGAACATCTTGGACATTTCGTGGGCGAGGGCCTCGACCTGCGCGCCGCCGCGTTTCTTTCCATTCCGCACGGTGCCTATGGGGTCACCCATCTGGCCGCGCTCTGCCGGCTGCTGCCCGAGCGCGACCCGCATTCGCAGACCCATGCGGCGCTCGACGATGTGCTGTCGTATATGGCCGATCCGCAGCGCGCCGGAGTCGGGGTGGTGCAATTTGAGCTGCAAATCCTGGCCGAGCTCGGCTTTGGGCTTGATCTGACCCATTGCGCGGCGACCGGGGTTACCGCGGATCTGACCTACGTTTCGCCCAAAAGCGGGCGCGCGGTCTCGCGTTCGGCGGGCGAGGCCTGGCAGGACAGGTTGCTGGCGCTGCCGGCGTTTCTCCACGGTATCGGGAACGGGGAAGATCCATCCACCGACGATCTCGCGGCGGCCTTTGCACTGACCGGTTTTTTCCTGTCACGGCGCGTGTACGAGCCGCGCGGATTGGCAATGCCGGAAGCACGCGAGGGTTTTGTCGCCGCGATCATGCGGGCGCGCCGCGGCGCGCTCGCCATTCAAGGACCCTAAAGCAACGGCCCGGGCTACCGACCCGGGCCGCTTCAACCGATAGTGCCATGTCAGCCGATCAGCAGGGGCGCCAGTTGCTGCTGTACGGACGATGGCACCGGCGCGGGCGCGGATTGACGGAGATGAATGGCGGAACCACGATGACCGGGCCCACGCCCACCCCGTCGCGGCAGCCGTCCGACCGGTACCGTCCACGCACCCAATTGTGGTGCAGCCGGCCCGGACGACAGTGGATCTGCTGCGCCATGGCGGTGTCTTCAAGCGCGGCGCGCAGACCGCTTGGCTGAGCGAGCGTTGCCGCATCAGCACGATTCGCAACGGAGCCGGCGGCCAGCAAGCCGGTCGCGGCAACGAAGGCGAATTTACATCACGCCCTCTCGATACCAGATTGCCAAGTAGCTTATAAGCCGGTCCCTGGATACCGAAGTCTGAAGAGGGCCTGCTTGTGTGTGGTGCCCATGCGACCGCACAGGGCGCATGAATAGCTGGCAGACCGGCCGCCCTATGGCGGACCGGTCTGGGACTTCAATCAACGCTTAGCGGTTACCACCGGCGCCAGCAGCGGACGCGCCAGCTGGAACGCCAGCGGTGGACGCGGACGCAGCGCATGCCTCGGCGGCGACGCCATTGAGCTTCTTCCAGCATGTTATTTTCCAGGGCCGCACCAAGCACCGAGGGTCCGCTCGCCGGCGCGGCGAACGTGCTCGATGTACCGATGAGCCCGATGCCGGCCGCCATCAAAGCCGCGAGTAGGGTTGCACGCATTCTATCAGTCTCCTCTGTTTCTTTCATCAGGTGAGGCGCCGGGGTGAAGCCTCTCCCATCCTTGGGACGGGGCCATTTAGCTCTGGCCGCCGTTTCGACCGGGCGTTCGGGGCGCGATGAGCGTCACGTTCGTCCGACAACGCAGTCGCCGCATGTCGCCCCACTGCGGCCTCTGACCTGCAAGATATGCAGGTTAGCGAAACAATATCCAACAACTGCTGGCTGGGTTGTTCATCGCTTGTTCATCGAAGCACGACCGGATACCCAACCGGCATGGGCAAGCAACTGATTCCCCCCGATCCGGGTTCCGTCGAAGAAATCGCGCTGCGTGACGCGCTCGAAGAGCGCTACCTGGCCTATGCGCTGTCGACCATCATGCACCGGGCGCTGCCCGATGCGCGCGATGGCCTCAAGCCGGTTCACCGCCGGCTCCTGTTTGCCATGCGGCAATTGCGCCTGGATCCCGGCGCAGCCTTCAAGAAATGCGCCCGAGTGGTCGGCGACGTCATCGGCAAATTCCATCCGCACGGCGATCAGTCGGTGTACGACGCCCTGGTGCGCTTGGCGCAGGATTTCGCCCAGCGCTACCCGCTGGTCGACGGGCAGGGCAATTTCGGCAATGTGGACGGCGATAACGCAGCCGCTATGCGCTACACCGAGGCGCGACTGACCGAGGTCGCGCGCCTGCTGCTCGACGGCATCGAGGAAGACGCCATCGACTTCCGTCCGACCTATGACGGATCGGAGGACGAGCCGGTGGTGCTGCCCGGCGCTTTTCCGAATCTGCTGGCCAACGGTTCGCAAGGTATCGCCGTCGGCATGGCGACCTCGATCCCTCCGCACAATGCCGCCGAATTGTGCGATGCCGCGCTGTTCCTGATCGACAACCCCAACGCGCGCAGCAAGACGCTGCTGAAATACGTGCCCGGTCCGGATTTTCCCACCGGCGGACTGGTGGTCGATCCGCGCGAAGCCATCGCCGAGGCCTATGACAGCGGGCGCGGCTCGTTCCGCGTGCGCGCGCGCTGGCACAAGGAGGAGACCGGGCGCGGCACCTATCTGATCGTGATCACCGAGATCCCGTGGCTCGTCCAGAAATCGCGGGTGGTCGAACGCATCGCCGAGCTGCTCAACGAGCGCAAGCTGCCGCTGGTTGCCGACGTGCGCGACGAATCCGCCGAGGACATTCGCCTGGTGATCGAGCCACGCGCCCGCACGGTCGACGCCGAACTGCTGATGGAATCGCTGTTCAAGCTCACCGATCTGGAAAGCCGCATTCCGCTCAACATGAATGTGCTGATCAAGGGCCGCATCCCGAAAGTGGTGGGCCTGGCCGAGGCGCTGACCGAATGGTTGACCCATCGCCGCGATGTTTTGGTGCGGCGCTCGCGCCACCGCCTGGCGCAGATCGAGCATCGCATCGAGGTGCTCGGCGGCTATCTGGTCGCCTATCTCAACCTCGACAAAGTGATCAAGATCATCCGCAAGGAGGACGAACCGAAGCCCGTCCTGATGAAAACCTTCAAGCTCTCCGAGGTGCAGGCGGATGCCATCCTCAACATGCGACTGCGCAATCTGCGCAAGCTCGAGGAAATGGAAATCCGCGAGGAGGACAAGAAGCTGCGCGCCGAGCGCAAGGCGCTGAAGGACCTGGTCGGCTCGGAGAAGGCGCAGTGGAAAAAAGTCGCCGACGACATCAAGGAGGTGCGCGCAACGTTCGGCCCCAAGACCGCGCTGGGAAAGCGGCGCACAGGCTTTGCGGCAGCGCCCGAGCACGACATGGCAGCGATCGAGGAAGCCATGGTCGAGCGCGAGCCGATCACCGTGGTGGTGTCCGAGAAGGGCTGGATTCGTGCATTGCGCGGCACCGTAACCGATCTCTCCGGCATTGTGTTCAAGACCGACGACCGGCTGCGCTTCGCCTTTCCCGCCGAGACGACGTCGAAATGCCTGCTGTTCGCCAGCAACGGCCGCTTCTACACCCTCGATGCCGCCAAGCTTCCGGGCGGACGCGGACACGGCGAGCCGGTACGGCTGTTCATCGACCTCGAACAGGAGGCCGAGCTGGTGGCGGTGTTCCGCCATCAGGGCGGGCGCAAATTCCTGGTGGCGAGCACGAGCGGGCGCGGCTTCGTGGTGCCGGAAGACGAATGCCTCGCCAATACCCGCAAGGGCAAGCAGGTGCTCAATGTCGCCGCACCCGACGCCGCGCGCGCGCTGGCGCCCGTCGAAGGCGAACTGGTCGCTTCGATCGGCGACAATCGCAAGCTGGTGATCTTCCCGCTCGATCAGGTGCCGGACATGTCGCGCGGGCGCGGTGTGCGGCTGCAGCGCTACAAGGACGGCGGGCTGTCCGACCTGAAGACCTTCAAGGCGGGGGACGGGCTGTCGTGGACCGATGCCGCCGGCCGCGTCTTCGATCTGACCATGAAGGAATTGGCCGACTGGCGCGGCAATCGCGCCGATGCCGGGCGGCTGGCGCCGAAGGGATTTCCGCGCAGCAATACGTTTGGCGAGCGCGCCGAAGGCAATGGTGCGATCTAGTGTCCCGAATCCGAAGTGCGCCCGGACTTGCTGCAATCACTTTGCGAACTTCGGATTCAAAGGGACACTAGCAATCATAGCGTTGCTCGTGTGGCTTTGGTTCAGAAGTTCCCTCCCGACCCGGCTGCAAGCAATGGGGAACTTCTGAACCGCCACACAAGTGCCCCGGCCGTTTCCGCGCGCCCTGATCAGCTCGATACGAACAGGATCGAGGCATCCGCCTTGTCAAAGACTGCAGCGGCAGTGTCGCCGAAATTGAGCGTTTCGCCGGTCCGGCGGTTGACGCCCATCACGATCAGATCGTGGCCGCCGCGCTTGGCTTCCTGCACGATGGCCTGATCGGGCGCAATGTCAGCCCGCACTGCGGTCCGGATTTCTAAGCCATATTTTTCCGCGCGTTCCACGACCTCCTTTAGAATCGACTGCTCTTGCCGGCGTTCGCGGTAGCCGCGCCGGCCTCGGCCGCGCCCGCCATTAGGCTTGACATTGCTCACATAGAGCGCGGTGAGGGGAGCGTTGGCCGCACGTGCCAGTGCGATTGCCAGGTCGGCTGCGCGTTGCGAAACCTCAGTACCGGTGACGGGCAGCAAAATGTTGAGTCGGCTTTCTACCGGTCGCTGGAGGTGGGGGCCGCGTCCCGCGACGACCGCCACCGGGCCTTCGAAGCTCGAGGTGAGGCCGGCCAGGTCGGGATGGAAGCCACCGCCCTTCGCCTGCATGGTCTCAATGGCCGCGAGCAGCAGGTCGTAGCCCTTCTTGGCCTCGTTTGCGATCGCTTCCTTGTTCGGCTGGTCGGCGGTGCGGACCGTGACATCGACTGGAGACAGCGGCGTGTCATCCTCATTGCCGCTCCTGGTGGTTTCGGCACTCGCCTTTGCCACATCGGCGCTGGTCGGCTCTTTTGGCTCTGTGATTTCCGCTTCCTGCTTCGGTGAATCTATCTTCTTCGGCGTTTTTGCCGATTGTAGCGGTAGCACGGTGATCGGCATGCCGCGCGGGCCGGCGATCAGGCCGGCCAGCCGCGCCGCAAACTTTCCATTGGCGCTTTCGTCGACCGTGAGCAGTAGGCGTTCCAGATTGGAGACAAACCCGCGCGCCTCGAGCTCCTCGCGTTCAAGACGCTGGCGCTCCGCCTTTGAGAGCGGTACCCGCGACAAGCCCCAACGCAGCATTGGCGGCATGGCCATGGTGGTGACGATGGCCATGGCGACAATCATCGTGAACAGGTCCCGACTCAGTGCGCCCATCGAGAGACCGATGGAGGCGACGATCACCTCGGTCGAGCCGCGTGCATTCATGCCGCAGGCGAGCGCGAGCGATTCTCGCACCTTCAGCCCGCCGATCTCGCCGCCGATAAAGGCGCCGGCGAACTTGCCGAAGCTGGCGATGGCGATGAGGCCGAGCGCCATCAGCAGGAGTTGAGGGTTCTGCAGGATTGTCAGGTCCGCGCTGAGTCCGGCCATGCCGAAAAACACCGGCATGAAGAACGCCAAAATCAATCCGCGCAGCTGCTCATCGATGTGCCGGGTCAGGATAGGGGATTCGCCGATCAGGACGCCGGCAACGAACGCACCCAGCACGGTGTGCACGCCGATGAAATGCGTGGTCAGCGCCATCAGCCCCATGATCACCAGGATCATCGTGATCACCGGAAACTCGCTGCTGAAACTGTCGTTGGCCCAGCGGATCAGCGTGAACACGACGCGGCGCCCGATGGTGAAGCTCGCCACCAGGAACGCCGCGGTGCCCAACACGCTTTTGGCTACGCTGGCGAGATCGATGGTGCCCGCTTGTGCAAGGCTGAAGGTGATGGCGATGATGACCCAGCCGATGGTGTCTTCGCAGATTGCCGAGGCCACGATCACCTGGCCGAGATTGCGGCGGGTGAAACCCATCTCGCGCACCACCGCCGCGACGATCTTGATCGAGGAGATCGACAGCGCGGTCCCGAGGAAGAGCGCCGTTAGCAGCCGTTGATCAGGGGCCGGCAGCAGCCATTCCGGCATATACCAGCCGAGCGCAAAGCCGCAGGCAAACGGTACGGCGACGCCGGTCACCGAAATGCTTAGCGCAGCACGGCCGACCTTGCGCACCAGCCGCAGGTCGGTCTCCATGCCGGTGAGCAGAAGCAGCAGCAGGATGCCGAATTGCGCGATGGCATCGATCATCGCCTTCTGCGGGCCGGAGGTCGGAAACAGCATGTGCTGGAGGTCGGGCCACAGCGCGCCGAAAACCGACGGGCCGAGCAGGATACCGGCCAGCAACTGGCCCATGACCGAGGGCTGGCCGATCCGCTGCATCGCTTCGCCCAACAGGCGCCCGACCAGCATCAGGACGACGAGTTGGATGACAAAAATGACTTCGGACGGCCCGCCGCTTTGGGCGGCGAACGCGGCCGTGCTGGCGAGCACGGTTAAGGCTGCGGCGCACAGATAAGGCGCCGCGCTAGGAAGGCGTGTTGGCAGCATCAGTGTCCGGCAATGAAAAGACCCAGCCTGCATAAGCTAGGACGCCGATTGTTGGTTCCATGCGACCGTTTTGGGCAACCCCCGTGCTCCGCGCAATGGGTTTAACCCCAAAACCGGAGGCTTCTTTAATTCTCAGCCGGACGATGTCAGTCTTCCACCCGACTCCAGCCGTCGGCGGTCAGCCGCTCTTGGGGGAGGAAGCGGCCCTTGTAGTCCATCTTGCGCGAGCCCTGTACCCAATAGCCGAGATAGACGTAGGCCAGCCCCATGCGCCGTGCGCGTGTGATGTGGTCGAGGATCATGAAGGTGCCGAGCGATCGATCGGCCTCATCGGCTTCGAAGAACGAATAGACCATCGACAGCCCATCGCTGAGCACGTCGGTAAGCCCGACCGCCAGCAGATCACCCGCGCCGCGTCCGTTGATCGCGGAATCCGGCCCGCGGCGGCGGTATTCCACCATGCGGGTTTCGACATGGCTGTCCTCGACCATCATCGCATAGTCCAGCACGGTCATGTCTGTCATGCCGCCGTCGCGATGCCGCGAGTCGAGATAGGAGCGAAACACCGAATATTGCTCGGAGCTCGGCAGCCCCACCCGCATGTCGCCGACCATGTCGGCATTGCGCTCCAGAATGCGGCGCATGCTGCGGGTCGGACGGAAATCCTCCGCCACCACCCGCACCGAGACACAGGCGCGGCAGGTTTCACAGGCCGGACGATAGGCGATCGACTGGCTGCGGCGGAAACCGCCATGGGTAAGCAGGTTGTTGAGTTCACCCGCGCGCTCGCCCACCAGGTGGGTGAACACCTTGCGCTCCTCATGGCCCGGCAGATAGGGGCACGGCGAGGGCGCAGTCAGGTAGAACTGCGGCGTATTGCGCGAATGCTGGGTCACGAGCCTGACCGTCTTGTCGCCGGTGGATCCGGCCGGCAGCCATTATAGATCGCGCCTGCCGGCATGCCAGCCGTCACGGCGCCCGGCTAGCCGACGGGCTGACGCGTCCCGAACGCAGCGCCTGTGCGCGCACCGGATTGTTGACGACCACGGTGCCGACCAGGATGTCATGCAGCAGGCGGTGCCGGTCGTTGAACAACGCGACCAGCAGGATGAGCGGCGTCAGCACCGAGACGCTGATCCAATAGGCGATGGCGTGAACTGCGCCGAGCAGGAAATAGGCCGGCGCGCCGTACCAGGTGCGCATTTCCAAATCCATCACCCGCATGCCGATGGTTGCGGATGCCGGGCTGCCGAAGGTGATGCCGTAGTAGAAGACCGCCCACAGGATGGTTGCGGGGTAAAGCAGCAAGAACAAGAGCCAGCCGAAGCCGAACGTCACCAGCCCAAGAATGCTCACGAAGAAAGTCGCCAGCAGGACCGGAATCCCGATAATAACCAGGTCGATGATGAAGGCGACGACGCGCCGGATCAGAACGCCCTCGAACAATTCCGGATGGGCCGCCGGATCGTAGGCATGCGGCTTCAACTCGATCGACACGCCGATCCGTCTTGGTTCGCTGTCGGCCATGGAAGGTGTCCTTGATTCCCGCATCAACCGTCAGGGACATGGAGAATACACCGTTTTTGTGCAAGAGGGGACGCCAAGAGTCCCTGGCCGGCGCGCCAGGGGGTGGCCTGGCCGGGTTAAAGTTAACCCGCGACGGCCCCGGCGGCGGCCAGCCCTACGAGCTTTGGAAAGCCGGATGAGATGAGCGTGACCCTGGCGGACATCGAGGCGGCGGCGCTGGCCATCGCCGGCAGCGTGCTGCGCACTCCAATGCTGCCGGCGCCCAAACTGTCGGCGCTGACCGGCGCCACCGTCCACGTGAAATACGAAAACCTCCAAGTCACCAACTCATTCAAGGAGCGCGGCGCGCTCAACAAACTGCTGTCCCTTGACGAGAGGCAGAGGCGGCGCGGCGTGATCGCCATGTCCGCCGGCAATCACGCCCAGGCGGTGGCCTATCATGCCGCCCGGCTCGGCATTCCCGCCACCATCGTCATGCCGGTGACCACGCCCTTTGTGAAGGTCGAGGCGTCGCGGGCACATGGCGCGGAGATCATACTCGACGGCGAGACCCTCGACGAGGCGCGCGCGCGTGCCGAAGCGATCGCACGCGAGCGCGGATTGAGCTGGGTGCATCCCTATGACGATCCGCTGGTGATCGCGGGACAGGGTACCATCGCGCTCGAAATGCTGGAGGATGCGCCCGATCTCGACATGCTGGTGATTCCGGTCGGCGGCGGCGGCCTGATCGCGGGCAATGCCATTGCCGCGCGCGCCATCAAGCCCGCGATCGAAATCGTCGGCGCGGAAGCGGCGCTCTATCCGTCTTTCTGGAACGCGATCAACAACGACAATCGCCCGGTCGGCGGCCCAACTCTGGCTGAGGGCATCGCGGTCAAGAATGCCGGCAAGCTGACGTTGCCGGTGGTGCGCGAGCTCGTTTCCGAAATCGTGCTGGTCGACGAGGAGCACCTGGAACGCGCGGTCAACGCTTATCTGACCCTGCAGAAGGCGATGGCCGAGGGGGCCGGTGCGGCGGGACTGGCCGCCATGCTGCTCAAGCCGGAGAAATTCCTTGGCCGCAAGGTCGGGTTGATCCTATGCGGCGGCAATATCGATCCGCGCATTCTCGCCTCCATCATGGTGCGGGAGCTGGAACGCGAGGAGCGCATGGTCTCGTTCCGCCTCACCATCCCCGACCGGCCCGGCGTGCTCGGGCAGATCGCCACCCGGCTCGGCCAGCTCGGCGCCAACATCCTGGAGGTCGATCATCGCCGGCTGTTCCTCGACGTGCCGGCCAAGGGGGCCAAGCTCGACGTCACGGTGGAAACCCGCGACCGTGCGCATGCCGAGGAAATCCGGGCGGCGCTGGCGGCCGACGGCTACCAGCCGACGCGCATCGAGGCCGCCACCGCCATGGAATGAGCGGCCGCGGCGGTGCATAGAACTCTGGTAGCGGGCGATTCGGCTGTTCCGCTCCGGGGCAACTCCCGACATCATGCGCTGGGGATCGCGAATCATCCCTCGCTGGGGGGCTCCGCCTTGCGCGAGAAGGAACTTCGCATTGCGCTCGTTTGCTTCGGGGGCGTCTCGCTTGCCGTCTATATGCATGGCTTCAGCAAGGAGATTTTGAAGCTGGTGCGCGCTTCGAGCGCGTTGCATGGCATCGCGAGCCGCAGCGAACGCGGGACGGCGTCGTTCGGCGACCGTGCCGATCGCGGCGATCCCGACCACGACACCGAGCCGGTCTATTTCGAGCTGCTGCGCGAGATCGGCCGCGACATCGAGTTGCGCGTCGTGGTCGACATCATCGCCGGCGCCTCGGCCGGCGGCATCAACGGCGTGATGCTAGCGCGCGCCCTGAGCCACGATCTGCCGCTCACGCCGCTGCGCGACTTGTGGCTCGACAACGCCGATGTCTCGGTCCTGCTATCGCCGGAAGCGCGGGCAGGGGCCTGGAGCAAGTGGTTCCTCAAGCCGTTTATCTGGGCGGCGGCGGCGACCGGCTTGATGCGATCGGTCAAGGACATGGAGGTCCGGCAAAAGCTGTCGCTGGTCTTGCGCTCGCGCTGGTTCAAGCCGCCACTGGACGGGCCGGTGATGGCGGGGCTGATGTACGATGCCGTGACGTCAATGGGCGCACCGATGCGGCCCGACGCCTCGCTGCTGCCATCCGGCCATTCGCTCGACCTGTTCGTGCCGCTCGCCGATTTTCACGGCTATCCCCAACTGGTCGAGATCCACGATCCGCCGCTGATCCATGAGTTGGAGCATCACCACCTGCTGCATTTCCGCTACCGGCGGCGGCCGAATGGCGAAGTCGAGAGCGACTTCGATCTCGACAATGCGCCGGCGCTGGCATTCGCGGCGCGCGCGACCTCGTCGTTCCCCGGCGCCTTTCCGCCGGCGCAAATCGTGGAGATGGACGCGGTCGTCGCCAAACGGGGCGGGGTGTGGCCGCGGCGCGCCGCGTTTATCGCCAAGGCGTTTCCGCATCATTTGCAGGCTGGCGTCGATCCCGCCACCGCCGCGTTCATCGACGGCGCGGTGCTCAACAACCGGCCGTTTCAGGAAGCGATCTCCTCGATTCATGGGCGGCCGGCCTACCGCCAAGTGGATCGCCGGTTGGTCTATATCGATCCGCATCCCGCCTCCGCGCTCGCTCCCGCACAGCGCGACGTGCCGGGTTTCTTCGCGACCCTGCGCGGCGCCATGTCGGACCTGCCAAGCTCCCAGCCGGTCACCGACGAATTGGGCTGGGTGGCCGAGTTCAACAATCGGGTCCGTCAACTCAAAGCCATCATCGACAGTGCCCGCCCGCAGGTCAGCCAACTGGTCGCCAAGGTCATCACCGCGCCGTTCGACGGCGCGATCTCGGCGCAGGAGCTTCAAACCTCGCGCGAGCGGGTCAATTCGCAGGTCGCGCGCGACGCCGGCTTTGCCTATGAGGGCTATGTGCGCCTCAAGCTCTCCTCGGTGCGCGCCTTCATCGCCGGGATGATCGTGGCCTTGCGCGGCGTGCCGGCGCAGTCGCCGCTGTCGCGCGTGATTGCCGAGATTGTCGACGTATGGGCGGAGCGCAAAGGCATCGTCTACGACCCCGCCGGCACCCAGGCGATCGAGCCGGAAGCTCCGACCGCCGAACGGTTGCCGGCTTGGGTCAAGTTTCTGCTGGCCTTCGACGTCAGTTATCGCGAGCGGCGGCTGCATTTTCTGATCGAAGGACAGAACCGTCTGTATCAGCTGCTCGACGAGGCCCGCTTCAAGGGCCTCGACCCGGCCGTGGTCGACCGGCTCAAGCGTGACTTTTACGGCCGGCTCGATGCGCTACGCCGCCGGGAAAATCCCGCTTTCTACAGTTCGCAGGTGCGCAGCCTCGTCGCGGACATCTTTCCGACCACGCCGTCTGCCGGCGAGATCAAGCATTTGCAATCCTATGCGAGGGCATTCGTCGAGCGCCACGCCGACAATATCGATCGCTTGATCGAGCAATTGGCCAAGGAGATCAATCTCGACGCCAGCACCCGCGACCTGGACGAACTGCTGGCGACGCTCACGACCGACCGCTGGCACCCGGATGCCCGCCGTGAGGTGCTGGTCAACTATCTCGGCTTTCCGTTCTGGGACGTTCTCAGCTTCCCGATGACCAACGCCCGCGACATGGGCGAATTCAACGAAATCCTGGTGGATCGCATCAGTCCGCAGGACGTGCGGGCACTGAAGGGCTTTGACGGGATCGGCAGCCTGCGCGGCATCGGGTTCGCGCATTTCGCAGCCTTCCTGTCGCGCGCTTACCGCGAGAATGACTATCTGCTGGGCCGGCTGCATGCGGCAGACCGGCTGATCGACATTGTCTGCGACTCGGCCGGGATCGACGCCACCCACGGCGGTATCGACGTTGCAGCGCTCAAGCGCAAGGCGTTTACGAAAATTCTGGATGCGGAAGAGACGCGGCTTGGCGAGAGTGCGGAACTGATTGCCGGCTTACGCCGTTGCATCGCCGAGGCCGTGGCCGCTTAGAGCACGATTCCAAAAGCGGAATTCGGTTTTCATCACAGGTGCCCCATGGATCTTCTGCTGTTACTCGGACGCGTCGCCTTGGCGGCGATGTTAGTCTATGCCGGTTACGGAAAATTAGCCGATGTCGCCGGCACCGCCGCCTCTATCGCGAGCAAGGACCTGCCGATGCCGCAGGTGCTTGCGATCGCGGCGGGTGCGGTTGAACTGCTCGGCGGGGCTTTGATCGTGCTCGGCTGGCAGACGCGGCTGGCGGCAATTCTTCTATTCTTGTTCACCGCCGCCTCGACCTATCTGTTCCGCAACTTCTGGAGCCTCCCGGAGGGGGCGGAGCGCGCTAGTGAAATGATCCAAGCCATGAAGAACCTCTCCATCATGGGCGGATTCCTGCTGCTTGCAGGCGCGGGAGCCGGCCGC
>JBKKAF010000124.1:0-9294 GCA_046714775.1 Xanthobacteraceae bacterium | reverse complement strand
GGCGTGCGCTTGGCGGGATCGCCCGAGGTCGAGGCCGGCAGCATGCCGTAGGCCTTCGAGACGTGGTAGTCGGGATCGCCGATCATCGGAAAGTTCGGCGCGAAGCCCTGGGTTTCCTTGATGTCCTCCGACCACTTCGAATGCTTGTCGACCGGATCGACCGAGAGACCGATGACCTTGACCCCGCGCTTGTCGAACTCGGGCTTGATCTTGGCCATGTAGCCGAGCTCGGTGGTGCAGACCGGCGTGAAATCCTTGGGATGCGAGAACAGCACGCCCCAGGAATCGCCGAGCCAGTCATGAAAACGGATTTTGCCTTCCGTGGTTTCAGCTTCGAAATCAGGGGCGGTATCGCCAATCGCGAGCGTCATCGCGGACCTCCGTCACGTGCGAGAGATGGGTCATCTGTTGGGTTTGAAACCGCTATATAGAGCATCAGGATGCCGGCAGCCAGTGGCGCCTCGCAGCATGAATTGGTGCGCGACTGTGCCGACGTAGAGAGAATATTGTCTGCGAAACCGGCCGGGCAGAAGATTATTCGTTTATACGCTGGCTCTCATGCCAGCGGCGGCAGCGCCGCCACGATCTCGGCGCGGCGCGGCTCGAACCAGGGCGGCAGCTTGATTTCGCTGCCGAGCGTCTCTTTCGGCTCGTCGAGGGTAAAGCCCGGCCACTCGGTGGCGATCTCGAACAGCACGCCGCCGGGCTCGCGGAAATAGACCGAGCGGAAGTAGCAGCGATCGATCTGATCGGTGGTGCGCAAGCCTTGCCCGGCAAGCGTCGCCACCATGGCGGTTTGCGCCCCGTCGTCGGCGGCACGAAAGGCGACATGATGGATGGCGCCGGCGCCCTGGCTCCCGGGCGCCGTTCCCGGCTTGGCGCGCAGATCGACCGTGGCGCCAAGCTCCCCATCCGGGGCGCGAAAACGTTCGCGGTCGCCCTCTCGGCCGGCGGGCTGGAAGCCGAAGGCGCCGGTCAGCACCTCGACGGTCCGCCCGGTCGCGCCGAGATCGAGGGTTACGCCATGAAACCCGCGAATGGCATGCTCGGCCGGCACCTCGCCGTTCGACCAGCCCGGCAGCCCCCCGGCGCTCTTGCTGGCCACCAAAACGAACCGCAGGCCGTCCGGGTCGGCGAAGGCAACCACGCGCTCGTCAAAGCGGTCCGCCGGCGCGTCGCGGCCGATACCCCGTTCCGACAGCCGCTTCCCCCAATAATCGAATGAATGCGGGGGGATGGCGAAGGCGGTCTCGACCGCCATCCCGGCCCCGGCGCGGCCGGGTGACGCTCCCGGCCAGGCGAAAAAGGTCAGCGCCGTGCCCGGACTGCCGGTTTCGTCGCCGTAATACAGATGCCAGCTGCCGGGATCGTCGAAATTGACGGTCTTTTTGACCAGGCGCAGGCCGAGGTCGCGCGTATAGAACGCCACGTTTTGTCGCGGATCGCTGCAGATCGCGGTGACGTGATGAATGCCGCTGCTTTGGGCCATGTGACAAATTTCCATTCCGGGCTGCCCGCTACCCATCAAAGCATGCCGAATCATGATTGCAATCCATCGCCTCGTTGCCGCCTGCACGGCCTGCCATACGTCCGCCATGCCTCTGCCCACGAGCGGCCTTCGTTACGAGTCACAGTGAGTCGAACCGAGACAAGGGTTGCTGCGACTAACCCGACAGCGGCTGGAACCTGGATGCCCGCAGGGCGTTATTGCACTGGGGAAAATCCAAGATCCCGAACGGGAGAGCGTGATGACCGGTTATCTGCGGTACGCCGCCGCCGATCTGATGTCGCTCTTGGCGGCCATCGCCAAGTCGCCGATTGTTGTCGACTCCACAATTGTCGTCGACTCACCAATCGGCGTCGACACGGCCGCCGTAACACCGGGAGGCTGTTTCGCGGACTGGTGCGCCAGCCGCCAAACCGCTGATATTGACGCGGAAATCCTGGCCTGGATTGTCTCCCATGCCGGCGCCCACCCCCGCGCCGCCCGCGGTCTGCACTAAGCAATATGCACTAAGCAGCATTAATCGCTCCATTTTCGCTCTCGGCGACGGCGCATCAGGCGCCGGCGAGCCCATGACGCGGTCGTGGGCTTGGCCGATACGGCTTTGTTCTTGACGATATTGACGTTTTGGGCCGATGGCGGCGGCGTTGACATCCCGCGAACGACCCGCGACGCTCGTTCCGGGCTCACGCGGGTGGCTGCCGAGGAATGTTCAAGCGCATCCTGATCGCCAATCGCGGCGAGATTGCCTGCCGTATCATCAAGACCGCGCGGCGCATGGGGATCGAGACCGTCGCGGTCTATTCCGAGGCCGACCGCGACGCCCTGCATGTGGACATGGCGACCACCGCCGTGCCGATCGGGCCCCCGCCGGCGGCCGAAAGCTATCTGTCGATCGAAAAGATCATTGCGGCCTGCAAGCAGAGCGGCGCCGAGGCGGTGCATCCGGGTTACGGTTTTTTGTCGGAGCAAGCGGCTTTTGCCAAAGCGCTGGCGCGCGCCGGGATCGTGTTCATAGGGCCGAATGCCAGGGCGATCGCCGCCATGGGCGACAAGATTGCGGCCAAGCAGGCGGCGGCCAAGGCCGAGGTCTCCACCGTGCCGGGGCATCTCGGGATCATTCGCGACCCCAAGCACGCCGGGGCGATTGCCGAGGAGATCGGCTATCCGGTGATGATCAAGGCGACGGCCGGCGGGGGCGGCAAGGGGCTGCGGATCGCGCACAACCGTGGCGAACTGGCCGAAGGTTTTGCCCGCGCGCGCTCGGAAGCCAAGAACTCTTTCGGCGACGATCGCGTCTTCATCGAAAAATTCATTACGAACCCGCGCCACATCGAAATCCAGGTGCTGGGCGACAAGCATGGCAATGTCGTTCATCTCGGCGAGCGGGAATGTTCGATCCAGCGCCGCAACCAGAAGATCGTCGAGGAGGCGCCGAGCTCGCTGCTCGATGCCGCGACGCGCAAAGCGATGGGCGAGCAGGCGGTCGCGCTGGCCAAGGCGGTCGGCTACGATTCAGCCGGCACGGTGGAGTTCGTCGCCGATCAACACAAGCGATTCTATTTCCTGGAGATGAATACGCGGCTGCAGGTCGAGCATCCGGTGACCGAACTGGTCACCGCCATCGATCTGGTCGAGCAGATGATCCGCGTTGCCGCCGGCGAAAAGCTCAAGATCAGGCAGCGCGACGTCAAGCTTGCTGGTTGGGCGGTAGAGACTCGCATCTATGCCGAGGATCCGCATCGCAACTTCCTGCCGTCGATCGGCCGGCTCACGCGCTATCGGCCGCCACAGGAAAAAAGCGCGAGCGGTGTGACGGTGCGCCACGACAGCGGCGTGACCGAGGGCAGCGAGATTTCGCTCTACTACGACCCGATGATTGCGAAACTCGTCACCCATGCGCCGACGCGCCGGGCGGCGGTCGCTGCGCAGGCCGATGCGCTCGACGCCTTTGCCATCGACGGCGTGCGCCACAACATCCCGTTTCTCGCCGCCTTGATGCAGCACAAGCGCTTTCAGGCCGGCCGGCTGTCGACCGCCTTCATCGCCGAGGAATATCCCAAGGGCTTCCACGCAACGGCGCCGAAGGGTGACGTGGCGCATGTGCTGGCCGCCGTTGCGGCCGCCATCGACCATGTGCTGGGCGAGCGCAGGCGCCGCAACTCCGGGCAGGGTGTGGAGCGCAGGCGTGTGGTGTGGCTCGGGGATACCGATCTTGCACTTCGCATCGTGCGCGACAGCGAGGACCTCGCCGTACGTTTCAGCGGACGGGGCAAGCGACTCTTGATCAAGTCGAACTGGACACCGGGCGATCCCTTGTGGACTGGCGCGGTCGGTGACCAAGTGGTGTCGGTGCAGGTGCGGCCGGTTTTGAACGGCTTCGATCTCGTGCATCGCGGGATCGAGACGCGCGCCCGCGTTTATACCGAATACGAGGCCGCGGCCGCACGTCGGATGCCGGCGAAAGCGGCGGCCGACCGCGACAAGA
Organism: Xanthobacteraceae bacterium; assembly: GCA_046714775.1. Classification (GTDB taxonomy): domain Bacteria; phylum Pseudomonadota; class Alphaproteobacteria; order Rhizobiales; family Xanthobacteraceae; genus VAZQ01. The sequence continues at coordinate 5,302 of JBKKAF010000124.1, read as the reverse complement.
GGCTGCGTTCTCCGATGCCCGGCCTGGTGATGACAATCGCGGTCACCGAGGGACAGGAGATCAAAGCCGGCGAAACCCTGGCGATCGTGGAAGCGATGAAGATGGAGAACGTGCTGCGTGCGGAGCGCGACGGCACCGTGAAGACCATCAAGGTCAAGGCCGGCGACAGCCTGGCGGTCGACCAGGTGATCTTGGAATTTGCCTGACGCCGCGCGCGGAACCGGCGCCTGCATTGAAACGTTCCTGAAGGTGTCCCACGGGAGCATCAGCCCGGCCGTGAAAGCGAGATGCGGCCGCAGCCGGATTAGCAGCCGGAAGTAAGGACGGAGACAGCGATGGCACGAAAACCCAGACCCGCGCCGAAAGACGTTCCGGACTCGGTGCCCAAGCGTGATCAGCGCTCCGATATATTACCCGACCAAACGCGCGGCTCCGATCGGACGCGGCAAGACCCGCCGGATTCGCTCGCTCCCGGCCGCGACGACAACGCGCCGGACAGCGGCGAGGGCGGCCGGCCGTAGCGCTCCAAACAAGTCGGCAGGGGATGAATTCGGCCGGGGCCCATGCCACGATCCCGCGGCATGGAATCGCTCGCGCTGTTCTTTTCCGCTTCCGGACGGATCACGCCCAGGACCTTCGCGGCCGCCATCACCATTGTCTACCTGGCGGGGCTGGGCTCGCAGCTTCTGCTGGCGCTGCCGGTGGTGGCGCGGGGCGGCATTTTTCCGTTCGCCGCCGCCCAGGCTGCGATCGCGTGGTCGTGGTATGGGCTGCATGCCAAGCGGTTGCGCGACGCCGGACGCGGGCCCGGCATCGCTTTGGCGATTGTCATCCTTTATGGGCTGGCCCTGGTGCTGCTGATTCTCCTCATGACTCTCCTGATGGGTCCGGGCACCGGTGGGATGCGAGACGATCTCGGGGCGAACCTGTCGGGCGTACTGGTCATCGTCGCACTGTTGGCAGCGCTCAGCGCGCAATCCGACCTTGGATTGTTCTTTTATCCGGCGCTGTTCATTCTGATCATGATCGCGGCGCCGATGTTGCTGGCGTTCAGTTGCTCGATCTGGGCCGCGACCCGTCCGAGTGCAGCCGCCCGCGCGCCATGACCGTGCATTTTGCCTATGGATCGAACATGAGCCGGACGCTCATGGCTGGGCGCTGTCCGGGTGCGACCAGCATGGGCAACGGCGTGCTGGCCGGTTGGCGCTTCGTCATCACCGCCGACGGCTATGCGTCGGTCGCGCCACAGCCAAGTGCGTCGGTGCATGGCGTGCTGTGGCGGCTCGGCGCCCGCGACCTCGCCGCGCTGAACGCCTATGAGAATTTGGATTCCGGACTCTATGTGCGCCGCATGCTGCCGGTCCTGTGCGCGTGCAAGCGTATCAGCGCGCTGGTCTATGTGGGCAGGGCGAACGAAGGTGTGCCGCGTCCCGGCTATCTCGAACTGGTGGTCACCGCCGCGCGCGAATGCGGATTGCCGTCGGCTTACATCGACTCGCTTAAGCGATGGTCGCCGGCGCGCTGGCAGGGCGCGCGCGGCAAGGATACCGGGGAGCTCGGATGACACCGGCGGATCAAAGCGCGCGTCATGTGCTCATGCGCGGCCGGGTGCAGGATGTGGGCTATCGCGCCTGGACGGAGGACACGGCGCTTAAGCGCGGCCTGCAAGGCTGGGTGCGCAACCGCCGCGACGGAGTTGTCGAAGCGGTGTTCGTCGGTCCGGCCGCGGCAGTCGCCGAGATGATCGCGGCCTGCCGTCAGGGTCCGCCCGGCGCGCGGGTCGACAGCATCGATCAGCGCGAAGCCGGTCCCGCCGATCTCGCATTGTGTCGCACCGGCGAGCGGTTCTCGGTACTGCCGACGTACTAGCCGCGTCGCGTCGTTTATTCGACGACGACCGGCGTCTGCGCATCGGTCCGGCCGAACAGCGCTTCGAATTCCCGCCGCAGGATGGTGTCGACCTCCGGCATCGTGACCGAACGCCCGAGATCGGCCAGGCTGGTGACGCCATAGCGCGAATCGGACACGCCGCACGGCACGATCCCGGAAAAATGCGCGAGCTCCGGCTCGACGTTGAGCGCCATGCCGTGCAGGCTGACCCAGCGCTGCAGGCGGATGCCGATGGCGGCGATTTTGTCCTCGCGGCCCGCGCCTTGTTGCGGCCGGCGCACCCAGACGCCGATCCTGTCCTCGCGCCGCTCGCCGGCGATGTTGAAGGCGGCGAGCGTGCGGATGATCCATTCCTCCAGCGTCGCGACGAATCGCCGGACGTCCGGTGCGCGCCGTTTGAGGTCGAGCATGACATAGGCCACCCGTTGGCCGGGGCCGTGATAGGTGAATTGCCCGCCGCGGCCGGTCGTGTAGACGGGGAATCGCGGCGCGATCAGTTCCTCCGGCCGTGCGCTGCTGCCGGCGGTGTAGAGCGGCGGATGTTCGAGCAGCCAGACAAGCTCGGGGGCTGCGCCGTCGGCGATCGCGGCGGCGCGCGCTTCCATAACGGCCAGCGCGGCCTCATAGGGGACGAGCCCTTGCGAAATCCGCCATTCGGCCGCCCCTGCGCCGGGCGGCAAATCCAGGCCGATTGTCAGATCGTTGCGCGCGTTAACCACCCTGTAACCATACCGTGATGACTTCGATCCGTTGCATCATTCCGCCGAGGTCATCAGTGCCGACGATCAGCAAGGTTTCGCTCGATATCCAGGTGGTGCTCGGCACCACCACCATGCCGGTCCATCAGGTCCTGCAACTCGGGCGCGGCGCCATCATCGAACTGGATGCGTCGGAGGAGGACGAGGTTCAGATCCTCGTCAACAACTTTCCCGTCGCCAAGGGCGCCGTCATCGTCAGCGGAAACCGCATCGCAGTCGAAGTCAAGGACCTGCTGCCGCGGCTCACCGATCTGCGCTGAGGCGCGTTCGCGCGGCCCTATATTACTGCGGCTGCGGCGAGCGCCGCGGGCTTGTCCCTGTGGGACCGATTTGTTACATGCATGCCGCTGGCGCCTCACTGCAAGGTCTAGGCGGCCGGCATTCACCCACATGCGGTCGTGGCGGAATTGGTAGACGCACTAGCTTGAGGTGCTAGCGGGGCAACCCTTGGAGGTTCGAGTCCTCTCGACCGCACCAGTTTTCTCGGAGGAGGTCCACGGCGGCGCGTTGCAGCTGCTGGGCCGCGCAGCGTTATTGGCTGGAAAGCCGCAGCCCGATCTTTTCCAGAACCGTCAGGTTCGCTTCCGGCCGCTTGATGTACAGTTGGTGGCCGGCCGGCCGCTGCTTGGCGCGCGGATTGGCATCCGCTGCCGGGGTCGCTTGGCCGACCGATCCGGTCGTCGCCGGAGAGCTGGCAACCTTCCGGTGCGGTTCAGTGAATTTGCGCGGGCTCGATTTGCGCGCCACCGAAATCTGGCGGGCGGTCTTGATCCCTTTGGAGTAGCGGAAATTTTCCGCCCCCGGCGCCGGCAGCGCTTCACGGTCGGCGCTGTTTAAGTGGGTGATGCGCTTCGGCCAGAGTGCGGCTGGTGGCAGCGGGACTTGGCCGGGCAGGGCGCGCGGCCGCTCGCCGTTTGGCGCCAAGCCCACCCTGATCATGCCTTCGGTATCGGCCACTCCGAGACTGTCGAGACTCGGCGCCGCCAAAACAGGATCGGCGGCGGTATCGGGACCGATATTGACCACGCTCGGCCAGAAATCGGCGTCCGCCACCTGCTGGGGCGCGCGCCGCACCGCCCATTGCTGGGGCTCGGTGGGAGTCTTCGGACGGTCGGCGGTCGCCGGAACGACGTGCACCACTTTATAGCCGCGCGTCTTCAACTCGCGCAGCAGCAGCGGCAGTCCCAGCGCGGTTGCCGGCTGGATGTCATGCAGCAAAAGAATGCCGCGGCCCCGGGCTTCCAGCCGCATGAGCGAGCGACTGACGATCTCCTGCGCGCTGATGCGCGTCCAGTCGTCCGCCATGAAATCCACGCTCCAGGCCATGTAGCCTTGGGAGGCGAGGTAGCGTTCCACCGAGTCCTGCCGCAGCAGGCCGGGAAAGCGGAAGAACGGAGCCACAGACCGTCCTTCGCCGAGTGCGGCCCGCAAAGAGGCGAAACCGTCCTCGATCTCCTGAGCGGCCTGATCGACCGTCATCTTGTGAAAGGTGAAGGGATGATTCTGGCTGTGATTGGCGATCGTGTGTCCGTCATCATGGGTGCGCCGCACCAGCGACGGGAAGCTGCGCGCCATGCGCCCGACGACGAAAAATGTCGCCTTCACGCATTCCGAAGACAGGACGTCGAGGATGCGATTGCTGTAGGGCGGCAGCGGGCCATCGTCGAAGGTCAGCACGACCTCTTTGTCGGCCAGCGGCAGCGATTCGGAGTATTGGAACCCGCCCAGGCGATTGTGTTCGGCCGGATCGATCACCAGCGTGCGGCTGACGCCGAGCGCCTCCGGATTGCCGGGGCAATCCGCTGCGACTGCCGGCCCCGCCGCGATGACGCAAGCCAACAGACAAGGCGCCGCGAAAATGTTGCGCATGCCCCCCATGCACTCCAACTGTCGTCAGGTCCGGATTTCTGGTTCCGGATTGAAGGTCCGGACAGTAGGGCAACAGTAGGGGCAGGCAACTTAATGCAATGCTAATCATGTGGTTAACTTCCGATTAGTACTAATGCGTTGCCGCAATGCCACGCTTAGTGCAGGGAGAGCGATAAGGCCCGGCATGATCGAACAAACCGCCACGACGGAACCTGTGTTCGTGCGCAGCGAGGACGGCGCGCTGCGCGAGGATTTTGTCGAACGGGTCGCGCAGGCGGTCAGCGCGGGCGATACCGTGGCATTGCGCGAACTCGTCAGCGACCTGCACGAAGCCGATCTCGGCGACCTGATCGAGGCGCTCGACTCTGACCTGCGCGGCCGGCTGGTCGAGCTAATGGGGCAGGACTTCGACTTCACCGCCCTGATCGAGGTCGACGATACGGTCCGCGAGGAAATCCTCGAAGAGCTGCCGGCCGAGACCGTCGCCGAGGGCGTGCGCGAGCTCGATTCCGACGACGCGGTCGCCATCCTCGAAAACCTGCCGAAGGACGAGCAGGCGGAAATCCTCGAACATCTTCCGGCACTCGAACGGGTCGCGTTGGCGCGCAGTCTCGACTACCCGGACAATGCGGCCGGGCGGCGCATGCAGACCGATTTCATCGCCGTTTCACCGTCTTGGACGGTCGGCCAGACCATCGACTATATGCGCGAAACCCCCGATTTACCGGACCGCTTCTACGAACTCTATGTCGTCGATCCGGCGCAGCGGTTGCTCGGGGCGGTGG
>JBKKAF010000123.1:0-6757 GCA_046714775.1 Xanthobacteraceae bacterium | reverse complement strand
GCCGGGACCGACCGCGACGAAGCTGCCCTTCGTCTCGCATTTCGGACATTGCTCCGGCGACGGCATCGCATAGCCACAGTGATGACAGACCAGCCGCCGCCTGAAGCGGTGATCAACCAGCCAGGCGTCGCAATTGGGACACCCCATGCGATGGCCGCAGGCGCTGCACAGCGTCAGCGGCGCGAAGCCGCGGCGGTTGAGGAACAGCAGCGCCTGCTCGCCGCGCTCGAGCGCGGTCTTCACCGCTTCCGCGAGCCGCGGCGAGATGAACCGGCCGCGCGGCGGGCCCTCGCGCTTGAGATCGATGGCCTCGATCGACGGCTCCTGCTGGCCCCCGAAGCGTTCCGGCAGCGAGATGCGCTTGTAACGTCCGCGCCGGGCATTGACTTCGGTTTCCACCGACGGCGTGGCCGAAGCCAGCACGATCGGAATTTGCGCCACATTGGCGCGCACCACCGCCATGTCGCGGGCGTGATAGCGCACGCCGTCTTCCTGCTTGTAGGCCGGATCGTGCTCCTCATCGACCACGATCAGTCCGAGATCGGCATAGGGCAAAAACAGCGCCGAGCGCGCCCCCACCACCACGCTCACCTCGCCCGCCGCCACCGCCGCCCAGGTACGCGCGCGCTTGCGCGGCGACAGTTGCGAATGCCATTCCGCCGGGCGCACGCCGAAGCGTTCCGCAAAGCGGTCGAGCACCTGGGCGGTGAGCGCGATTTCCGGCATCAGGATCAGCGTCTGCCGCCCGCGCCGCACGGTTTCCGCCACCGCCTCGAAATAGACCTGGGTCTTGCCGGAGCCGGTGACGCCGTCGATCAAACTCGCCGAATAGCCGCCTTGCATGACGGTGGCGCGCAAGGCGTCGGCTGCGTTGCGTTGCGCCGGCGTGGCGTCGAATTGCGCAAATTCCGGATCGGGCGCGGGCGCGACCGGGTCGGGCGGCAGCACCACCGTCTCCAGCGCGCCTTCGTCGATCAGGCCGTCGATCACCCCGGCGCTGACGCCGGCCTCCGCCACCGTCTCGCCCTTGCTGCGCAGCATCCCGTCGGCAAGCAGCGCGAGAACGCGCCGGCGCGCCGGCGTCATGCGCTGCGGCGGCGGACCCACGAGCCGCACGCCGATGCGCAGCCGCTCGGCGCCGAGATTTTCCCCCATGCGCAGCGCCATGCGCAGCACCATGCCGCGCGGAGCGAGCGTGTAGCCGGACACCCAGTCGACAAATTTGCGCAGCTCCGGCTTGAGCGGCGGCAGATCGAGCTTTTCCTCGACGTCCTTGAGCCGGTTGTCGAGACGCGGATTGGGCGTGGGATTTTCGGCCCAGACCACGCCGGTCGCCGCGCGCTGGCCGAGCGGCACGCTGACGATATCGCCTGGCGCCAGATCCACTCCGTCCGGCACCCGGTAGGAATAGGTCTGGTCGAGAGCGACCGGCACCAGCACATCGACGACGCGTTTGGCCATGGGATCGGGCCGATTCTCGGCTTAAGGGTAGGCTAACGAAGCGGGTGCGATTATGCAGGCGGTGTCAAGTTGATCGCCACCTTTGATTCCGAGCATCGATGACCACGCCGAAGCCAAAAGACGATGCCCTGCCGTTCGCCGCCGCCGATGTCGCGGCCGAGGTGGCGCGCTGGCGGGCGTCGCTCGCCGCCGAGCGGCGGATGTCGCCCAACACGGTCGAGGCCTATACCCGCGATGTCAGCCAGTTCCTCGCCTTCCTCTCCCAACATCTCGGCGGCAAGCTGACGCTCGCCACCCTGTCGCGGCTCGGGCCGGCCGACGTGCGCGCCTTCATGGCCGCGCGGCGCGCCGCCGGCGTGGGCAGCCGCTCGCTGATGCGCGGGCTTGCCGGTGCGCGCTCCTTCGCGCGCTTTTTGGAGCGCAACGGCCGCGGCAAGGTCGGCGCGCTATCCGCGGTGCGCGCGCCTAAACTGTCCAGGACACTGCCCAAGCCGCTCGCCATCGCCGCCGCCAGGCGCATCGCCGACGTCGACCTGCGCGCCGGCGAGGAGCGTGAGCCCTGGATCCTCGCCCGCGACGCCGCTGTGCTGGCGCTGCTGTACGGTTCCGGGCTGCGCATTTCCGAGGCGCTGTCGCTCAAACGCATGGACGTGCCGAAACCCGACAAGGGCGACGTCATCACCGTCATCGGCAAAGGCAACAAGGCCCGCATGGTGCCAGTGCTGCGCCACGTGCTCGAACTGGTCGCCGACTATGTTGCGCTTTGCCCGCTGACGCTGACTGTCGATGGCCCGCTATTCGTCGGCGCCAGAGGCGGGCCGCTGTCGCCGCGCATCGTGCAGTTTGCCATGCAGCGGCTGCGCGGCGCGCTCGGGCTGCCCGACAGCGCCACGCCGCATGCGCTGCGGCACTCCTTTGCCACCCATCTGCTGGCGCGCGGCGGCGATCTGCGCGCGATCCAGGAATTGCTCGGCCACGCCTCGCTGTCCACCACGCAGATTTACACCGCGGTCGACACCGAGCGCCTGCTTGAGGTCTACCGCAGCACCCATCCGCGCGCGTGACCGGCTTGTGACAAGCCGCGGCGGCGGCGTCTCCCCTTGCACAACCGCCTCGGATCGCTACACCGTCCGCCCGAACAATAAGGGAGGACAGTCATGGCAAGCCATGGCGTGCATGCGGTCCAGCACGAGGTCGAACACCAGCTCAAACACGAGGACGGCCATGGCGGCAAGCCGCATGGCGGCGAATCCACCAACAAGAGGATCGCGCTGCTGATTTCGGTGATCGCGCTGTTTCTCGCCTTCTCCGAAACGCTCGGCAAGAGCGCGCAGACAGCGGCGCTCAGCTACAATGTCGAGGCATCGAATCTGTGGGCTTTCTTCCAGGCCAAGACCATCCGCCGCACGCTGGTGGAAACGGCGGCGCAGGAGATGACGGTCGGCACAGTGGGCACCAGCCACGACGGCCTGAAGGCCGCGCAGGGCAAGCAGCTCGAATTCTGGAAGCAGGCCGCGGCGCGCTACCGTTCGGAGCCGAAGAAAGGTCCGCACGGCGAGGAGCTGGGCGAAGGCAGCGAGGAGCTGGCCAAGCGCGCGCTCGACGCGCAGGTCAAGCGCGACGACGCCATGGCCAAGTATCATCACTACGAAGTGGCGTCGGCCGCGTTCCAGATCGGCATCGTGCTGGCGTCGGCGACTGTCATCACCGGCATGATCGTTCTGGCGTGGATCTCTTGCGGGCTGGCGGCGCTCGGGCTCGGTTTCATGGGCATTGCGATGGTCGCGCCGCATGCGGTGCATTTGTTTTGACGTCTTCCCTCCCCCGCTTGCGGGGAGGGTGGCCGTGAGCGCAGCGAGCGGTCGGGTGGGGGCATTTTGATGGCATCGCTGGTCACCCCTCCCCTTCCAGGGGAGGGAGAAGGAGCCAATGCTGCGCCGGCCGGGTGCTTGACGGATTGGAAGTCGGTTAGCCACGATTCGTGCCGGTTGAATTAAATCGTCCGCCCCGGGGCCTTGGCCCTTGTGGAATGACGGTGTGACGCCTATCTACCTGGCATCGAGTTTCGGCCGAACGACTTGGCCTCGCCGCGAAAGCGCGCCTGACTAACGACCTTCTCCCCAAAATCTCGAACGAACCGGCTGCGTTAATGCGCAGTCTATAGACACACGTACTTAAAGGACGACCTCCCATGAACAAGGGAACTGTTAAGTGGTTTAACGGCCAAAAGGGCTTCGGCTTCATTCAGCCGGCCGATGGTGGCAAGGACGTTTTCGTTCATATCAGCGCGGTCGAGGGCGCCGGCATGAGCAGCCTCAACGAGGGCCAGGAAGTGACCTTCGACGTCGTTGCGGACAAACGGACCGGCAAGTCTGCCGCGGAGAATCTGCGCGCCGTCTAATCGGCTGCGCCGACGGCCATAGCGCTTTGACCACGGATGTACTGGCAAAGCTTGTGGTGCCGAGCCCCGCGTCTGGTTTACCAGTCGCGGGGTTTCGTTTTTGGAAGACGCCCCATCGTGATATGTAAACAATCGAGAGGATGACGGAGGATAGACGATGCCAGCGATCAAGGATGCCCAGCAACGGGCGGCAATTGCCTCGAAGAAGGAAGAACGCGCCCGCGATGGCGCGTTGGCGATGAAGGAATACGAGGCCGAAAAGCTTGCCGTTCGCGCCAATGCCGAGCGCCTGCGCGCCTTGCGGCTGGCGAGGGAAGCCGCCGAACCGCAACCCGCGGCCACGAAACAGCCGGCGAAGACCGCGGCCGCAAAACAGCCGGCGAAAACCGCGGCCCCAAAACAGCCGGCGACGACCAAAGAGGCGGCGAAGAAGGCAAAAGAGCCGGCAAAAAAGGCTCGCTGAGCCTGTTTGCCTGGCAGGGCGCTTTCCGGCGCGTCAGATGTGGATGGCCCGCTTGCCGACCGCCAGCGCGGCCTCTTTGACCGCCTCGGTGAGCGTCGGATGGGCGTGGCAGGTACGGGCGATGTCCTCGGCCGCCGCCCCGAACTCGATCGCGACCGCGGCTTCCGCGATCATGTTGCCGGCGTCGGGCCCGAGAATGTGTACGCCGAGCACGCGGTCGGTCTTGGCGTCGGCCAAGATCTTCACAAAGCCATCAGTGGTGAGATTGACCTTGGCGCGGCCGTTGGCGGTGAACGGAAACTTGCCGACCGCGTAGGCCACGCCCGCGTCCTTCAGTTCCTCCTCGGATTTCCCGACCGAGGCGATCTCGGGAAACGTGTAGATCACGTTGGGCACCGCGTCGTAATTCACGTGCCCGGCCTGCCCGGCCAGAATTTCCGCCACCGCGACCCCTTCGTCCTCCGCCTTGTGCGCCAGCATCGGGCCGGCGATCACGTCGCCGATGGCATAGATGCCGGCGACATTGCTGGCGTAATGCGCATCGACCACCACGCGGCCCTTGGAATCGGTCTTGACGCCGACGGCGTCGAGCCCAAGCCCGTCGGTGTAGGGCACGCGCCCGATCGCCACCAGCACCACGTCGGCCTCGATCGTTTCAGCCGCGCCGCCCGCGGCCGGCTCCACGCTCGCCTTTAGCCGTTTGCCCAACGCATCGACCGCGGTGACCTTGGACGACAGCCGGAATTTTATGCCCTGCTTGTCGAGCAGGCGCTGGAACTGCTTGCACACTTCCGTGTCCATGCCGGGCAGGATGCGGTCGAGGAATTCGACCACCATCACCTCGGCGCCGAGCCGGCGCCAGACCGAGCCGAGCTCGAGTCCGATCACGCCTGCGCCCACCACCAGGAGCCGCTCCGGCACCTTGTCGAGGGTGAGCGCACCGGTGGACGACACGATGCGCTTCTCGTCGATCTCGATACCCTTGAGCCGCGCCACGTCGGAGCCGGTGGCGATGACGATATTTTTTGTCTCGAGCGTCTGGCTCTTGCCGGGACCCTTGACCTCAACCTTGCCCGGCGCCGCGATGCGGCCGATGCCCTGAAAGGTGTCGATCTTGTTCTTCTTGAGCAGGAAGGCGACGCCCTTGACGTTGCCATCGACGCCCTCGTCCTTGAATTTCATCATGGCGGCGAGATCGAGCTTCGGCTTGCCCACGCCGATGCCCATCTTGGCGAATTTCTCGCCGGCCTCCTCGAACAGTTCGGAGGCGTGCAGCAGCGCCTTCGACGGAATGCAGCCGACATTGAGGCAGGTGCCGCCGAAGGTCTTGTCCTTCTCGACCACCGCCACTTTCATGCCAAGCTGGGCGGCGCGGATGGCGCAGACATAGCCGCCGGGCCCGCTACCGATGACGATGAGGTCGTATTGAGGCATCAACTGCTCCGCTACCTAATCCCCCCTGCAAGGGGGAGCGCGGCGAGACGCGCAAGCGTCGCGCCGGGTGGGGGTCGAGGCGATGGGGCTGGTTGACCCCCACCCCACCTCGCTCTGCTCGGCGACCCTCCCTCTTTTCAGGGGGAGGGAAAGTGACAACTACAAATCGATCACCAGCCGCGCCGGATCTTCCAGGATATCCTTCACCCGCACCAGGAACGTCACCGCCTCGCGGCCGTCGACAATGCGGTGGTCGTAAGAGAGCGCGAGATACATCATCGGCCGCACCTCGACCTTGCCGGCGATCGCCACCGGGCGTTCCTGGATCTTGTGCATGCCGAGGATGCCGGATTGCGGCGCGTTGAGAATCGGCGTCGACATCAGTGAGCCGTAGACGCCGCCGTTACTGATGGTGAAGGTGCCACCCTGCATGTCCTCGATCTTGAGCGCGCCGTCGCGCGCGCGGCGGCCGAAATCGGCGATTGCCTTCTCGACGTCCGCCAGCGATTTGCGCTCGGCATCGCGGATCACCGGCACCACCAGGCCCTTGTCGGTGCCGACGGCGACGCCGATGTGGTAATAGTTCTTGTAGACGATGTCGGCGCCGTCGATTTCGGCATTGACCGCGGGGATTTCCTTCAACGCCTGCACGCAAGCGCGCACGAAGAAGCCCATGAAGCCGAGCTTCACGCCGTGCTTCTTCTCAAACATGTCCTTGTATTGGCTGCGCAGATGCATGACCGCGCTCATGTCGACCTCGTTGAAGGTCGTCAGCATGGCGGCGGTGTTCTGCGCCTCCTTCAGCCGGCGCGCGATGGTCTGGCGCAGCCGCGTCATCTTCACGCGCTCTTCGCGCACGGCATCGTCGGCGGGCGACGGCGCGCGCATCTGCGCCGCGGTCACGCCGGCAACCGGGGTGGGCGCCGCAGCAGCGCGCTCGATCGCCGCCATCATGTCGCCCTTGGTGACGCGGCCGTCCTTGCCGGAGCCGGGCACGG
>JBKKAF010000122.1:0-13386 GCA_046714775.1 Xanthobacteraceae bacterium | reverse complement strand
CCTGTTCATCACGCCGGTCGTTTACATCTATCTCGACCGCTTCGACCGCATGCTCAAGCGTCGGCTGGAGCCGCAGTTGGAAGAAGTGCCGGAGCACGAGCGGCCAAAGGTCGTGGCGGCGGAGTAGCGCCAACCCGGCGCGGCCGGAACTACGCGTCGCGCTTCATCAGAACAGTTCCGGACAACTCCTCGACCAAGTCCACATCGATGAGCACTGCGACGCCGGTCTTGTCTGGGTCCTTTTCCTGTTCGATCGGCACCGTCAATTCCCAGGCGCGGTCGCGCTCCGGCCCGCTTTCAACGATGCGCGCGGTGCCGTGAAAACGCAGCGCTCCGGCGCGGAACGGCATTTCCTTGGCGCGGGCGTAATTGCGATAATAGACCACGACCCGCGGGTTGTCGCCGATATGAGCCTTGGACGAGCGGTGGCTGCGCTCCCAGTAGCAAAGCGTCTGCTCGTCGAACACCGCCAGGCTGCCTTTTGGACTGATTTGCGGATGCCCGGTTTTCGAGGCAGTGCCGATCAGGCACGGCACGCCGTCGGCCAGCGCCTTGCCGACCAGATCGCGCATCAACGGGGTGATCTTGATCACTGTTTCACCTTGGCATTCTTGAGCACCGCGGCCCATTTGACCGACTCGGCCTTGATGTAGGCGCCGAGTTCGGCGGGCGACATGGTCGAGGGTTCGGCACCCTGCTTGGCGAAACTCTCGCGCACCTCAGGGAGCGCCATGATCTTGCGGATCTCGTCGTTCAGCCGCTGAATGATCGGAGCCGGAGTGCCGCCGGTCGCCATGATGCAGACCCAGGCATTGAGGTCGAAACCCGGCAGTCCGGATTCACCTGCGGTCGGGATGTCCGGCGCAAACGGTGAGCGCGCCTTTCGCGTCACCGCGAGCGCCTTCAGGGTTCCCGCCACGACATGGGGATGCACTGACGGGATGGCGCTGATCGCCAAGTGCACGCGGCCGGCCAGCAGGTCGGGGGTGGCGACGCCGATGCCGGTATAAGGAATGATCCCGAGCTCGATGCCGGCCATCTGCGTCAGCAATTCGGCGCCCAGATGATTGGGCGTGCCGATCGGCGATATCGCGACCTGGATGGCGTTCGGCTGCTGCTTGGCCAGCGCCACCAGCTCCGTGATGTTTTTGACCGGCAGCGATGGCGTCGCGACCAGCAGCATGTTGGCCTCGGCGACCATACTCACCGGCGTCAGATCGCGATCGTAGTCGAAGCCCGGATTGGGCAAGAGCGTCGGGTTGACCGCCTGGTTGTTGCCGGTGAGCAGCAGCATGTGGCCGTCTGGCGCAGCCTTGGCCACGGCGAGCGCCGCGATATTGCCGCCGGCGCCGGGCCGGTTCTCCACCACCACCGGCTGGCCGAGCGAGACCGTCAGATGCTTGGCGACCACGCGCGCCACCATGTCGGGAAGCCCGCCGGGAGCGGCCATCACCAAGATCTTCACCGGCCGTTGCGGCCAGTCCTGGGCGCCGGCCGGTGCGCCGAACAGCGCGGCCGCGCCAACCAGCAGCGCAATGAGAATGTGTCGGAGCATATTTCCCCCCTGCGTTTTGGTTTTGAACCGGCCTCTTTATGGGCCTGCGGCCAGAGTCGGACCTTGCCATGGCGGCGGTCCTAAGTCTGCGGGAATCTATCCAAGATCAAGAAGGTGCGCGCCGTTGCCGCCGCAGCTTGCGATTGTAACCTACGGTTGGCGGTCAGGAAGGAGACGTCAGAGCGCGAAGCTGGTGCCGCAGCCGCAGGAGGCGGTGGCCTTCGGGTTGTTGATGCGGAATGCGGCGCCCATCAAATCGTCGACGAAATCGATCTCGGATCCGGCGAGATAGCCGAGCGACACCGGGTCGATCAGCACCGTGGCGCCGTCCTGCCGGATCAGCACGTCGTCGGTGGCCTGCGCCCGGTCCATGTCGAACTTGTATTGAAAGCCGGAGCAGCCACCGCCTTCCACGCTCACGCGCAGCATGGTGCCGGGCGGCTCGCGCAACAGGATCTCGCCGATCCGCCGCGCGGCCCGGTGGGTGACTGTCACATGGTCCATTCCATAGTCCTGTCCGGCCTCGTTGCCAGGAGGCTCGTGCAATAGTTAAGTACGCCCAAGGCTTTGGTCAATCGGCGGACGGTAGAGCATGGCGGTTGAGAAAGCGAGCGCCCGCACCCCGTTTGCGTCCGATCCGGGCAATAGCCGCGGCCGGCTGCATCCGGAACCGCCGAGTCCGACCCGCAGCGCCTTCCGTCGCGATTGCGACCGCATCATCCACGCCAGCGCGTTCCGCCGGCTCGCCCATAAGACCCAGGTCTTCGTCTTTCACGAGGGCGACCATTACCGCACCCGCCTGACCCACACCCTCGAGGTCGCCCAGATCGCCCGCTCGCTCGCGCGCGCGCTTGGCCTGGACGAGGATCTCGCCGAGGCGCTGGCGCTCGCCCACGATCTCGGCCATCCGCCGTTCGGTCACGCCGGCGAGCGGGCGCTCGACCGCTGCCTTGCGGCATCCGGCGGCTTCGACCACAACGCCCAGACGCTGCGGGTCGTGACCGAGCTCGAGCGGCATTACGGCGCCTTCGACGGTCTCAATCTGTCATGGGAGACGCTGGAAGGCCTGGTCAAACACAACGGGCCGCTGACCGATCGCGCTGGCAATCCGGTTGCGCGCTTTCGCGAACGGGGAATTCCCCATGCCATCACTTTGTATGCCGCAAAGCAGAATCTCGAATTATGGACCTTTGCCAGCGTTGAAGCGCAAGTTGCCGCGCTGGCCGACGATATCGCCTATGACGCGCACGACATCGACGATGGCCTACGCGCGGATTTGTTCACGCTCGACGATATCGCCGAAGTGCCGCTCATTCATGTCATCGTCGATGAAATCCGGCAGCGGCTTCCCGCGATCGATGCCGGTCGCCTGGTGCATGAGCTGGTGCGGCGGCTGATCACCCGGCTGATCGATGACCTGATCGCGGAAACAGGCCGGCGCCTGCGCCAACTCTCTCCCGGTTCGGCCGACGCGGTGCGGCATGCGCAGGGACCCGTGGCCGCCTTCTCGCCGGCGATGGCGGAGGCCGACCGCGCCATCAAGGACTTTCTCTATCCGCGCATGTACCGGCACCCGCGCATCGCCCGCATCATGAGAGAAGCGGAGGATGTGGTATGCGACTTGTTTGCTCACTATGTCGGACACCCCGGCGACATGCCGCTCGAACGGGTGCATGAGACCGGCATTGGAGACGGGGCCGCAAACATGCGCCGCATCGCCGATTTCATCGCTGGAATGACCGACCGCTATGCGCTCGTCGAACATGCGCGGCTTTTCAAATCGACCCCGGAATTGCGGTAGCCAGGCGCAATTGCCGATGCGTGGCCTTGCGGCTATTCTGAATACCCTGTTCATTTGAGTGAGAGTTAACGATGACCAAAGCCCCCCGCAACGACGACGCCGCTTTCTTCCAACAACGCGGCTTCGGCAAAGAAATGGGATTCGGCGAAACGCCTGCTATTCTCGTGGTCGATATCATGCGGGCTTTCACGGACGCGAGCCTTCCGCTTGGCGCCAATCTCGATGCGCAGATCGAGCAGATCAATCTATTGCTTGATGCAGGCCGGCGGGCGGACGCTCCGGCGTTCTTTTCCATAGTCAGCTACGAAGAAGCGGACTGCCGCGACTCCGGCGTCTGGGGCCGCAAGATGAGCGGGCTATTTTCGCTGACCGCGGGCTCGGAGGTGGTGGAGCTCGACCCGCGCCTGAAACGGCAGGACAGCGATTCCGTCTTCAACAAGAAATATGCGTCGTGCTTTTTCGGCACCGACCTGGTGTCGCGGCTGCAATCGCGGCGCGTCGACACCTTGATCATCACCGGCTGTACCACGAGCGGATGCGTGCGCGCCTCGGCCGTCGATGCCGTGCAATACGGATTTCGCC
Organism: Xanthobacteraceae bacterium; assembly: GCA_046714775.1. Classification (GTDB taxonomy): domain Bacteria; phylum Pseudomonadota; class Alphaproteobacteria; order Rhizobiales; family Xanthobacteraceae; genus VAZQ01. The sequence goes on along the minus strand of JBKKAF010000122.1, from coordinate 9,448 downwards.
CGATCGTTGCGCGTGAGGCCGTGGGCGACCGGTCGCAGGCGGCTCATGATCAAAGCCTGTTCGACATCCAGGCCAAATATGGCGACGTCAAAGACGTGGCGGAAATCGCTGCGTGGCTGCGCCAGCGCCCGCATGGGAATGCGTGATTGACGTCCTGTGGCGGCTGGGAAAGGGAGAAGGTGATGGACAATCAGCTTTACGACTATTCCCCGATCACGCAGCGGCCGCCGATCAACTGGCCGAACGACGCGCGCGTGGCGTTCTACGTCGGCTTGAACATCGAGCATTACGAAGTCGACAAGCCGTCCACCAGCATCTTCACCGGCACGGCCATGCTCAAGCCCGATCCGCTGAATTATGGCTGGCGCGATTACGGCGTCCGCGTCGGCATCTGGCGGATGATCGAGGCGCTCGACCGATACAAGCTGCCGGCCTCGGTGCTGCTGAACGCCGATGTTTGCCGGCTTTACCCGCAGATCATAGAGGCCGGCAAAGAGCGTAAATGGGTGTGGCTCGCCCACGGGAAAAACAATTCCACCTTTCAGGCCGGCATGACCACGGAACAGGAGCGGAATTATCTGAAGGAGGTGGTCGAGACGATCGCACGCGCCACCGGCCACCAGATCAAAGGCTGGCTCGGACCGGCGCTCAGCGAGACGTTCGAGACGCCCGGGCTCTTGAAGGAGCTTGGTCTCAGCTACGTCCTCGACTGGTGCGCCGATGACCAGCCCTTTCCATTGACCATACCGGGCATGATGTCGGTGCCTTATTCCATCGAGCTCAACGACGTGACGATGTTCGTCGGCAAGAGCCTGTCGGGCGAGGACTTCTATCAGATGGTCGTCGACCAGGTGGATCAGCTTTATAAGGACGGCGAGAAGTCAGGACGCGTGATGGCGCTTTGCCTGCACCCGTTCATCATCAACCAGCCGTTCCGCCAAAAATATCTCGAACGGGCGCTCGACTATGTGGCGAAGCACGAGGGCGTGTGGCTGACCACCAGCGATGCGATCGCGGCGCACTACGCCAAGCACCATATGGCCGGCGGCTGAGCGCTGCTATCGGCAGCGCTTTGACTCGCCACGGGAATTGCGTTAGGCGGCGGTCGCCTCGCGGTATTCCAGCCGTGCGCCGCTGAGGGATGTGCTATACAGGTGTCATGACAAACGATCAGGTGAAAGAAGTCCTCGCTCGCGTCTTAACCTGGCCGCAAGAGCGGCAGAGGGATGCGGCGCGCGTATTGACTGAAATGGAAGAGCAGGACGCGAGCCCGTACCACATCACGGATGAACAGGTAGAGGAAGTGAACAGGCGACTCGCTGATCCGAATCCAAAATTTCTTACGCTAGACGAAGTGCGCGGGCGTTTTATGCAAAGGAAAGCATGAAGGTCATTGTTCGTGAGGCAGCGTACGATGATCTCGACCGGATATATGCATGGGTCGCAAAAGACCGGCCGCGCTCGGCAGATTCAGTGATTGATCGAATTCTCGAAAGCGCCGCACGGCTCGGCCGCTTTCCGTATATGGGTCATGTCGGGAGAGCTCCTGGCACGTATGAGTGGGTGGTGGGTGCCCGGTCTGCCGTACATCATGGTCTACACAATCAACACCGATATTGATGAGATGGCTGTCGTTGCCGTCTTCCACGGTGCGCAGGATAGATAGAGATTGCATCGCAACTGTTTTGACTATCGCGCCTCCCCCCAAGCAAAGCCCCAATGAGCGATCCCGCTAAAAACATCTTCGCCGTCGTGCTCGACAAGGTGCGCGCGGTCAACGACGCCTTGATCGCAGACGGCGTGCTGCCGTCCGGCATCGATCAATCCCGCATCGTGGTCGAGCCGCCGCGCGAGGCGTCACACGGCGACATGGCGACCAATGCCGCCATGGTGCTGGCGAAGGATGCAGGCAAGAAGCCGCGCGAACTGGCGGACGCCATCGCCGCGAAGCTTCGCGGCGAGCCGCTGATCGAGAAGGTCGACATTGCCGGCCCAGGCTTCATCAACCTGACGCTCAAGCCGCAGGCCTGGCGCGAAGCCTTGCGCACGGTCTTGAGCGCGGGGCCCGACTATGGACGCAGCGCCGTCGGGCAGGGCGCGCCGGTCAATGTCGAATATGTCTCCGCCAATCCGACCGGCCCGATGCATGTCGGCCACGGCCGCGGGGCGGTGTTCGGCGACGCGCTCGCCACTTTGCTGGCGTTCGCCGGATTCAAGGTCACCCGCGAATATTACATCAATGACGCCGGCGCCCAGGTCGATACGCTCGCGCGCTCGGCCTTCCTTCGCTACCGCGAGGCGCTTGGGGAGGACATCGGGGAGATTCCGGAAGGACTTTATCCGGGAGATTATCTGAAGCCGGTGGGAGAAGCGTTGTTGTCGGAATTCGGCGACGCGCTCGAACAGATGCCGGAAAGCGAATGGCTGCCGCAGGTGCGAGCGCGGGCGATCGAGGCGATGATGGTCGAGATCCGCGGCGATCTGGCGGCGCTCAACGTCAAACATGACGTGTTCTTCTCCGAGCGCTCGCTGTCGGAGAACAATGGCGGCGCGGTGGAAGCCACGATCGAGGAGCTGCGCGCCAAGGGCCTGATCTATCAAGGACGCCTGCCGCCGCCGAAAGGCCAGGCGATCGAGGACTGGGAGGATCGCGACCAGACCCTGTTCCGCTCGACGGAATTCGGTGACGACATCGACCGCCCGCTGCGCAAATCGGACGGCGGCTACACCTATTTCGCTTCCGACGTGGCCTATCACCGCTCGAAGTTCGAGCGCGGTTTCCGCACCTTGATCGACGTGTGGGGCGCCGACCACGGCGGCTACGTGAAGCGCGTGCAGGCCGCGGTCAAAGCGATCACCGGCGGCAAAGCCGAGCTCGACGTTAAGATCGTGCAGCTGGTCAAACTGTTCCGCGCCGGCGAACCGGTGAAGATGTCCAAGCGCTCGGGCGAATTCGTGACCTTGCGCGAAGTCGTCGACGAGGTTGGGCGCGATGCCGCGCGTTTCATGATGCTTTACCGCAAGAATGACGCGGTCTTGGATTTCGACCTTGCCAAGGTGATCGAGCAGTCGCGCGACAATCCGGTGTTCTACGTGCAGTACGGCCATGCCCGCGGCCAATCGGTCTTCCGCAACGCGCGGGAGACCGTGCCTGGGCTGCCCCCGGACTCGAAAGCCCGCGCCGCGGCGCTTGCCGCAGCTCCGCTCGAGCGCCTGGACGATCCCGGCGAACTCGGTTTGATGCGGCGGTTGGCGCTTTTTCCGAGAGTCGTCGAAGCGGCCGCAATTGCCCACGAGCCGCACCGAATTGCCTTTTATTTGTATGATCTTGCCAGCGATTTCCACGCCCAGTGGAACCGCGGCAAAGACGCGCCACATTTACGCTTCATTATCCAGAATGATCCATTAATGACCTCGGCTCGCCTTGCTTTGGTACAAGGCGTTGTCACCGTTATCGCCTCCGGGCTTGCTGTGCTCGGCGTCGAGGCGCCTGAGGAGATGCGTTGATCTCGCTCGGTGCCGTTGGGCGCGAAGGACCGCGGTCGACGGTTTAAGCATACCGGCCGAGTGCGACGTCAGAACCGGAACGGGATCAGTATGGCGGACGACAATACAGTACGAGCCTATCGGACGAACGAGCCGTATCGGCGCCCCGCAGCGCCGGCAGCGGGCGATGCTGGCGCCGCTAGCGATCCGCTGGCCGAACTTGCGCGCCTGATCGGCCAGAATGATCCATTCGCGGAACTCGGGCGGGGCAGGGCGCAGGGCGCTCCCGCGCGCGATGCGCAGCATGGCGGGCACGGCTTGCCCGCGAGCGCAGATTGGCGCCAGCCGGCCGCTGCCTCCGACCGGCCCTATGATCAGGCGCCCGGCGATCGCTATTTTACGCCGCATTCCGGCTATCGGAATAACGAACCTCCGTATTCGCCATCCGCCGATGAGTTTGCTCCGCGCGGCGCTGCTGCCGATCCTCGCTATGAGTATCAGCATGCGGACGATCGTTACGACGATAGGCAATACGACAACCCTGTTCAGCAAGCGCCTGCGCACGACGACGGTTACGAGCAGTCGCAGGACGGCTATCAGGGCGATTCCCACTATAACGCCGCACCGCAGGCGGCGGCGCACGACGAGGAGATCTATGACGATGCGCCGCGTGCGCGCCGGCGCGGTGGAATGGTCACCGCGGTCGTTCTCATAGGCTGCGCCATGGTGGGCTCCGGCGCCGCCTACGGTTATCGCACCTGGTACGCCAATCCGTCGCGCCTGGAGGCTCCGCCGGTCATCGCAGCCGACAAGACGCCGAGCAAGATTGCCGCCGCAGGCGATTCCCAGGCGGGCAAAGTCATCCAGGACCGTGTCGGCGGCAGCGGCGCGCCTGAGCGCGTGGTATCCCGTGAGGAACAGCCGGTCGCGCTGAAGGACCCGGGAGCTTCGGCCCCACGCGTCGTGCTTGCGGCGCCGGTGGCGCCTTCGCAAATGCCGGCCGCCGCTTCTGCGCAGCCGGCCGCACCCGCCACTGCGGCGCCCGGTGAACCCAAGCGAGTCCGCACGGTCACCATCCGGCCGGACGGCAGCGAGGCCAGGGCGGCCGCCACGCCGGCTAGTCCGTTCCCGCCGGCTCCTGCTCAGGCCCTGACACCTCCGGCCGCACAGTCATCGGCCGCGCCGGCCGCGCGTGCGACGACACCGCAGCGTGCGGCAGCGCCGTCGCGCAATAGTCCGCTGTCGCTCAACCCGCAGGCCAATGAGGCGGCCGAGCCGTTGCCGCCCGCGCCGCGCTCTGCCGCGGTTACGCCGGCGCCGACGCGAATTTCGCCCAATGCTGCTGCGAGCGCGACCGGTAGCTACGTGGTGCAGGTTTCCTCGCAGCGAAGCGAAGCCGAAGCACAGGCCTCGTTTCGCAGCCTGCAGGGCAAGTTCCCGGGCGTGCTCGGCGGGCGGCAGGCACTGGTGCGGCGGGCCGATCTCGGCGAGAAGGGAACGTTCTACCGCGCCATGGTCGGACCGTTCGGCAGTTCCGAAGATGCCACCCGGTTTTGCGGCAGCCTGAAAGCCGCGGGCGGCCAGTGCATTATCCAGCGCAATTGACCACGCACGCTTGACCGCTCCCGGCGGCGCGGGCTAGTCCGCGCCGATGGCGGCACGCGCGTTCATTTCCGGAATCGGCGGCACCACCCTGTCAGCCGACGAGCGCTCGTTTCTGCGCGCGGCCGATCCATGGGGCCTCATTCTGTTCAAGCGCAATGTTGAGACACCGCAGCAAGTGGCTCGTCTGACGTCATCTTTTCGAGATCTGCTGGGGCGTGACGCGCCCATCCTGGTCGACCAGGAGGGCGGCCGCGTGCAGCGGCTTGGGCCGCCGCATTGGCCGAGCTACCCGCCCGGCGCCGCCTATGGACGGATCTACGACCAGGACCGGAGCTCAGGTCTGCGCGCTGCCTGGCTCGGCGCCCGCCTCATCGCCTGCGATCTTCATGCCGTCGGGATCGACGTGAACTGCTTGCCGCTCGCCGACGTGCCGGCGGCCGGTGCCGATCCGGTCATCGGCGACCGCGCCTATGGCGACGTGCCCGAAAAGGTGGCGGAGATCGCCCGCTCGGCTGCCGAGGGCTCGCTGGCGGGCGGCGTCCTGCCGGTGGTCAAGCATCTGCCGGGCCACGGGCGCGCCGGCGCCGATAGTCATGCGGCGCTGCCGGTGGTCGATGCGTCGCGCGAAGCGCTGCAGGCGACGGATTTCGCCGCCTTTCGGATGCTCCACGACCTGCCGCTCGCGATGACCGCCCATGTGGTGTTTAGCTCTATCGATCCTATTGATCCGGCGACGACTTCGGCCACTCTGGTCGGTGAAGTGATTCGGGGTTGGATCGGGTTCCACGGACTGCTGATGAGCGACGACATTTCCATGCAGGCCCTGAGCGGGCCGATCGGTGAGCGCGCGCGGGCCGCGATTGCGGCCGGCTGCGACCTGGTCCTGCATTGCACCGGCGTTTTTGCCGAAATGCAGGCGGTGGCGGGCGCGGTTCCGCGGCTCGCGGGCGATGCGGCAAAACGCGCGGAGGCTGCCTTGCAGCGACGGCAGGCGCCGGATCGCTCCGACATCGCGGCCTTGCGGGCGGAGCTGGCGGCTCTGCTGGCGCGTGTTCCAGCGCCGCACGCGGTGACGTCATGAGCCCCGACGAAATGCAATTCACGGCCGACCTGACGGCGGAGCGAGGCTCCGACGAACCGGCCTTGATGGTCGATGTCGAAGGCTTCGAGGGACCGCTCGATCTGCTGCTGACGCTCTCGCGCCAGCAAAAGGTCGACCTCTCCAAGATTTCCATTCTGGCGCTGGCAAACCAATATCTGACGTTCATCGAGGAGGCGCGCAAGCTGCGGCTGGAGCTCGCCGCCGACTACCTGGTGATGGCGGCGTGGCTCGCCTACCTCAAATCGCGCTTGCTGCTGCCTGACACCAATACCGCGGAAGGCCAGAGCGCCGAGGACATGGCGAATGCGCTGGCGCTGCGCCTCAAGCGCCTGGAAGCGGTGCGCGACGTGGCCGTGCGTCTGTTCGCCCGCCCGCAACTCGACCGCGACGTCTTTCGCCGCGGCCAGCCCGAGCCGATTGCCCATATCAAGCATCCGGAATGGTCGGCGACGCTATATGACCTGCTCTCGGCCTACGCGGCGCGACGGCAGCAGCACGCGCTCGCCCATGTGCGTGTCGCCAGGCGCAGCGTCTGGTCGCTGGCCGAAGCGCGCGAGGCCCTCGCGCGGCTGCTCGGGCAGTCGCACGACTGGAGCAATATCGACCAGTTCCTGCTGGCCTATGTGGTCGAGCCGTCGTCGGTGGCGACGGTGTTTGCCTCCAGCCTGGCGGCGACGCTGGAAATGGTGCGCGAAGGCGTGATCGAAATCCATCAGCAGAAGGCCTTCGCGCCGATCTTCGTGCGCAAGCGCTCAAGCGAAAATAATGCTGAGCAGGCGGCCGCGAGTGTGACGCCCGCACCGGGAAACAAGGAATAGGAACAGGAGGGCCGCAGCGATGAGCCTGGCCACGAGAAAGATCATGCCGCGCGAGGAGCCAGACAAATCCGCCGAGGCGCGGGCAGAAGAACTTCGCCTGCTCGAAGCGATGCTGTTTGCGTCTGCCGAGCCGCTCGATGAAAAGGACCTGGCGGCCCGGCTGCCGCAGGGCGTCGACGTGCGCGCGGCGCTTGCGCGCCTGCAGCAGGACTATGCGACGCGCGGCGTCAATCTGGTGCGCATCGGCGGCAAATGGACCTTCCGCACCGCGGACGATCTGTCGTGGCTGTTGAGCAAGGAGACGATCGAGACCCGCAAACTGTCGCGTGCGGCGATCGAGACGCTTGCCATCATCGCCTATCACCAGCCGGTGACGCGGGCCGAGATCGAGGACATCCGCGGCGTCTCGACCTCCAAGGGTTCGGTCGATGTGCTCCTGCAGACCGGCTGGATCCGGCCGCGGGGGCGGCGCAAGGCGCCCGGCCGTCCGGTGACCTACGGCACCAGCGAGGCGTTTCTCTCGCATTTCGGGCTCGACGCTCTGAACGATCTGCCGGGGCTGGAGGAGCTGAAGGGCTCCGGTCTGTTGGACGGACGGATTCCGGCCGGTTTCTCGGTGCCGATGCCGTCGGACGATCCGGCTTTGCGCGAGGACGAAGACCCGCTCGAGCCGGGCGATCTAGACCTCGGCCTGGCGCCGCCGAGCGAGCGCATCGAAGACTGATCGAGCCCGTTGACCGGCATTTCGGTTAATGCGGCGAAAGGCCGCTGAACCTCCTGTTTTGCAACGGCTTTCACAGGCCGGCGGATTCCCGTGATCGGCTGTGCCGGTGGGCAGATTCCCTTGTTTTTGCCGCTCCGGACGCCTAGTTTCTGCTATCACCGGACATCAAGGGTCCGTGCTGCGCATGGGACCGCGCGGCGTCGGGCTCGGAGGATTTGCTTATGGGTGGGTTTAGTTGGGTGCATTGGCTGCTTGTGATCGGCGTCGTGCTGCTGCTGTTCGGCGGACGCGGCAAGATCTCGGAGCTGATGGGCGACTTCGCCAAGGGCATCAAGTCGTTCAAGAAGGGCCTGTCGGAGGACGACAAGGCCGAAGCCGAGGCGGCCGCCGCCAAGCCCGACTCGATGAAGACCATCGACCATCAGCAGCCGGGCGGGACGACGACCACCACCCCAGCGGCGACCGGCGCAGCCGCTCCGCAACCGGAAAATCGCAAGGCGGTCTGACGCCGGCGCGGTCTGCGGCGGGACGTCCGGAAGGCGGAGAAGGCGTGCCGGTTTAAGGCCGCCTGTCTCGGAGTGATCGCTCAATGTTCGATATCGGTTGGGGCGAGCTCATCATCATCGGCATCGTCGCGCTGATCGCGATCGGTCCCAAGGAATTGCCCGGCGCTCTGCGAACCCTCGGCCAATGGGTCGGCAAGGTGCGCCGCATGGCGTCGGACTTCCAAGGCCAGTTCCAGGAGGCGATCCGCGAAGCGGAACTGGAAGAGCTCAAGAAAGAAGTGGATCAGATGGCCGCGCAGGCCGGCGACTATTCGCGCTTCGATCCGATGGAGGAGGCGCGCAAGGAGGTCGAAAAAGCGGTCGGCGATATCCCGCCACTTGATGCTCCCGCGGCGAGCGCGCCTTCGACCGATACCGTCACGCCGCCCGCAAACCAACCGGCGCCTGTAGCTGAGCCGCTTCCGGCGCTCGAACAACAGAAAACGCTTGACCCAGTGGGCATCGCCAAATCCGACGCGGGGAAGGCGCCCGCATGACCCACGAAGACATCGAATCCACCAAGGCTCCGTTGATGGAGCACCTGATCGAGTTGCGCTCGCGCCTGATCAAGGCGGTGGCCGCGTTCAGCGTGATGTTCCTTTGCTGTTTCTTCTTCGCCAAGGAAATCTATAACGTGCTGGTTTGGCCGTTCGTCTGGATAGCCGGCCCGGAACATTCCAAGTTCATCTACACCGCGCTGCTCGAATATTTCATTACCCAGATCAAGCTTGCAATGTTCGGTGCGGCGTTCCTGTCGTTTCCCATCGTGGCGTCGCAGATCTACATGTTCGTGGCGCCGGGTCTGTATCGCCACGAGCGCAACGCGTTCCTGCCTTATCTGTGCGCCACCCCGGTGTTCTTCGCGCTCGGCACCCTGCTGGTTTATTTCGTGGTGATGCCGATGCTGGTGCGTTTTTCTCTCGGCATGCAACAGACCCCGGGTGCCGGCGGCGCCGAGATTGCGCTCCTGCCCAAGGTCGGCGAATATCTCTCGCTGATCATGGCGCTTATTTTCGCCTTCGGCATCGCTTTCCAACTGCCGGTGATCCTCACGCTGCTGGGACGCGTCGGCATTTTGACGTCGCAGACGCTGCGGGAGAAGCTGCGCTATTTCATCGTCGGCGCCTTCGTGCTGGCGGCCGTGCTGACGCCGCCCGACGTCATCAGC
>JBKKAF010000121.1:0-18028 GCA_046714775.1 Xanthobacteraceae bacterium | reverse complement strand
GGCGTGGGCCGACGCGGCATCGGGCGGCGGCAGTTCGGCAACCTCCGGCAGCGGGATTTCAGGCAACGCGCCGGCCACAGGGCTGGCGCCGGCAGGCGGTTCCGGCCGCGCCGCCACCGGCGGATTGGCGGGCAACGGCGCTTGCGACGGATTGGGTCTCGGCGCGCCGAAGGCTTCCCGGGGCTGCGGCCTCGCAGCCATCGGCTCCGGTGACCGCGGCGCGCTGGCGGCGGCCACCTGGACGACGCGGTAGCCGCGGCGCTTGAGCTCTCGCAGCAGATTGGGCAGCGCCAGCGCCGTCGCCGGCTGGATATCGTGCAGCAGGATGATGCCTTTGCCCTTGGCCTCGAGCCGGGACATGGTGCGATTGACCACCTCGCTCGCCGAAATGTGCTTCCAGTCGTCGGCCGCGATGTCGGCGCTCCAGGTCACCAGCCCGCGCGAGCGGAGGTAGCCTTCGACGCTTTCAGCGCGCAGCAGGCCGGGGATGCGGAAAAACGGCGCGACCGCGCCGCGACTGCCCAGCGCGGCGGCGGTCGAGGCGATGCCCTGATCGACCTCGTTCTGCACCGCGCGCGGCGGCATGCGTTCGAACGCCAGCGGATGGTTCTCGCTGTGGGTGCCGATGACGTGGCCTTCGGCCTGGATGCGGCGGAGCAGATCGGGATAGCCCCGCGCCATGCGGCCGATGATGAAATAGTTTGCCTTGACGCATTCGTGGGCCAGCGTTTCCAGGATGCGGTTGGTGTAGGGCGGCATCGGGCCGTCGTCGAAGGTGAGCACGACCTCCTTGTCGGCGAGCGGCAGCGTCTCGGGATATTGGATGGTGCCGAGGCGCGGATACTGGCGGGGATCGATGGTCAGGACGCGGCTGGTGCCGAGCGCATTGGGATTGCCGGGGCAGTCCGCCGCGTGCGCTCCGGCGAGTCCGCCGAGCATCCCGAAGCTCAATCCAATGGCTGCGAAAACGCGCACGCTGCTGTCACCCCAACCAAGGTCCACGATGTCAGGCGGCGGTCCCCGAACCATCGCAACCCGTGACCGTCGACAGATCGGCTTAAGCCCAAACCGCGCGGAGCGGTCGAATATCGCTATTCATCTTTAATGCCGGCGCCGGCCGTTAACCGTCCGGTCCCGCTGAGCGCCGATCGACGTCGGTGTGAACCATCATCGCCTGCGCAATTGCCAGGACCTTGGCTCGGGCGTACAAGCCCGCGAGCCCTCTCTGAGCGGCAGCGAGGCCGGCATGCTTGAACAAAAAGACATGGCCCGACCTGCGGCCGACGCCGAGGCCGCATTGCGCGACGAGGAAGGCGCAATCCGCACCGACTATCTCGAACGCGTTAGCCAAGCGATCCAGCGCAATGACGCGGCTGCGCTGCGCGCGCTGGCCGGCGATCTGCACGAATCCGACACCGGCGACGTGATCGAGGCGCTCGATCCGGAGCTGCGGCCGCGCTTCGTCGAGCTCCTCGGCCGCGAGTTCGACTTCACCGCGCTCACCGAAGTCGAAGACGCGGTGCGCGAGGAAATCCTCGAGGATCTGCCGGCGCAAACCGTGGCCGAGGGCGTCCGCGATCTCGATTCCGACGATGCCGCCTACATCCTGGAAGACCTGCCGAAGCAGGAGCAGGACGAGATTCTGGAGCAGTTGCCGCGGCTCGAACGCGTCGCGCTCGAGCGCATCCTGCACTATCCGGAGGGCTCGGCGGGCCGCCGCATGCAGACCGAGTTCATCGCGGTGCCGCCGACCTGGACCGTGGGTCATGCCATCGACTACCTGCGCGAGACCGCCGACCTGCCGGACCGGTTCTATGAGCTCTACGTGATCGACCCGACCTCGCGGCTGCTCGGCGCGGTGTCGCTCGACCTGCTGCTGCGCAACAAGCGGCCGGTTCCGATCGCCGATCTGGTGAACGAGGAACTGCGCCACGTGCGCGCCACCGACGACCAGGAGGAGGTCGCGCGGTTGTTTGAGCGCTACGACCTGGTCGCAGTACCGGTGCTGGATTCCAATGATCGGCTGGTCGGTGTCATCACCTTCGATGACATCGTCGACGTGATCGAGGAGGAGGCCGAGGAAGACATCAAGGCGCTCGGCGGCGTCAGCGGCGAAGAGGAATTGTCCGACTCGGTGTGGACCATCACCAAGGGCCGCTTTCCCTGGCTGTGCGCGAATTTGGTCACTGCGCTGCTGGCCTCCTGGGTGATCAGCCGGTTCGAGGGTTCGCTGGAAAAGATGGTCGCGCTGGCGGTGCTGATGCCGATCGTCGCCAGCATGGGAGGCAATGCCGGCACCCAGACCATGACCGTGGCGGTGCGCGCGCTCGCCACCCGTGAATTGTCGAGCGCCAATGCCGGGCGCATCGTGCGCCGGGAACTGATGGTCGGCCTGCTGAACGGAGTCGGTTTCGCGGTCATCATGGGGACCATTGCGGCGCTCTGGTTCAAAGTGACCGACCTCGGGCTTGTCATGGCGCTGGCCATGATCACCGTGCTCGTAGCCGCCGCCCTGGGCGGTATCGTGATCCCACTCATTCTCATCCGCCTGCGGGTGGATCCGGCGGTCTCCTCAGGGCCGTTTGTGACCACCATCACCGATGTGGTCGGCTTTTTCGCCTTTCTGGGCATCGCCACCTTGTGGTTCGGGCTCAAATAGCCGGGCTTCGACCGGCTATCCCCGCCAGCCTGGCCGCGTCCGGCACCCGTGGTTCACTTCTTTTTCACGACCGGGCCGTAGGTTGTCTTTGGTTAATGCTGTCTCAATGGGCGTGGGTTGGAGTAGCCGGTGGGGGTGCACGAAACGGGCGCGGGTCGGGGCTGGGCCGGATCCGTGGTGGTTGGTCCCGTCATCGGCCATGACACCGCGCCGATCGCCGGGCGTTCAGGGGGCGAGCCGGCCATTTTGCGGATCATCGCACCGCTCGCCTTGATCGTGGTGGCCGCCACCGTCGTCTGCGCCGTGTTGGGCTTTGTGCTGGCGCGGCAGGCCGACGATTATTTCGAGGCCGAGCACCGGCGGGCGCTGCGCGGCGCGGTCGAGGCGCTGCAAGCCGTCTCCCCGGACCTGTCCCATGTCGACCCGCAGCTCATCCTTATCCTGGAACGCGCTTCCGGCCTGAAGGGATTGAAGTTCGACGCCGACCCGCCGGCCGGCGACCGCGAAGTCCAGCCGATGTCGGGCGCCAATGGCCGCATCGTCGGCTGGTTCAGCTGGCAGCCGCAACGCCCGGCCACCGAATTGATCCTGCGGCTGCTGCCGTTCGCCGCCGCCATCGCGCTTGGCCTGTTCTGTTTCGCCGCGCTTGCGATGTGGCAGCTCAACCGGCTTGGCCTGTTGTTGGCGAGGAGTGAGCAGCAGGTGCACCGGCTGGTGTATGAAGACACGCTGACCGGACTGCCCAACCATCACGAAATCAAAGAGCACATCGATCGCGCCATTGCCGCGCGCAGGGCGGATCAGACGCTCGCTTTCGGCATTCTCGACGTTGACGGCTTCGACGACATGCGCGATGTCATCGGCGAAGCCGGCACCAATGAGGTCATTGTCGAAATCGCCAATCGGCTGCGGCAGGGGCTGCCGCCGGATGTGATGGTCGGCCGCCTTGGCAACGACAAGTTCAGCCTGCTCATGACGGCCGACGAACCGGCAGCACTGCTGGCTGCGGTCGAGGCCGCGCGCGATACCATCTGCCGCTCGATCTGGATCAACCAGGTCGTCCATGTCAGCGCCTGTGTTGGGTTCGCGCTCGTCCCGGATGATGCGGCAAGCCGCGACGACTTGAAACGCCGCGCCGATCTCGCGTTGCGCGCGGCCAAGCGGCGCGGACGCGGCCAAGTCGCACGTTTCGCCGCCGCCATGGAGGCCGATTTTCACGAGCGCAGCTTCGTCAAACGCGAACTGCCGCGGGCGCTGACGGCGCGCGCTTTCGATCTGCATTATCAGCCGATCGTGACAGCCGACGGCGGCACGATTGTCGGGGTTGAGGCGCTGCTGCGCTGGGAGCATCCGACCCACGGCTTCATTCCGCCGTCCCTGTTCATCCCGGTCGCCGAGCAGACCGGACTGATGGAGCAGCTTGGCGAATTTGTGTTGCGGCGTGCGCTGTCCGACGCAACCCGCTGGCCCGATCTTTACGTGTCGGTCAATCTTTCGCCAACCCAGGTGCGCGACCGCGCCTTCGCCGACCTGCTGGCGGCGACGCTGAACGAAACCAAGATCGCGCCGTCGCGGGTCGTACTCGAAGTCACCGAGAGCGTGCTGATCGACAATCCGGACGCGGCGAAGTCGCGGCTGCAGGATCTGCGCGCGCTCGGCGTGCGGCTGGCGCTCGACGATTTCGGCTCCGGCTATTCCAGCCTGACCTATCTGCAGCGGCTGCCATTCGACAAGCTGAAGATCGACCGCGCCTTTGTCGAAGCGCTCGATCAGTCGGCCAATGCCGGCGTGATCATCCAGGCGATCGTGGCGCTCGGCCGCGCGCTCGGCTTGAGCGTGGTGATCGAAGGGGTGGAAACCGAGGAGCAGCGCGTGCTGCTGCGGCTGGCCGGCTGCAACGAGATGCAGGGCTATCTGTTCGCCCGGCCGGCGCCGCGGGAAGCGATCGACAAGCTGCTGCTGGACACCGGCGCGTTCGAAGGCGGGCCGCGCACCCTGCGGGCAGGCTAGTGTGGCGGTTGAGAAGTTCCCCAATTCTTGCGGCCGGGTCAGGAGGGACTTCTGAACCAAAGCCACACTAGCAACGCTATGATTGCTAGTGTCCCTTTGAATCCAAAGTTCGCAAAAGTGCTCGCAGCAGGGGCGTGCGAACTTCGGATTCGGGACACTAGCCGGGTTTTTGCGGGCGGCTTCACGAGGGAGAAGAAACGTCATGACGTTCCGCCGCGCTTTGGCGCTGCTCGCCGTGCTCGTGCTGGTGCCCCTGACCGAGACGCAGGCGCAGTTCGGTGGCATGCCGGGAATGCCAGGCGGGCCGGGCTTCGGTGCTCCGCAGCCACAGCCGCAGCAGCCATCTACGCCGCCGCCGCAGTGCCAGGAACTGCTGACCCTGCGCGATCAAGCGCAGAAGCACGCCAGCGCCATCAACGCAGCCGAAAAGCAAAAGGCGACCGCGGCGCAAGCCTGCAAACTGTTTCAGAACTTCCTGGTCGCCGAGGGCAGAATGGTCAAGGCGCTGGAAACCAACGGAGCGCGCTGCGGCGTTCCCCCGGAGGCGATCCAGAACGTCAAGGATCAGCGCGGCCGCACCCAGAAGATCAAGGACCAGGTCTGCTCCGCAGCCGCCCAGCGGCCCGCCGGTCCGAGCTTGAGCGATGCGCTCGGTTCGCCGCTGAACGTGCCCGGCACGGACACCAGCAAGGCCGGCCGTGGCACATATGAGACGCTGACGGGCAATCCGTTCGCGCGATGAACGAGGCGGCCGGACGCGTCGCCGATTCCACCGGAAATTGGGTCGACCGCTACGCTCCCGCCTGGATGCGGCCCTATCTGCGGCTGGCGCGTTTCGACCGCCCGATCGGCGCCTGGCTTCTGCTGCTGCCGTGCTGGTGGTCGGCCGGCCTCGCTGCCGTCCATGCCGGTCGACAGGTCGATGTCTGGCATCTCTTGCTGTTCTTCATCGGCGCCTTTGTCATGCGCGGCGCCGGCTGCACCTGGAACGATATCGTCGATCGCGAGCTCGATGCGCGCGTCGAGCGCACGCGCTCACGGCCGATCCCGTCGGGGCAGGTGAGCGTCGCCAGCGCGACTGTATTTCTGGTGCTGCAGGCGCTGGTCGGGCTCGCGGTGTTGCTGCAGTTCAATCTCTTCACGGTGGCGTTGGGAATCGCCTCGCTGGCGGTGGTCGCGGTCTATCCGTTCATGAAGCGGTTCACCTATTGGCCGCAGACCGTGCTCGGCCTTGCCTTCTCCTGGGGCGCCTTGATGGGGTGGGCGGCAGCATTCGGCCGGCTCGATGCGCCGGCGTTTCTGCTCTATGCCGGAGCGATCGCCTGGGTGATCGGCTACGACACCATCTATGCCCATCAGGATCGCGACGACGACGCGCTCATTGGAATCAAATCCACCGCCCTGCTGTTCGGCGCGCGCACCAAATCGATGCTGGCGATTTTCTTCTCGTTGGCGGTGGCGCTGATCGCGCTCGCCGGCTGGACCGCAGGCGCCGGGATTGTCTTCGCGCTCGGGCTTTTAGGCTTCGCGGCGCATCTGTCGTGGCAGATCCGCCGGCTCGACATCGACGATCCGACGCTTTGTCTTGCGCTGTTCAAGTCCAACCGCGACGCCGGCTTGCTGCTGTTCGGCGCGCTGGTGCTGGATGCCGCAACAAAACGGATGCTTTAGTCCCGCGCGATGATCTCGCGCTCGCGATGCACGGTACCGTCGGCGCGCCGTTGGCCGGGCTTGCGCCGCAACGGCAGCGACGGCCGCCGGCGCTTGAGGATACTGTGGCGTCGCCGCCGACTCTTCGAGACCGCCACCCGCAACGCGCCGATCCGTTCGAACGGCTCACGCAAGCTGCCGTCGGCCTCGGCCACCAGCAGCGGCATGCCGAGCACGCGCGCCCAGGACTGCCATTCGGCGGCCATGTCCTGGCCATCGGCGGCGCAGTAGAGCGGCAGCGACAAGCCGGGATCGGTATGTTCGAGCACGACCGTGACCACAGCCGGCGCGTCGTCCTCCTGCGGCTGCATGCGGATCGCAACGCCGAGATAGGCGGCGACCGGCACCTTGACCGCCATCTTGATGCCGTGCACAGCGCGGTGCAGCACCACACGTTCGCGCGACAATTCGACAAAGCGCACCCGCTCGTCGGCCGCCTGGTCGCGGACCGCGAAACGGATAGGGAGAGCGAAGGGGTCGAGTCGCTCTATGCGACTCGACCCGGCAGGCTCGCGCCTGCCTACTGCAGTTTGACGCCTCAAGACAGTTCTCCCCGCCAGGGTTATTCCCTGGTCGTTGCCGCAAACATGCCGCAAACCATTCGGAATCCGCTTAACGTTCCTGGTTAATCCGCGGTATCCCCGGACTCATACTTGATAGGACGTTTCTTCCGCCGTTCGACTTGTCTCCAATCGTCTTTCGCTCCATCTGTCTCTCAGTCAGTAAGTCAGTCGCCCGCGCGCTACGCCAGGAACCCTCCGATGTCGTCATTGCTCGATCAATCCGCCCTCACGGAGCTTGCCGACCGCCTGGTCGAGGCCGCGCGCCGCGCCGGCGCCGATTCAGCCGACGCGGTCGCCATCCGTTCGGTGTCGCTGTCGGTCGAGGTGCGCGAGGGCGCCGTGGAAGAATCCGAGCGCGCCGAGGGCGACGATGTCGGGCTGCGCGTGCTGGTCGGCCGGCGGCAGGCGGTGGTGTCGACCAATGACGTCAAGGGCGACGTGTCGCAACTGGCCGAGCGGGCGGTGGCCATGGCGCGGGTGGCGCCCGACGATCCGTTTGGCGGCTTGGCCGATCCTAATTTGCTCGCGCGCGATCTGCCCGATCTCGATCTGCTCGACCCCGATTTGCCGTCGGTCGCGGCGCTCGAACAGCGCGCCAAGGAAACCGAAGCAGCCGGGCTCGCGATCAAAGGCGTCAGCAAGTCGGGTGGCGCATCGGCTTCGGCCGGAATTGGCGGCATGGTGCTGGTGACCAGCCAAGGGTTTCGCGGCGCCTATCTCGGCTCGCGCCACAGCCTGTCGATGACGGCGATCGCGGGCGAGGGCACCGCGATGGAGCGCGACTACGATTTCTCCTCGGTGCTGCACGCCGCCGATCTCGATCCGGCCGAGAAGGTCGGACGCACCGCGGGGGAGCGCGCGGTGGCGCGGCTCAATCCGCGCAAAGTGTCGACCAAGCGTGTCCCGGTGGTGTTCGACCGGCGGATCGCCGGCTCCCTCATCGGCCATCTGGTCAGCGCCGTTGCCGGCAGCGCGGTGGCGCGCAAAACCAGTTTCCTGAAGGACAAGCTCGGTGAGCGGCTGTTCGCGCCCGGCATCCGCGTCATCGACGATCCGCTGCGGCCGCGCGGCGTTCGCTCGCGCCCGTTCGACGGCGAGGGCGTAGCCGGCCGCCGCCTGGCCTTGATCGACGACGGTGTGCTGACGTCGTGGCTGCTCGATAGCGCCACCGCCCGCGAACTCGGTTTCACCACCACCGGGCATGCCCAGCGTGGCGTCTCCTCGAGTCCATCGCCCGGGCCGACCAATCTGCACCTGGAACCGGGAACGCAGAGCCCCGAGCAGCTGATCGCCGACATCGCCGACGGCTTCTACGTCACCGATCTGATCGGCTCCGGCGCCAATCCGGTCACCGGCGACTACAGCCGCGGCGCCTCCGGCTTCTGGATCGAGAACGGCGCGCTGAGCTATCCGGTGAGCGAGGTCACGATCGCGGGCAACCTGATCGCCATGTTCGGCGCCTTGCGGCCGGCGAACGATCTGGAATTCCGCTACGGTACCAATGCACCGAGCGTGCGGGTGGAGGGGCTGACCGTTGCAGGACGCTGAGCGGGCCGAAGCAGCAGGCGGCGTGGTCGCCATGTTAGCGAGCGCTGTGCGCGAGGCCGGCGTGCTCGCCATGGCCAAGTTCCGCACCCCGTTCAAGCGCTGGACCAAGGCGGGCAGCTCCCCGGTAACCGAGGTCGACATCGCTGTCGACGCGTTGCTGCGCAAACGCCTTGCCGCCCATGCACCAGGCTACGCCTGGCTGTCCGAGGAGACAGAGGACGATCCGGCGCGGCTTGCCGCCGAGCGCGTCTGGATCGTCGATCCGGTCGACGGCACGCGCGGCTTTATCGCCGGTCTGCCGGATTGGACCATTGTCGCCGCTCTGGTCGAAAGGGGTCGCCCGATCGCCGCGGCGATCTATGCGCCGGTGGACGACGAGCTGTTCCTGGCGGAGGCCGGCAAGGGCGCTACTCTCAACGGCGTTCCCATGCGCGCGAGCGCCGGCGCCGGCCTGCAAGGCGCGCGCGTCGCCGGTCCGCGCGGGCGGCTTGAACGCCTTGCCAAACTTGCTCCCGGTATCGAGCTCCTGCCGAAAGTGCATTCGCTGGCATTGCGTCTGGCGCGCGTGGCGCAAGGACGTATCGATGCCGCGCTGGTCGGCCCGCACTCCCACGACTGGGACCTTGCGGCTGCCGATCTTTTGGTGCACGAAGCGGGCGGCCGGCTGACCACCACGGATGGACGGATGTTGATCTACAATCGCCCCGAACCGGTGCATGCCGCGCTGGTCGCGGCCGGGCCGGGCCGCCATGAAAGCCTGGCCGCTTTGATGCGCGACCACGCCGGCACATCATAACGCTCTGCAACACGATCGACTGACGCGCGCAGCGATGCTCAAGCGGATCGCCTCTTCCGAGCTTTATCTGTCGGGCATGGGATTCCTGCTCGCCAATCATTACAAGCTCGTCGGCCTGACCAATTCGGTGGTGCAGGTTCCGCAAGACGATTTCTACCAGCCGTTCGAGGCTAACCCGGCGACCATCATCGCGCTGTGGCACGGGGAGCATTTTCTTTTTCCGTTCTTCGGCTGGCGCATGGACAAGCTGAACATCCTGATGACCACGCACCGCGACGGCGAAGTTCTGGCGCGCGGTTGCGGGCATTTCGGCCTCAAGGTCATTCGCGGCTCCGGCGACCACGGCAAGGAGTTCATGCGCAAGAAGGCGGTGCAGGCCTTCGCCAATATGTTGCGCGCACTGAAACACGGTGAGAGCGTGGTGATGACCGCCGACGTCCCGAAAATCGCGCGCGTGGCCGGGCTCGGCATCGTGACCTTGGCAAAATATGCGCAATGCCCGATCGTGCCGCTCGCGATGGCCACCAGCCGGCGCTATCGCATGAAAAACTGGGACCGCACCTGCATCAGCCTGCCGTTCGGGCGCATGGCCATGGTCCGCAGCGATCCGATCCTGGTGCCGCGCCATGCCGACGAGGCCGCGCTTGAAGACATACGGCGCGCGGTGGAGGCGAGCTTGAACGACGTCACCGCCCGCGCCTATGCCATCGTCGATTCGTAAACGGAAGCGGTCTTTGCTTTCGGCGGTGCTTCCTATCGTGGGCGCGGGCCGCCTGGCATGTCCATTCACGCGGAATGAGAGACAAGGCAAATGACAGAAAAATCTGAGCGCCCGCAACTGCCGCATCTGGTGTTCGGCGGCGAGCTTACCGATCTCGACAAGGTCGAGTTCAAGGACCTTGATAAGCTCGATATCGTCGGGATTTATCCGAACTATGCCAGCGCTTATGCGGCTTGGCGGGCGAAGGCGCAGCAAACGGTCGATAACGCCCAGATGCGCTATTTCATCGTGCATCTGCACCGCTTGCTCAATCCCGATACGGATCACAAGACCCAGCGCTGAGCCTTAAATCATTATCAGCAAGGCGGCCGCGCCGGTTGGCGGGAGCATGTCAAGTCTGGCGGGTGCCGTGCATAACGGCTACTCTGGCGCTTCACGTCCGATCGAGCAGTATCTGAGGGATAGGGTGTCTATGGAGTTCGACTATCACGTCTTCAAATCGATGGCGAATAACTATCTGAGCCGCCACGTCGGGGGCAAAGACCGGCCGACCTTCTTCGACATCAACGAAACCTATCCCGCGCTCGATCGCGTCACAGAATCCTATCCGGTCATCCGCCAGGAGCTCGACCGTCTGCTCGGCGGCGAAACCGAATTGCTGCAATATCACGAGCTCGATCCCGGCGAGAGCAAGATCTCCAACGCCACGCCCAAGCGCTGGAGCGTCTATATGCTCGAGATCATGGGCCATCGGCCGCAAGCGAACCGCGCGGCCTTCCCGGAGACCTGCCGCGTCCTCGACCAAGTTCCCAACGTGATCCAGGCCTTCTTCTCGATCCTCGATCCGGGCAAGTCGATCCCGCAGCATGACGGCCCCTATCTCGGCTATCTGCGCTATCACCTCGGCATCAAGGTGCCGAGCCGCAATCCCCCCAAGCTTGTCGTCAATGCGCAGGACTACGTGTGGCGGGAGGGCGAGGCGGTGTTGTTCGACGACAGCTGGCCGCATGCGGTGGTCAATAGCAGCGACGAATTGCGCGCCGTGCTGATCGTCGACGTGCGCCGGCCGCTTCCGCGGGTGCCCAACCTGTTCAATCGAATTCTGCTCGATGTCGTCGCGCGCCATACCTACGGGCGCGCGATCGCGCGCAAAGCTGACCAATTCGCGCGCGCCCGCACGAAGCAACGCGCCGCCGCCTGATCGGAGTCTAATTTTTGCTGCACAGCATCGCCGAAAGGCAGGGAGTCGCAGAGCGGCTGCCGCTCACGCTCCAGGCCTATCGGCTGCTGGCGGCTGCGAGTACGCCGCTCATCGGGCTTCTGCTGTCGCATCGGGTCAAGCGCGGCAAGGAGAATCCCGATCGCTTGCCGGAGCGACGCGGTGAATCCAGCATCGCCCGTCCGGACGGCCCGCTGGTTTGGATTCACGGCGCCAGCGTCGGCGAATTGCTCTCGGTGATCCCACTGATCGAGCGCATTCGGGGCAAGGAATTCGCCGTCTTGTGCACCTCCGGCACCGTCGGCTCCGCCGCGATCGCCGCGCAGCGGCTGCCGCCCGGCGTCATCCATCAATTCCTTCCGCTCGATGCGCCACGGTTCGTCAAACGCTTCTTCCAGCACTGGCGGCCCGACCTCGTGTTGTTTGTCGAATCCGATCTCTGGCCGAATCTGATCATGGCCGGGGCCGAACGCGGCACGCCGATGATCCTGGTCAACGGCAAGCTGTCGGAACGCTCGTTCAATCGCTGGCGTTTCATGCCGGCGACCATCGGCGCGCAACTGCGCTCGTTCGATCTGTGCCTGGCGCAATCGGCCGCCGATGCCGCGCGTTTGCGCGATCTCGGGGCGCCGCGCATCACCACCACCGGCAACCTCAAGCTCGACGTGCCGGAACCGCCGGCCGACCCTGAGAAGCTGCAAGCGCTGAAGGACGCGATCGGCGATCGCACCACGATCGCCGCGGCGTCGACCCATGCCGGCGAGGAAACCGTGCTGATCGAGGCGCACCGGCGCCTGCGCGACAGTTTTCCGCAATTGCTGACGATCATCGCTCCCCGCCATCCCGACCGCGGTCCGGGCATTGTCGAGATCGCCCAAGCCGCGGGCCTTTCGGCCACGCTGCGGTCGCGCGGCAGGCTGCCTGCGAGCGGCGACGACATCTATGTCATGGACACGTTCGGCGAGCTCGGTCTGCTGTACCGGCTGGCGCCGATCGTGTTCGTCGGCGGGTCGCTGGCGAGCCACGGCGGGCAAAACCCGATCGAGCCGATCAAGCTGGGCGCCGCCGTGCTGCACGGGCCGCA
Organism: Xanthobacteraceae bacterium; assembly: GCA_046714775.1. Lineage (GTDB taxonomy): Bacteria > Pseudomonadota > Alphaproteobacteria > Rhizobiales > Xanthobacteraceae > VAZQ01. The sequence goes on along the minus strand of JBKKAF010000121.1, from coordinate 5,718 downwards.
TGTCTGGAATTTTGCAGAAATCTATCAGGCGCTCGATCAGGCGCACGGCGCCGAGCTGGTCACCGAGGTCGGCAGGCTGGCGGTGCGCATCGGCGCCTGGTTGCGCGATGCCGACGAACGCGCTGCCGCGGTCGCCGCCGCGCGCGCGACCGTGGACACTTTGGGCGGCGCGCTCGAGCGCACGGTCGCCGCCCTTGATCCCTATCTGATGCAGATCCGGCTGGAGCAGCGGGACAATCATGCGTGAGCCGGGCTTCTGGTGGCGCGGCGCCGGTCTGCCGGCAGCGCTGCTGGCGCCGGTGGCGGCCATCTATGGCGCGGTGGCGGGCCGCCTCCTGGCCGGCCGCGGACGGCGCGCCGGTGCGCCGGTCATATGCATCGGCAATCCGACCGTCGGCGGCGCCGGCAAGACGCCGCTGGCGATGGCGGTGGCGCGCCTGTTGCAGGCGGCCGGCGAGCAGCCGGTGCTGCTGAGCCGCGGCTATGGCGGGAATCTGGCCGGGCCGCTGCGGGTCGACGGCGTGCTGCATGACGCCGCCGCGGTCGGCGACGAGCCGCTGTTGCTGGCGCGCGCCGCACCGACCATCGTCGCGCGCGATCGCGTCAAGGGCGCCGAGGCGGCCACGGCGGCGGGCGCGAGCGTCATCGTCATGGATGACGGCTTTCAGAACCCTTCGCTGCAGAAGGATTTTTCCGTGCTGGCGATCGACGGCCGGCGCGGTATCGGCAACGGCCGGGTGATTCCGGCCGGCCCGCTGCGCGCCCCGCTCGATCGGCAATTGCAACAGGCGCATGCCGTGGTGATCGTCGGAAGCGATAGCGGCGCGACAGCCGTCGCGGCGCACGCACGATCGCGGAAAATCCCGGTCTTTCAGGCGCGGCTCATACCCGATGCCGGTTTCATCGCCGCACTGGGCGCCGGCCGGGCGCTGGCCTTCGCCGGTATCGGCGATCCGGAAAAATTCTTTGCCACATTGCGGCAGGCGGGAATTGCGGTCGCCGCAGTGCAAGGTTTTTCCGACCATCACCGCTATACGCGGTCGGAAGCGCAAGCGCTGTGCGACCACGCCGATCGCGAAGGCCTCGTCCTGGTGACGACGGAGAAGGACGCCGCGCGGCTGCACGGCGAGCCGGCGGTGGCGGAGCTCTACGCCCGCGCCCATGCGCTGCCGGTCACCCTTGCCTTCGATGATGAGGCGGCGTTCCGGACGCTGCTATTGGAGCGCGTCGCGGCGGCGCGACAGGTGCGCGCCTAGGTCGTCTCTTTTTGTTTCCCGGGCGCGGCGCAGCACGAAGCGCAGCGAAGTGGTGCGCTGCAGACCCGGGATGCCGGTTACAATTATAGGGAGCATCCGGGACACGATAGGGGTTTTCTAGCGCTTGATGCGGTCCGGGAAATGGCGCTGCTGCACGGCCTCGGGGGAAATGTAGGCCTCCTGCAGATCGACGCTCCAATATTTCAGCTCCTCGAGCGGGATCGGCGTGCCGGTGACGGCGCAACGCACAAAGGCGCCCGGGCGCACCACCCGGAAATCGCCGTCGAGATATTTCACTTCGGCCTCGCCCGGTATCGAGGGCGAGCGATCGGATCGGTTCAGCATTCCACTCTCCACCGCGCTGGCAGCTCGCGGGTCTTGGCCACGGAACGCCCGCGCCCCGGGAATCGACCCCAAACATAATGGCTCGGCCGGTCTCTTGTAACCAGCCGCTTGTAACCCACACCTGCGCGTGTTGCATTGGGGTTTCCCTGATTCAGGCCGCCGTGAACATGCATCCCCCTTTTCGCGCCGAACATATTGGCAGCCTGTTGCGGCCCGCGGGCCTGCGCGAGCGGCGGCAAAAATTCGCGCGCGGCGAGATCGCCCGCGCGGCGCTGACCGAGGCGGAAGACCGCGCCATCGCCGACGCCGTCCAGCTGCAGGAACGGGTCGGGCTCAGGCTGGCGACCGATGGCGAGTTCCGCCGCCGCTCCTATCACAGCTATTTCTACGCCCAACTCGGCGACATCGTGCCCGACCTGTCGCCGCCCACCGACGGCTCCGGCGGCCGCGCCGCCCAGCCGACCGCTGTGGTCAACAGCAAGCTGAAATGGACGCATCCGATCAATGTCGATGATTTCAACTATCTCCACGCGCTGACCGGCGCGACCCCCAAGATCACCATTCCCGGTCCGTGCGCGGTGCATTTCCGTGGCGGCGACGCGGCGGTGACTGCGACCGCCTATCGCGAGCTCGGCGAATTCTGGGACGATACGGTCGAGGCCTTTCGCCGGGAGCTGCATGCGCTGGCCGAGGCCGGCTGCACCTATGTGCAGATCGACGAGACCGCCTTTGCCAAATTCGGCGATCCCGACGTGCAGGCCTCGCTGGCCGCGCGTGGCGACGACTGGTCGTCGTTGATCGACACCTATATCGCGGTGACCAACCGCGTGCTGCGCGGCCTGCCCGACACGTTGCACATCGGCATGCATCTGTGCCGCGGCAATCGCGGCGGGCACTGGCACGCCGCCGGCACCTATGACGCGGTGGCGGACCGGCTGTTCAACAAACTCGACGTCGGGTTTTTCCTGCTGGAATACGATTCGGACCGGGCCGGGGATTTCACGCCGCTGCGTCTGATGCCGAAGCACAAGTCGGTCGTGCTGGGCCTGGTTTCCACCAAGCATTCCGGTTTGGAGGACAAGGACGCGCTCAAGCGGCGGGTGGAACAGGCGGCGCGCCATGTCGATCTCGACCGGCTGGCGGTGAGCCCGCAATGCGGCTTCGCCAGCTCGGAAGACGGCAATCCGGTCACGCCCGACACCCAGGAAACCAAGCTGCGGCTGGTGGTGGAATTGGCGCGCGAGATCTGGCGCGACGCCTGAGGTTCTTTTCCCTCCCCCTGAAAGGGGGAGGGTCAGGTGGGGGTCACCTTCAACTTCCGCAGACCCCCCACCCGATTTGCTGACGCAAATCGACCTCCCCCTTTCAGGGGGAATGGAATGGGGTGCAATCGCTTCGTTTAGAACAGGCTGCCTTGACCCGGACCGCCGCCGCGGCGGCGCGGTTTTGCCGGCGCCGCTGTGGCCGATTCCGGCGCCGCGTCGGCTTGTCCCTCGGTCAGGGCGCGCACGCGGCCATCGGAAAACTCGATATCGACCCGCAATCCGGGACTGACCGCCGCCGCGGTGCGCAACGGGCGGCCGTCCAGGTCCCGCACCAGGGCAAAGCCGCGCGCCAGCACGCCGTGATGGGAGAGTGCGGCCAGCAACTGCGCGCAACGTCCGATCGCTCCGGCATGCTGCTTCACCAGCGCGGACATCGCGCGCCGCGCCCGTTCGGACAGTACCAGGGTCCGCTCGCGCTCCCGTTCGATGCGGGTGCGTTGCGCCTGCGCATTGGCGCGCAGTCCGGCGGCCAGCCGCAGCGTGGCGGTGCCGAGCCGTTCGCGCCGGCGCTGCCGTGCGACGGCGTCCGCGCGCCGCGCCCGATCCGCCAAACCGCCGACCAGTTCGCGGCAGCGCGCCATGCGGGTGCGCAGAAGCTGCGGCATCAGCCGCCCGGCGACGCGGGAGAACTGGTTGTGATGGCTTTGCGCATTGGCGATCAGCGCGCGCGGCAGCCGCGCGGCGGCATGATCGAGCCGTTGGCGCGGCAGCGCGAACAGCTCGTCCGCATTCGGCAAGGCCCGCAGCGCGGCGCGCAAGTCCGTGCGGCGGTTTTCGTGGCCGCGCCGCCAACAGGCGATCGAGCGCCGCGCCAGGCTGTCGATCTGCAGCAGCAGATCCGCGCGCACCGGCACCGCCATTTCGGCGGCGGCGGTCGGCGTCGGCGCGCGCCGGTCGGAGGCGAAATCGATGAGCGTGACGTCGGTTTCGTGCCCGACCGCGGAGATGAGCGGGATCATGCTCTCGGCCGCCGCGCGCACTACGATCTCTTCGTTGAACGACCACAGGTCTTCGAGCGAGCCGCCGCCGCGCGCCACGATGATCAGATCGGGCCGCGGGATGCGGCCCTGGGCCGGCAGCGCGTTAAAGCCGATGATCGCGGCGGCCACTTCGGCGGCCGAGCCTTCGCCCTGCACCCGCACCGGCCAGACCAGGACATGGCGCGGAAAGCGGTCGGCCAAGCGATGTAAAATGTCGCGGATCACCGCGCCGGTCGGCGAGGTGATGCCCCCAATCACGTTGGGCAGGAACGGCAGCAACTGCTTGCGTGCGGCGTCGAACAGGCCCTCGGCCTGCAGCTTGCGTTTGCGCTCCTCGACCAACGCCATCAGCGCGCCGAGGCCGGCCGGCTCCAGCGTCTCGATCACGATCTGGTATTTGGACTGGCCGGGATAGGTGGTGATGCGGCCGGTCACCACCACTTCCAGCCCGGCCTCGAGCTTGAGCTTGATGCGCGGGGCGGCGTTGCGCCAGATCACCCCGGTGAGACAGGCCTTGTCGTCCTTGAGGTCGAGATAGATGTGGCCGCTGGAATGGTATTTGACGTTGCCCAGCTCGCCGCGCACCCGCACATAGCCGAAGGCGTTCTCGATGGTGCGTTTGAGCGCCGTCGACAGCTCGGAAACGGTCAATTCCTGAATATTGCCGAGGGCTTCGTTCATGGTCCGAGGTTCTGTAGTACGCGCGATTCGCCGGCGAGTTCCCGGATTATCCGCTTCCGGCGGGGAGGGGAACAAGCCTGGGTGGCGGTCACAATCGCCTGAGGGGCGTTATTTCCAGATGACGGCAATTGATACCCTGCTACACTCTTTGCAAGCGAGCCCGCGGGCTGTCCAAGTCCACGCTGGCACTGCTTCGCATAAAATAGGCACAAGGGAGGTCCCATGGCTTCGTTCACGCTGAACGACAAGCGGATTTCGGTCGATGCCGACCCGAAAACCCCGCTTCTCTGGGTGATCCGCGATCATATCGGATTGACCGGCACGAAATACGGCTGCGGCGCCGGACTGTGCGGCGCCTGCATCGTGCATATCAACGGCAAGGCCGAGCCCTCCTGCCTCACCCCGGTGTCGCAGGCCGAAGGCGCCAAGGTGGTCACCATCGAGGGCCTGTCGCCGACCTCCTCGCATCCGCTGCAGAAGGCCTGGGTCGCCGAGCAGGTGCCGCAATGCGGCTACTGCCAATCCGGCCAGATCATGAAGGCGGCCGAATTGCTCGCCAGCAATCCCAAGCCCAACCGTTCGCAGATCGTCGAGCATATGGACGGCAACATCTGCCGCTGCGGCACCTACCCCCGCATCATCGCGGCGGTCGAGCGCGCCTCGAGGGAGGGCTAAGCCATGACCATCGCGATCAAGAACCCTGAGATTTCCCGCCGCAGCGTGCTCGCCGGATTGGGCGGCCTGACGTTCTGCCTTGCCGCCGGCGTTGACGGCATCAGTTTGATATCCGAAGCGCAGGCCAAGACCGGCACGCAAGTGTCGCCATGGGTGCGCATCGCGCCCGACGGCGCCATCACCATCTACAGCGCCGGCGCCGAGATGGGGCAGGGATCGATGACCTCGCTTCCGCTCATCGTCGCCGAGGAGATGGATGCCGATTGGTCGAAGGTCGTCATCGAGTGGGCGCCGACCGATACCAATCTGTACGGCTACGGCGCGCCCAATGCGCGCTCGATGTGGATCGTCGGCAGCCGCGCCGTGATGGTCTATTACAATCAGCTGCGCATCGCCGGCGCCCAGGTGCGCAAGGTGCTCATCCAGAACGCGGCGGAGAAGTGGGGCGTCGATGCC
>JBKKAF010000120.1:0-23800 GCA_046714775.1 Xanthobacteraceae bacterium | reverse complement strand
TCACCGCCCAGCCGGCGGTCTTGATCACGTCGACGTTCAGCCCGTGCTTGCTATAGAAGCCCATAGGATGCGCCATGATGATCGGCGTGGCGCAGGTGATCGGAATGAAGCCGACCTTGAGGTCCTTCTTCTCGATCGTTCCGGCTTGCGCGAACACTTCGGTGGCGGTGCCGAGCGGGAAGAATTGCGACAGCGCGGCCAAGGCGGTCGAGGCGCCGACCGACTGCAGGAAGGCGCGGCGCGTGGCGTCTTTCGGAAAGATCGCGCGCATCACCGCCGAGGCGACCACGCCCTCATACTGTTTCTCGTCGCTGACCGGTGCGCATGTGAGCTGCAAAGCGGCATCGCGGTCGTGCTCGACCTGGCTGGCATGTCTTCCACAATGACACCCGGTTGAACTCAGCCGGCGCTTCGGGTCGAACGGATTGTCGAATGTTGACATGAGGACGCGCTCCATCGTTGCGCCGGGGACCCGGCCCGGCAGGTGCAAAAGCAATTAGCAAAAGCAATTAGCAATGGGCGTGCCAACATCAGCGGCGTGGCTGCGAGACCGGTTTTTCCGCTAGATCAATGCTTGCAGGCGCGCCAGCGCAGCGCGACTGCCTGCCGCGTGGGCATTCGCATAAGAATTCATCATTGCGGAAGGGGGTCACCCTCATGGTGAGGAGCGTCGCCATAGCAGGCGCAGCCTGCGTAAACTTGGCTACGTGCGACGCGTCTCGAACCATGAGGCCGCGGAGCGAATGCACGCGGCCATGCGGGCCTCATCCTTCGAGACGGCCCTTCAGGGCCTCCTCAGGATGAGGGTTGATGCAGAGAACTTCGCAAACGTGAACTACTGCGGCGTGACGCCGCCGCGGCCGACATTGACGCGCGCCGCTTCGAGCGTGCCGTCAGGCTTTTTCGCCGCCGTGCTGGCGATCGGCGCGCCCGGCTTCAGCTCGCTCTTATCGCTGGTGATGTATTGCAGGATGGTGGCGTCGGGCGGCACCACAATCTTCTGTTCGCCGTCCTTGTATTTCACGATCACGATCCGGCCCTCGGTGCCGGAGACTGTCGCTGTCGTATCGACCGTGGCATTGGTCATGGTGCTCTGCGGCCCGCGGCTCCATGGCCGGTGGCCCTCGCCCGAGCCGCGCAGCTCCTCCGAAAAGATGGTGAACTGCACCGCGCGCTGGCTGCCGTCCGCCTGCGACATGGCGCCCACCCCGACATAGGCGCCGGGCTTGATGTCGGCAAGCGTAGCCTTGACCACGCCAAACACCCGCACTTTGTCGGCGACGTTTACTTTCATTTCGGCGCCATCGGACGATTTCACCGTCAGCGTGGGGCCATCCACCGCGGTGATGGTGCCTTGCACGCGCACGCTTTGCTGCGCCAAGGCCGGCGAGAGCGTGACGGCCGCCAGCATGGCGGCGGCCAATGTCTGTCGTGTCATCCTGCGCATATCGTCCTCCCGGTCATCGGCTGCGAGCATGCGCTGCGGCGTGGTCATCGTCTCCTCCACGAGCTCGCCGGTTGTAGCCCGGCGTTGCTAGGACAACCCTCCGGGCGGCTGCTTATTCCTGGGACGAGGCGTGGCGGTCACAATCACTTGCGCAGATCGGCCTCCACCAGCGCGCGCAGTTCCGGGGTCACCTCCGGCCGCACGCCGAACCAGCGGGCGAAGCCGCCGACCGCCTGATGCAGCAGCATACCGAGCCCGTCCACGGTGCGCAGGCCGCGCCCTTCCGCCGCCGCCAGCAGGGGCGTGCGGAGCGGGGCATAGACCAGGTCGGTCACGATTGCGCGCGCCGGCAACAGTTCCACATTGATGTCGAGCGCGGGCTGGCCGGCCATGCCGAGGCTGGTCGCATTCACCAGCAGCTCCGCCGCCAGCAGCCCATGGGTCTCATCCCAGCGCACCGGATGGACCTGCTCGCCGAATCGTCCGGCCAGCGCCTCCGCCCGGCCGAAATTGCGATTGACGACGTGAATATGCCCGACGCCCTGCTCGATCAGCCCGGCCACGACCGCGCGCGCGGCGCCGCCGGCGCCGAGCACGATCGCGGTGCCAACCTCCGCGGCCCAGCCGGGAAGCGCGGCGTTTAGATTGCCGATAAAACCTTCGACGTCGGTATTGCTCGACAGCAAAGCGCCGTTTTCCAGCCAGAGCGTGTTGGCGGCGCCGACCGCTTCCGCGCGATCGTCGGGTTGGGACAATTCCAGCGCCGTTTCCTTGTGCGGCACCGTCACATTGGCGCCGACATATCCGTGTTCGGCCAGGCGCAAGGCAAATTCGGTGAACCGGTCCGGCGGCACCGCTTCGCGCCGGTACTCGGCGTCGAAACCGAGCTGCTCGATCCAGTAATTGTGGATCAGCGGCGAGCGGGAATGCTCGACCGGCCAGCCGATAACGCAGACAGCTTTACGATCAGCGGCCATTTCGGTCCGTCCGGAGGAATTCCCAGCTCCGCGTGCGGGTGCGCGGTTACGTGGTTTATCACCGCCAATCGGGAATGCGAATAGTCGCGGTATCCCCGCGTTCTATGCATGAAACTTTCCGTACCCTTCCCCGTTATCCGCCGCAGACCTTGTACGGGGAGAGCAATGACCGACCAGACCGCCACCTTGCCGGCATTGCCTGTCCACGGCGGCACCCGCCTGCCTGCCGTCGAGATCGACAGCTACAATCTCGAAACCAAGGACGACGAGGGCTTTCTCGGCGACCGTGTGCGCAAGGGCGCGTTCTACGAGATCATCGAGAACTGGCGCAAACCGCTGCGCAAGAAGGGCGAGGACCCGTTCGGCGAGGAGGACAGCGAGAAACTCAATAAGAAAAAACTCGACGCCGTGATGGTCGAGGGTGATCCGGAAGCCGCCGGGGTGATCCAGGGCGCAATCGAGGATTTTTCCCAGGAGCTTGCGCTGGTCATCCGCCGCTTTCTCAAATTGAAATCGTGGCGCGACACCGGGCGCATCGTCATCGGCGGCGGTTTTCGCGCCAGCCGGATCGGCGAACTGGTGATCGGCCGCGCTGGCGTGATCCTGAAGGCCGATAAGGTCGATATCGATCTCGTCCCGATCCGCAACGATCCGGACGAAGCCGGACTGATCGGCGCCGTCCATCTGGTACCCTCCTGGATGTTCAAGGGACACGACGCAATTCTGGCGGTCGATATCGGCGGCACCAACATTCGCGCCGGCGTGGTCGAACTCAACCTCAAGCGCACCGGCGATCTCTCCAAGGCCGCCGTGTGGAAGTCCGAGCTGTGGCGGCATGCCGATGAGGAGAAGATGACGCGCGACCAGGCAGTGGATCGCCTGGTCAAGATGCTGGAGAAATTGATCGCGCGCGCGGACAAGGAAAAGCTCGGCCTGACGCCCTTCATCGGCATTGGCTGCCCGGGCAAGATCGAAACCGACGGTTCGATCGACCGCGGCGCGCAGAACCTTCCCGGCAACTGGGAAAGCAGCAAGTTCAACCTGCCGGCCAGCCTGCGCGACGCCATTCCGAAGATCGGCGGGCACGACACCAGTGTGCTGATGCACAATGACGCGGTAGTGCAGGGATTGAGCGAAGTGCCGTTCATGCGAGACGTCAAGCACTGGGGTGTGCTGACCATCGGCACCGGGCTCGGCAATGCCCGCTACACCAATCGGGGCGATGAAGACTAGTTCAGGGCCTCAAGTCCACAGCCGCTCGCCGTCCAGGCCCTGGTACAGCTGCGCGACGTATTCGCCGTAGCCGTTGAACAACAGCGTCGGCCGCCTGGTGCCGGTGCCGATCACCTCTTCGGTCGCCTGGCTCCAGCGCGGATGCGGCGCTTCCGGATTGACGTTGGCCCAGAAGCCGTACTCTGCCGCCTGCAGAGCCTCCCAGAAACTCTTCGGCCGCTGGTCGGTGAAGGTGAAGCGCCGGATCGACTTGATCGACTTGAAGCCGTACTTCCAAGGCGCCGCGAGCCGCAGCGGCGCGCCCTGCTGCTTGGACACCGGCTTGCCGTAGGCGCCGGTGACCAGGAAGGCGAGCTCGTTGCTGGCTTCCGCTATGGTCAGCCCTTCTACATAGGGCCAGGGATACCAAGTCTGGCGCTGGCCGGAGGCGACCGACGGCTCGAGAAAGGTTTCCATCCGCAGATACTTTGCCGATGACAGCGGCCGTGCCAGTTCCACCAGCTTGGCGAGCGGGAAGCCCGACCAGGGAATGGTCATCGACCAGGCCTCAACGCAGCGCAGGCGATAGAGCCGCTCCTCCAGCGGAATTTTCCGGATCAGATCGTCGATGCCGATCTCCTGCGGCTTCTCCACCATGCCGTCGATCTTGATGGTCCATGGCCGCAGCTTCAGCGCTTGCGCCGCCTTGCCGATCGACTTGGAGGAACCGAACTCGAAGAAATTGTTGTAGTCGAGATTATACTTCTCGTCGGTGATGGGACGGTCGAGGACGTATTTGTCGTTGCGTTTGACTGGATAGAGATCCCGGCTCGGGTCGGGCAGATCGGCGATGCGCTGGGCGAAGGCGAGCTCGGGCGACAAAGCCAGCGCCGAGGCGCCGGTCGCCGCCAGGAAAGCGCGGCGATTGAGAAAAAGATGTTCCGGCGTGGCTAGGCGCTCGGGAATCTCCCAACCGCGGCGGCGGATAACATGCATGACGACCCTCCGGCTCAGGGCCAGAGGAGTACGCGCCGGCGCGTTCACCGACAAGTCACAGATTGGCGATAGGCGTGTGAGGCTCAGCTTTTGGTCGAGAAGCCCGCGACCAGACCGGCAGGCGCCTGCCGGGGCTGCCCGGCGGCGCCCGGGTTTTCCATCAGCCGGCGGCGCATGATGCCGATCAGCTGGCCCTTCGACATCGGCTTGGCGAACAGATAGCCCTGCCCGACATTGCAGCCGATGCCCTGCAGCTTGTGGCTTTCATGGGTGGTCTCGATGCCCTCGGCGACGGTCTTTAGGCCGAAGCGCTGCCCCAGTTCGACGATGGTCTCGCACAGGCCGGCATTGTCCCGGTCGCGGTCGCAATCGGTGACATAGCTGCGGTCGATCTTCAACTCGCTGAACGGAAGCTGGCGCAGGCGGGCGAGCGAGGAATAGCCGGCGCCGAAATCGTCGAGCGCCAGCGTGCAGTTGAAGGCGCGCAACGCATCGGCCACTTCATTGGCGATCTTCAAATCGTCGATGATCTCGTCTTCGGTGACTTCGAGAATGAGCCCGGGCCAATTCGCCGCCTTCGGCAGCGAGGTTAATGGCCCGGCCGCACACGCAACTATGCTTTTTAAATGGTAACTGGCCACCGCACGATTCTGATTGCTCTCCCAGTGCCGCCACGTAAACAACCGCGCAGCATCAGCTGACTGCGCGGGACCGGCGAGGGCGGCGTCGCCAACTATGCCGCCGCCGACTTGCGCGCGGCGACGATCTGATCGGCGGTGCGCCCGGTCAGTTCGGCCATGTGGTCGAACTTGAAGGTGAAGCTGCCGACGCCGGCGGTGGCGGATCGCACCTCGATGATCAGGTTGCCGATCTCGGCCTCCGGCATCTGCACCTTCACGGTGTCCCATCCGTCCCAGCCTTCGCGGGTGTCGAAGCCGAGGATCTGGCCGCGGTGTCCCGCCATCAGCGCGTTCATCTTGGCGGTCGCCTCCGAAGGACAGACGATCTCGACCTGATAGATCGGCTCCAGCAGCACCGGCTGGCACTGCGGCAAGCCCTCGTGCATCGCGAGGCGGCCGGCGAGCTGGAACGCCATGTCGGAGGAGTCGACGGTATGATAGGAGCCGTCGACCAGCTTCACGCCGACATCGACCACCGGGAAACCGAGCGGGCCGTTCTTGAGCGCATCCTGCACGCCCTCCTCCACCGAGGGGATGTAGTTGCGCGGCACCACGCCACCCTTGATCGCCTCCTCGAACACAAAGCCGGAGCCGCGCGGCAGCGGCTTGATGTCGACTACGATGTCGCCGTACTGGCCGTGGCCGCCGGACTGTTTCTTGTGGCGGCCGCGTTGCTGGATAGGCTTCTTGATGGTCTCGCGATAGCCGACGGTCGGCTTGCGGGTGGTGATGGCGACACCGAAACGGTCGCCAAGCCGCTCGGTGGCGACGCGCAGGTGCATCTCGCCCTGCCCCCAAACTACCACTTCGTGCGTCTCGGCATTGTGCACCACGCTGATCGAGGGATCCTCTTCCAGCATCTTATGCAGCGCTTGGCCGAGCTTGACGTCGTCCTTGCGTTCCTTGGCGGCAACCGCGATGGCGAGCACCGGCGGATTGGGCGCGACCTGGGTCAGCGGCGCATGCGCCTGCTTGCCGGCGGTCAGCGTATCGCCGGTATTGGCATGATCGAGCTTGCCGAGCGCGACGGTCTCGCCGGCCTGTGCGGCGCCGCGCTTCTCGGTGGTCTGGCCCAGCAGCTTGAACACGCCGGCAACCCGGCCGGCGTCCCGCTCGGGGGTCTGGAAGGTGGTGCCGTCGCCGACTTGCCCGTTGAGCACGCGCGCGACCGACATCTTGCCGCCGTGCGCGGTCTGCATGGTCTTGATCACATAGGCGATCGGATCGTTTCCGGCCTTGACGCCGAGCCGCTTGGCGGTGGCGGCGACGTCGGGCACCTCGTGGCGCAGCGCCTTGAGCAGCCGCAGCACGCCGTTGGTGCGGGTGGCTGCGCCCATCAGCACCGGGCAGACCAGCCCGTCGCGCAATTCCTTGCTGAGATCGTCGAAGACTTTGTCCTTCGGCGGCTGAATGTCTTCGAGCAATTGCTCCATCAGTTCGTCGTCGTGGTCGGCCAGCGTCTCCAGCATGGAAAAACGCGCGGTCTTCTCGCGGTCGAGCACATCGCCTTGCAGCGGAATGACTTCCGAGGCGGCGTGCTCCTTGTAGACAAAGGCGCGTTCCAGCGCGAGATCGACGAAGCCGGTGATCAGCTCGCCGGAAAAGGTCGGGATCTGCCGCAGCACGAGCTTGTTGCGCGACGCCGGCTGCAGCAGCGCCAGAACGTCGTGAATGGTGGAATCGGCCTTGTCGATCTTGTTGAGGAACAGGAAGCGGGGAATCTTCTGAGCTTCCAGCTCGCGCAGGATCAGTTGCAGCTGCGGAATCTTCTTTCCGTCCATTTCGCACACGACCACCGCGGCGTCGACCGCGGGCAGCGCGGCCCGCATGTCGTGGGCGAATTCAACCGAGCCGGGACAATCGATGAAAGTATAGCTGTCGCCCATGAAAGTGGTGGTGGCGACCGGGAGCTCGACGCTCATGCGGTGGTGGCGCGCCTCCTTGCTGGCGTCGCCGATCGTGGTGCCCGCTTCCACCGCGCCTTGCCGCTGGATGGCGCCGGTGCGCGCGAGGATCGCTTCGAGGAGTGTGGTCTTGCCGCTCTGGAACGGGCCCACCAGCGCGATACACCGGGGACCCGTGGCTCGTGTGCCGTTCTGTGCCATATCGCCTCCCACGCTGAAAGGATTCGCGCCTTCTCGGGGGCCGTGGCGATATCGTTTCAGGCCGAAGGGGGGATTGGCAAGAGGCTGCAAAGTCCCCTGCCGCGCTATGCGCGGCAAGCGACGCACCCGCAGCAGGTCCTGCAAAGCCAAATCCGGTGCGCGCGGCGGTAGCCGGCTAGCGCACGATGCGGTAGCCGGCTAGCGCACGATAACGCCGATCCCGGGCAAGCCCGCGATCGGCGCCGAACCGCTCAAACCTTAAGAGACTGACGGCGCGTCAGCGCGCCGGACGCAACCGCAATTCGGCAACGCCGAGCGCCAGATTGAGGCCGACCTGGCCCTGGATCGACAAGGGCTGCAAGGCGACAGTGCGGCTGGAACCTCCGACCAGCACATTGGCGCCAAGCCCGGCCGCAATCGAGGCCTCGCCCGAAGCGCCGACATAGTCGCCGGCCAGGGAGCCGCGCGGCCCCGTGGTTTCGTTAAACACGCCCCAGACCATCTGGCCGCCGGCAGTTGCGCCGATGTCGAGGCCGAATTTGGTGATGGTCCCGACATAGATTTCCTGCGGGCCGGGCTGATCGGGATTGAACAGGCATTGCACGCTCTTCTGCGACCCGATGATCAAGCCGATGCCGCCCGACACGTCGCAGGTCAAGAGCCCGCTCTTGGCCCGCTGCGCGGCCGCGGGGTCGAATGCGACAGCAGCCACCATAAGCGCGCACGTCGCAATGATTTTCCGAAACATCACTTTCTCCTCCGCTTTCAATGTTCGCCGGTCGCCGGTCGCCGTTTGCCGGTCGCACCAGCGAACTTAAACGCATCTTAAGGGAGAACGGAGGCGAAGTCGTGACCATTCGGGAGACCGATGCCCTGCGCCTTCCGCGATCGGTGGCCGCGCGCCGCCGCGCTATCGCAGATTGCCGCAGAAGCGCTGGATGCGCCGGCAGGCCTCTTCCAGGTCCGTGGTCTTGACGGCGTAGGAGATGCGGAACGCCGGGCCGAGCCCGAACGCCGAACCGTGCACCACGGCGACGCCCTCCGCCTCCAGCAATTCGGTGACGAAATCCTCGTCGGTGGCAAGCGTCTTGCCGGTCGCAGCCTTCCTGCCGATCGTGCCGGCGCAGGACGGGTAGACATAGAACGCGCCCTCCGGTGTCGGGCACTTGATGCCGTTCGCCTGGTTGAGCATCGACACCGCGAGGTCGCGGCGCTCCTTGAAAATCTTGTTGTGCTTGGCGATGAAACCCTGCGGTCCGTTGAGCGCCTCGACTGCCGCCCATTGCGACACCGCCGCAGGGTTCGTGGTCGACTGCGACTGGATCATCGCAATCGCCTTGATCAGCGGCTCCGGCCCGCCTGCATAGCCGATGCGCCAACCGGTCATGCAATAGGCCTTGGAGGTGCCGTTGATGGTCAGCGTGCGCTCGTACAACGACGGCTCGATCTGCGCCGGCGTGTAGAACTTGAAGTCGTCGTACACGAGGTGCTCGTACATGTCGTCCGTCATCACGTAGACATGCGGATGCTTCACCAGCACCTCGGTCAGCGCCTTGAGCTCGGCCTGGGTATAGGCGGCGCCGGTCGGGTTCGACGGCGAGTTGAGCAGGAACCACTTGGTCTTCGGCGTGATCGCGCGCTCGAGCGCCGCCGCGCTGATCTTGAAACCGTTCTCCATGGTTCCGACCACCGGCACCGGCGTCCCGCCGGCGAGCAGCACCATATCGGGATAGCTCACCCAGTACGGCGCCGGAATGATCACCTCGTCGCCAGGATTCAGCGTCGCCATGAAGGCGTTGTAGAGCACCTGCTTGCCGCCAGCGCCGACCGTGATCTGCGACGTCTTGTAGTCGAGCCCATTCTCGCGCTTGAACTTGGCCACCACCGCTTGCTTGAGCTCGGCAAGCCCGTCCACGGCGGTGTACTTCGAGGCGCGGCCCTCGTTGATCGCCCGGATCGCAGCCTGCTTGATGTTGTCGGGGGTATCGAAATCCGGCTCGCCGGCTCCGAGGCCGATGATGTCCCGCCCGGCCGCTTTCAGCGCGCGCGCCTTGTCGGTCACCGCAATCGTCGGCGACGGCTTGATGCGCTTCAGCTGCTCGGCGATGAACGCCATGGGAATCTCCGAAACCGGACGCAAGCGCGTGTCCTAATGGCCCGTGGGGCGTCGGGCAAGCCGGAAACGCGATACATCACGACACGTTTGCGAATAGCCCCGGTCCGGGCGCAACCCTCCCTTAATCCACCCCTGCTAGACCGCGCTCATGCGCATGTTTGGCACCGCCCTGGTCGCGGCTCTGCGCGACGGCCGTTGGCTCACCCGCGAGCGGATGCGGCTCATAGCCATGGCGGTGCTCGCCGCCTCGACCATCGGCATGGGTTACCTGGTAGCGACTTCGAACGGCCTGAACGATTTCCAGGGCCGCCCGCTCGGCACCGATTTTTCCAACGTCTACGCCGCCGGAACCTATGTGCTGGAGGGCCGGCCGGAGGCGCCGTTCGATCCGCCGCAGCATCATGCGCGGCAAAAGCAGATTTTCGGCGACGCCACGCCGTTCTTCGGCTGGCACTATCCGCCGTTCTTCCTGTTCGTGGCCGCGGCCCTCGCCCTGCTGCCCTACGTCCCGGCGCTGGTGGTCTGGCAGGCCGCGACGCTGCCGCTTTATCTCTTGGCCATCCGAGCGACCCTTTTTTCTGACCTCCCCCTGAAAGGGGGAGGTCGATCGCGCAGCGATCGGGAGGGGGTCGTCGATGCTGTCGAACCGATGCAATCCCCACCCGGCGCACTGCGTGCGCCGACCTCCCCTTTGCAAGGGGAGGTTAGAGCGCTTTGGCTGCTGCTCGCCCTGGCCTATCCGGCCGTGTTCGTGAATCTTGGGCATGGCCACAATGGTTTCCTCACCGCCGCGCTGATCGGCGGCGCCTTGGTGCTGCTCGACCGCCGGCCGATCCTGTCCGGCATCCTGATCGGACTCGTGGCCTACAAGCCGCAATTCGGACTGCTGGTCCCGCTGGTGCTGGCCGTCACCGGCCGCTGGCGCGCCTTTGCCGCCGCGGCGGCGACCGTCGCGGTGCTGGCGTTGGCGAGCACGCTCGCCTTCGGCCCTGACGTGTGGCGCGCGTTCCTCGAATCCACCCGCTTCACCCGCTTGGTCGTGCTCGAAGCCGGCGACACCGGCTGGCACAAGATTCAGAGCGTCTTTTCATGGGTGCGGATGTGGGGCGGCTCGGTCGCGCTGGCCTATGCGGTGCAGGGCACCGTGCTGGCGGCGCTCGCCGCAGCGCTGGTGGTGCTGTGGCGCAGCCAGGCCGCCTATCCGCTGAAGGCCGCCGCCTTGATCATCGCTCTCATTCTCGCGACCCCCTATAGCCTCGACTACGACCTGATGGTGCTGGCGCCGGCCATCGCCTTCCTCGCCGCCGACGGGCTCAAGCGCGGGTTTCAGCCCTACGAAAAAACCGCGCTGGCGTTCCTCTGGTTCGTGCCGTTGATCGCGCGCACTGCCGCGCTGGGAGCCTTGCTTCCGCTCACCGTGCCGGCGGCACTGCTGGTCTTTCTCCTGATCCTGCGGCGCGCCGCGCGGGACACCGGCCTGCTGCCGCGCTGGAACTTTGCAGCCCGCTCCCCCAAGTAATATGAAATAGGATCGGGGGCCGGGCAGCTTACCCTGGAGCGCGCGGGAGGAGCGGATGCGGCTCACCCAGGACCAGATCAAGGACTTCGACGAACAGGGCTACCTGTTCTTCCCCAACTGCTTCTCCGAGGAAGAGGTCGCGGCCCTGCGCGGCGAGGCCGAGACCATCCTGGCCGCGGATCGCCCCGAGGTCTGGCGCGAGAAGTCGGGCGCGCCGCGCACCGCCTTTGCCGCCCATACCTATAACGAGGCGTTCCGCCTGATGGCGCATCATCCGCGCCTGATCGAACCGCTGCAGCAATTGTTCGGCGAGGGCGTCTACGTCCACCAGTTCAAGATCAACGCCAAAGCCGCCTTCGAAGGCGACGTCTGGCAATGGCACCAGGACTACGGCACCTGGGCGCGTGACGACGGCATGCCCGACGCGCGCGCGATGAACATCGCGATCTTTCTCGACGAGGTGATGCCGATCAACGGCCCGCTGATGGTGATCCCGCGCAGCCACAAATACGGCACGCTGGCCGCCGGCCATGACCGGGAGACCACGTCCTATCCGCTGTGGACGCTGGACAATGACACGGTGACGCGGCTGGCCGCGGAAGCCGCGCCACCTGGCGGCACCGGCATCGTGGCGCCGACCGGCAAGCCAGGCTCGATGCTGATGTTCCACGGCAATCTGGTGCACGCCTCGCCGCCCAACATCACGCCCTATCCGCGCAAGATCGTCTACCTGACGCTCTGCGCCGTTTCCAATCACATCACCAAGTTCACCCGGCCGGAATGGGTGGCGCACCGCGACTTCACGCCGATCGTGCCGGTGGCGGACGATGCCCTGATCGCCTATGCCCGCGCTCAAGCATGATCCCGAAAAGTGGGAACCGGTTTTCGGAAGATCATGCTCAAACAATAAGCTGGAGCATGATTGCGATTCAACCTGAACCAATCACGCTCTAGCTAGACCGTGATCCAATTCCGTTGAATTGGATCATGGTCTGGCGCGTGGCGGCGCAATAAATTTTAAGAATAATCTTTTCCCGCCCGGCCACGGCGCAGCAGCCCTCATTCGCGAAACCGTCACAGACGTGCATCATTCCGTTCGCCGGTCATGCGGCAATGCACTATGCTGCATCGAACGGATGCCGACAACGTGTCATGACATTGCCGTGCTCATGTCATACTCACGCGTCACGGCTCGCATGAGCGAAATCGCCGGCAAGGATGCTTCGGACCCCGATGTATACGCTCTATTCCATGCAGCGCTCGGGCAACAGCTACAAGGTGAGGCTCGTCCTCGCTCAGCTCGGTATTTCCTATCGCATGGAGGAGATCGACATCCTGCAGGGCGAGAGCCGCACCCCGGATTTTCTGGCAAAAAATCCGAGCGGCCAGGTGCCGCTGCTGGAGGTGGCGCCCGGACGCTTCCTCGCGGAGTCCAACGCCATCCTCTGGTACGTCGCCGGCGGCACGCCGCTTGCCCCTGATGACCGCATCGACCGCGCCGAGGCGCTGCAATGGATGTTCTTCGAGCAGCACAGCCTTGAGCCCAATCTCGGCGCCGCGTTTTTCTGGCTGGTGCTGATCAAGGGTGGGCGCGAATTGCAGCAGCACGCGCTCGAGGACTGGATGGAGGAAGGTTACCGCTCCCTCGGGGTGATGGAGCAGCACATGAAGGACCGCCGCTTCTTCGCGGCCGACCGCTACACCATCGCCGACATTGCGCTCTATGCCTACACCCACGTCGCGCATCAGTGCGGCTACGATCTCGCGACGTTTCCGGCGCTGCGTGCCTGGCTCGATCGCGTGGTCGCGATGCCGGCCCATGTGCCGATGCTTGCGCGCGCGGACGTCGCCGCCGTGGAAATGACGCAATAAGCGCAGCATAGGATACCGCGACGGAGCCCCCTCGTTTGTACTGTCGCTCGCAAGTCCCAGCAGGCGACAAACTCCGCCCGGCGTTAACGCTTCATTAACCAAATTCACGAAAACGCCGTCATTCGTCAACCGCGTCGACAAAGTCCGGTCGAACCGAAGCCGGTATCGCGCGCAATATTTTCCGTAGAAACGAAAACTGATTCGCGGAGAGGACAATGCAAAAGGATCTGGCCCAGCTGGTCGGGTTCGCGCACCAGACCGATCATGACGCACCGTCGAGCGGGCGGCCAGTCGTGGAATTGATCGCAACCGTCACGCTCGCGCTGTCGACGGTGATCGCGGTCACTGCGGTGTCGATCGGCATTGCGCGTGCCGATGCGCCGGGCACCGACTCGGACGGCACGGCGCTCGCGGTCGCTCTGCTCATCGGCCTGCTGTTGTCGGGCATGGGCGGCTTGACCGCCGTGATGGCCAAGCGCGAACGCGACTGACCTCCTGATTTTGTGATCCTCTAGCTCTTGTGATTGCCCGCCGCGGCGGCAATTCTCGGGAACTCGCGCGGACGCGACGTGGTTGTCGTCTGGGCTCGAAGGAGCTTTCCCATGCGATTGCCGGTGATCGTCTTTGCGGTGCTGGCCGTTTTCACCGGCATTGCGCCGCTAAGTGCGCAACAAAGCTTCAAATCCTCGGCCGGAAATCTCACGGTGGAGACCTTCGCCAGCGGCCTGGCCAACCCTTGGGGATTAGCCTTCCTGCCGGACGGGCGCATGCTGGTGACCGAGCGGCCCGGGCGGCTGCGCATCGCCACCAAGGACGGCAAGCTCTCGCCGGCGCTCGCCGGCGTGCCGACGGTGTTCGCGCGCGGCCAGGGCGGCTTGCTCGACGTCGCCACCGACCGGGATTTCGCCTCCAATCAGACGATCTTCTTCTGCTTCGCCGCCCCAGTCAGCGGCGGCGGGCAGACCGCGCTGGCGCGTGCCCGGCTGGTCGAGGAGGGCGCGCCGCGGATCGAGCAGGTCAAGGTGATCTTCCAGCAGGAAGGCCCGCCCTCGCCCGGCAATCACTGGGGCTGCCGCATTGCGCAGGCGCGCGACGGCAACCTGTTCCTCACCACCGGCGATCACTTCATCCACCGCGACGAGGCGCAGAACCTTGGCAACCATGTCGGCAAGATCATCCGGGTGCGGCCCGACGGCACGGTGCCGCCCGACAATCCGTTTGTCGGCAAACAGGGCGCCAAGCCGGAAATCAAGCCGGAAATCTGGAGCTATGGCCACCGCAATTCGCAGGGCGCCGCCATTCATCCGCAAAGCGGCATGCTGTGGGAGCACGAGCACGGCGCACGCGGCGGCGACGAAATCAACATCCCGCAGGCCGGCAAGAATTACGGCTGGCCGGTCATCACTTATGGCGTCGACTATAGCGGCGCCAAGATCGGCCTCGGCACGCACAAGGAGGGGATGGAGCAGCCGATCAAATATTGGGACCCGTCGATCGCACCGTCCGGCATGGCGTTCTATACCGCCAACCTGTTCCCGGCTTGGCGCGGCAATCTCTTTGTCGGTGCATTGGTCACCAAGGCGCTGGTGCGGCTCGAACTCAAGGGCGAGACGGTCGGCCAGGAGGAGCGCCTGCTGCAGGAGCTCAATGAGCGCATCCGCGACGTGCGGCAGGGACCGGACGGCGCGCTCTGGCTGTTGACCGACAGCACCAACGGCAAAATCCTGCGCGTGGCGCCAGCGAAATAGTCGCGCAACGCAGAGGGCCCGCGGCCCTTACCCGGGCCGGCACGGCGTGTTAATCGCTTCCATCAATGTTTTCTTTTTTCGAACGGCTGTTGCAGCCGACCGCCACGCCCGAGCATCCCGAGCCGCCGGCCGGGCTGCTGGCCTTTCTGTGGCACTTCGCGCGCCAGGCGAAATGGCTGTTCGTCGGCCTGTTCGTGGTCGAGTTTTTCGTGGCGCTGACCGACAGCGCCATTCCCTGGTTCGTCGGGCGCATCGTCACGTTCGTGTCGACCATCCCGCCCGACCGTTTCCTGGCCGAGACCTGGCCGTGGCTGGTGGGAATGGCCTTGGTCGTGCTGGTGGCGCGGCCCGCCATCGCGCTGGCCCGCTATCTGATCACCAATCAGGCGATCGCGGCGCCGTTCACCGGTCTGATCCGCTGGCAGGCGCATTGGCATGTGGTGCGCCAGAGCTGGGCCTTCTTTCAGAACGATTTCGCCGGCCGCATTTCCAGCCGCGTGATGCAGACCGGGCCGGCGGTGCGCCAGACCCTGGTCGCCTCGGTCACCGCGGTCTGGTACGTGCTGGTCTACGGCGTCACCGCCATCGTGATGACGGCAGCGGCGGACGCTTGGCTGACCCTGCCGATCCTGTTCTGGTTCGCCGGCTATGTGGCGCTGCTCTGGTACTTCGTGCCGCGCATGCGCGACCGCTCCAAGATCAGCTCGGAAGCGCGCTCGGCGCTGGTCGGGCGTATCGTCGACAGCTACACCAACATCCTCACCGTCAAGCTGTTCGCGCGGCCGCGCGACGAAGACAATTACGTGCGCGACGCGGTCGACCGCCACACCGGCGAATTCATCAAGGCGCAGCGGCTGCTGACATTGTTCGGCACACTGCTGCATATCCTCAACGCCATGCTGATCGCCGGAGCGGGCGCGATCGCGATCTGGCTCTGGCAACGCGGCACCGTCGAGGTCGGCACCATCGCCATGGTGCTGCCGCTCACGCTGCAGCTCACCAATATGTCGCGACAGATCGCCGTGCAGATCGCCGACCTGTTCGAGGAGATCGGCATCGTGCAGGAGGGCATGATGACCATCGCCCGTCCGCTGCAGCTGATCGACCCGCCGGGCGCCAAGCCGCTGGTCGTGCGCGATGGCCGCCTCGCATTCGAGGACGTGCGCTTCGGCTACGGCCGCGAGACATCAGCCCGCGAAGATGGGGGTCTGCCCCCTTATGCCGTGCTCGACGCGTTCTCGCTCGACGTGCGCCCGGGCGAGAAGATCGGGTTGGTCGGCCGCTCCGGCGCCGGCAAGTCCACCGTGGTCAATCTGCTGCTGCGGTTCTTCGATCTCGAAGGCGGGCGCATCCTGATCGACGGGCAGGATATCGCCGCGGTCACCCAGGAAAGCCTGCGCGCGCAGATTTCCGTCGTGACACAGGACACCTCGCTGCTGCACCGCTCTATCCGCGAAAATATCCGCTATGGACGGCCGGAGGCCACTGACGACGAGATCGTCGCCGCCGCCAGGCTGGCCCATGCCGAGGAGTTCATCCTGACGCTGGAGGATTGGAAGGGACGCCGCGGCTACGACGCCCAGGTCGGCGAGCGCGGCGTCAAGCTCTCGGGCGGCCAGCGCCAGCGCGTCGCCATCGCGCGGGTGATCCTGAAGAATGCACCGATCCTAGTGCTGGATGAAGCCACCTCGGCGCTCGACAGCGAGGTCGAGGCCGCCATCCAGTCGAGTCTCGGCACGCTAATGGCCGGCAAGACGGTGATCGCCATCGCCCACCGGCTGTCCACCATCGCGCGCATGGACCGCTTGGTGGTGCTCGACCGCGGACGCATTGTCGAGCACGGCACGCACGAGGCCCTGCTGCGGAAGGACGGCCATTACGCCGCGCTGTGGCGGCGGCAGTCCGGCGGTTTCCTCGACGCCGGCGACGTGCAGGCGGCGGAATAACGTGGGCGTTGAATTCAACGACCCCGTGCCGTGTCGAACCTCAGCCTGAGCCTGTAAACTCGCTTGTGCTCGCCGATTCGGGGAAGGCGTGTCCATGGACCGCGCAAGACTTGTGTCGACCAGACTTGTGTCGACCAGACTTGTGTCGACCATTGTCGCCTGGGGGGTTCTGCTGCTGGCCGCCGCCGTCGAGGCGCGGATGATCCCCTTGTACGCCGCGGCGGCGACCACGGCGTCGCCAAAGCCTTATCGGCCGGTCGCCGTGACCATTCCTGCCGCGCCCGCGGATGCGAGCTTTGCTGCCTTCCGCGACGAGCTCGCGGCGGTCGCCAAGCGCCGCATCTATCGCGAGCTGGCGCGCCTGGTGGCGGCGCGCGGATTTTTCTGGGAACGCGATTTCGGCGGCAGCCACGACCCGCGCCGCTCCGGCATCGACAATCTCGCCGCGGCGCTCGGCCTCGAGCGCGGCGACGGCAGCGGATGGGCCGTGCTGGCGGGTTTCGCCGCCGAAGCGAGTGCTGCACCGATCGAGGCGCGGCCGCACGTGATCTGCGGTCCGGTCAGGCCGCAATTCGACCAGGCCGAATTCGGTCTCCTGCTCGACCGCACCCGCAGCGATGAGGCCGACTGGGTCTATCCGCGCGCCGACCGGCTGGAGGTGCGTGCGGCAGCCGATGCGCATGCCGCCGCCATCGAAACGCTCGGCCTGCATTTCGTGCGCGTGCTGGGAGTCGAGCGGCAGGCCGGCAACCATAGTCGGGGACGAACCGCCTGGACTCAGATCGCGACACCCAGCGGCCGGACCGGATTCGTCCCGCTGGGCAGCCTGCTGTCGCCGACGCCGGAACGGCTCTGCTACGGCAAGGATGTCACCGGGCGCTGGCGCATTACCGGCTATGTCGCCGGCGGCGACTGAACGGTCATCCAAAGGGGCGTGCGTCGTCCGCACGGGCGAAGCAGCCGAATGGGCTGCAATCCGCCGCAGAGCCGTCCCAATTGCATGCTAATCATTCCCCTCGCCCCCGCTGCAACCCGGAGACGTTGCGATGCGCAAGACCCTTCTGACCCACGCGGCCATCGCCGCAACTGCATTGTTGCTGTTCGGGGCGCCTGCGACCGCGCAAGTCCAATCCGAGGCACCGGCACAGACGCCGGCGATCGCGCCGCCCGTGCCTTACAAGCCCGTGACCATTACCTTGCCGCAGCCGCTGAGCGACCCGAGCTTCGAAGACTTTCGCAAGCAACTGGCGGGCATTGCCCAGCGCAAGGATCGCGCCGCGCTGGCGCGCCTGGTGGCGCAGAATTTCTTCTGGATGCCGCAGAACCAGGACGTGGCCGACAAGAAGCGACCCGGCATCGACAATCTGTCCAAGGCGATGGGTTTCGAAGGCAAGGACGCGACCGGCTGGGAATCGCTGGCAAGCTTTGCCGGCGAGGCAACCGCCGAGCCCGACTCTCAGCATCAAGGGGTGATGTGCGCGCCGGCCGATCCGGTGTTCGACCTCAAGGCGGCCGAAGCGCTCGCCGCCGACAGCAAAACCGATCCGACCGAATGGGGCTATCCGGCGGCTGAGGGCGTCGAAGTGCGCTCGGCCGCGCAACGCGCCGCGCCGGTGATCGAGAAGCTCGGCCTGCATCTGGTGCGCGTCTATCCCGATGACTCTCCCGCCAATGCCGTGCAGGCGGAATTCCTGCGCGTGGTGACGCCGTCCGGCAAGACCGGTTTTGTGCCGATCGACGCCATCCTGCCGCTGGCCACCGATCAGCTCTGCTACGTCAAGGAAGCCGGCGGCTGGAGGATTGCCGGCGTCTATGGCGGCGCCGCCGACGGCCAATAGCGGCGCGCCGCTGAACTGCTAAGCGGGACATGACGTGACCGTTGCCGGCACCGAGCCGCCTGCCGCCCGCCACCTCGCCTGCGGGCAATGCGGCGCCGGTTTCGATTGCGGCCCTGCCGGTCATTGCTGGTGCGCGGCCGAGCCGGTGCGGCTGCCGCTGCCGAAGCCCGGCTCCGCCGCCGACTGCCTGTGTCCGGCCTGCCTGCGCGCGGCGGCAGCGAGCATCCGCTAGCGGAGCATTGGCGCCCTCATGGTGAGGAGCGTCGCCATAGCAGGCGTAGCCTGCGTAAACTTGGCTACGTGCGAGCCACCGGAGCAAATGCACGGGGCCATGCGGGCCTCATCCTTCGAGA
Organism: Xanthobacteraceae bacterium; assembly: GCA_046714775.1. Taxonomy (GTDB): domain Bacteria; phylum Pseudomonadota; class Alphaproteobacteria; order Rhizobiales; family Xanthobacteraceae; genus VAZQ01. The sequence continues at coordinate 4,991 of JBKKAF010000120.1, read as the reverse complement.
CGTCCGCTTCGCGGCCTCCTCAGGATGAGGATTTAGGAATCACGGCGAGGGTCAAGGGTTACGCGCTATCGGTGAATCCGCGGTGCGGTTGATGTCGCTTGCGGGAGAGCGGATACTGTATCCGGGATATGCGATCAGTGGAGTTCGCCATGATCATCGAAAAAGAAAGCGACGTCACCGTTGCCGCGTTGTCGGAGGCGGAGCGCGCGCCCGATCCCCGTTTCAAGGAGATCATGTCGGCTTTCATCCGCCACCTGCATGGTTTCGCGCGCGAGGTGAAGCTGACCGAAGCGGAGTGGCATGCCGCGATCCGCACCATCATCGCAGCCGGCCACAAGACCACCGACAGCCACAACGAGGTGATGCTGATGTCCGGCACGCTCGGCTTCTCGCAGCTGATCGTGATGCTCAACAACGGCACCAACGGCTACGCCGACACCGACGCCAGCCTGCTGGGGCCGTTCTGGCGGCTGCATTCGCCGCGCACCGAAAACGGCGGATCGATCGTGCGCTCGCCGACGCCGGGACCGGTTCTGTTCGTCAACGCCTTGTTCAAGGACCAGGACGGCAAGCCGATCGCAGGCGCCGAGGTCGACGTCTGGCACTCGTCGACCGACGGCTTCTACGAAAATCAAGATCCTGGACAGGCCGACATGAATCTGCGCGGCAAATTCACGGCAGACCGCGACGGCCATATCAGCTTCCGCAGCGTGAAGCCGGCGGGCTATCCGATCCCGGTCGACGGGCCGGTGGGCGAGCTGGTGCGGGCCCAGGGCCGGCACAATATGCGGCCCGCGCATCTGCACTTTCTCGCCAGCAAGGACGGATTCAAGACCCTGATCTCGCAGATCTACGTGCCGGACGACCCATATATCGAGTCCGACGTGCAGTTCGGCGTGACCCGCCACCTGCTCGGCGATTACGTGCTGCATGAGAACGAGCCGGCACCCGCGCCGGACGTCGAGGGGCCGTGGTATTCGCTCGACCACACCTTCGTGATGGTGACGGGGAGCTCAACGCTGCCGCGTCCGCCGATCAGCGGCAAGGCGCAGGGCGAACGGCCGAAGATTCCGCATCTGGTGTCTTGAGAGAGTGGTTTGCTCACTTATCCGTAACGCAGCTTGCAAACGAGGATGGTGAGCACGAAGGCAAGCGACAAGGTGTTGGCGCCGATCAGCACCGGATCGGCCCGCCCCAGGCCATAGACCACCCAGCAGCCGAGGCCGATCGACAGCACGATGAAGGTCGGCAGCGAAATCGAGCGGGTGTCCTTCTCGCGCACCGCCTTCACCACCTGCGGCAGCCAGCAAAGAGTGGTGAGCGTGCCGCCCAGGGTTCCGATTGCATCGACGAGTGTCATGAGCGGCGCGTGCGAGGTGGCGAATAGCGCGCCGCGGACGCGGCGCGCGCTTTGACCGGAAGATCGGCCGCGCGCAATTCGGGACCGGCGGCGAGGGCGACCGATGCCATGCCGGCCGCCAGCACGATGTTACGAAAAATCATGGAGGCTCCCCACCACACCGAAGACTACAGCGCCTCACGCGATTGTCCGCGGTTCAGCGCCGGCATGCAAGAGCACGCGTTGTGGGGAGCGAATAGCCCCTCCACTCCGCCTGCAACAGCGCGGAGTGGAGGTCTTCAGCGGACCGCCGTCACTTACATCGCCGGCAGGATCGCCATGTCGCGCACCGGGCCTTGCACGCCGCCGATCTTGCCGACCGAGGTCGCTTTGCCACTGGCAAGGTCGATCTTGTAGAGCGTGTCGCCGGCCAGCAGCCACGCATCGTTGCCGCCCTTGCCGTCCGACCAGATGTCGAACGCGACGGTGTCGCCTGTGACGCCGTGCATGCCGACGGTGTTGAGGACACCGTCATTGGGCGGCGCCTGCCGCAGCACCGCGCCGACCGTGCCGTCGATGTCGTACAGCGTGGTGTCCTTGCTGCCCTTGAATGAATTGGTATAGGCGCCGGCGATCACCTTCGGAGTCTTGCCCTTGTTGGCGTCGGCGTCGGCAAATTTCAGATTGCCGTCCTTGGTCACCTTGCCGTCGTCGACATTGGCCCGCAGGTTGCTGCCGTCGCTGCCGATGATGCGCAGCCGGTCGGCGGCCGGATTGAAGTCGACGGTGGCCATGGCGCCGGCCGGCAGCATCATGTCGAGCTTGGATTTCTGGGTCGCCTGGCCGCTGGCGAGGTCGATGGTCACCACCGTGCCGTCGGCGACGACGCCATACAGCATGCCGTCCGCCGGGCGGACGTCGATGCCCAGTACCTGGCCATTCACGCCGCCGATCTTCCAGGTCTTCACCACCTTCTTTTGGTCGGTGTCGACGATGGAAATGGTGTTGTCGCCCCACAGGGCGGCGACCTGCGCGGCCTGGGCCGAGGCTACGGTCGTCAGCAAAGCCGCCGTGGCGGCCAGTGCGGTCAAAGTCTTCATAGGGGATCTCCTTGGGTAACGCGTGCGCCGTTATGGCCACCTTCCGGATACTGCCGGCGCCGGCCTTCGGATGCGGCTTCAAAAAAATGTGTGACCCTGCATCCGATCGGACGGTCCCTGCGTATAGTGGCGAACGGCAGGGGTCTGCCCCCGCCGCTGGAACACGCATGCGAGGCACGCACGGAATGACCGTCGCCGGACAGCAAGGCGCTCTGGAAGCGCAGGTGGCGGCCGCGCTGATCCGCTGCGCCGCGGGCGAGCGCGCCGCGTTGCGGGTCATCTATGACATCGAGGCCGCGCGCATGGCGGGCGTTGCGCGCCGGATCGTGCGGCGGCCGGACCTCGCCGAGGAAGCGGTGCACGATACTTTCGTGAATGTGTGGCAGTCGGCGCGCAGCTTCGATCCGCAGCGCGGCGCGGCGCGCTCGTGGCTCTATGCCATCCTGCGCAACCGGGCGATCTCCATTCTGCGCGACGAGGGCCGCTTCAGCCCCGACGAGGACGCCGCCGAAATCGAGCTCGATGCCGCATCAGCCACGGCGCGGCTGCCGGAAAGCAGCGCCTTGCGCCGCTGCCTCGAACATCTTGACGAAAATAAACGCGCGATGGTCGTGCTGGCTTATGTGCACGGCCTCAGTCACGGCGAGCTGGCCGGCCGGCTGCGGCTTCCGCTCGGCACCGTGAAAAGCTGGCTGCGGCGCAGCCTGACCTCCTTGCGGGAGTGCATGGGATGACACCCGATCGCCCCGACGGATTGCTGGCCGCCGAATATGTGCTCGGCTTGCTCGAGGGTCCCGCTCTGGCCCCGGTCGAACGGCGGCTGCGCTCCGATTCCAGCTTTACCCGCGAGGTGGAGGCCTGGCGGACGCGTTTCTCGGATTTCGACCACAGCGCAGAAACCCATCCGGTCGGTGACAACATCTGGCGCAGGATCGAGCAGACGCTGCCGACGCTGTCGTCGGTTGCCGCGCCATTGCGGTCGAGCTGGCGCGAATGGCTGTGGGACAGCCTGCCGGCGTTGCGCGCGACCGCGGTAGGCGCTTCGCTCGCGGTGCTGCTGCTAGCGGTGGCGCTGGGAGCGACCATCCGGCAGGCCGGGCGTGCGCCCACCATGATCGCGGTCCTGCTGGATGGCGATCGGCCCGGCGCCGTGGTCGAAGTGTTTGCCGACGGCCGCGCCACTTTGATGCCGATCAGCAATATTCCGGTGCCGCTCGGCCGCGCGCTGCAGGTCTGGACCCTGCCCAGCAAGGAACGCGGGCCGGTTTCCGTCGGACTGATGCAGCAGGCGCAGACCCTGCCGTTGACACTGACCAGCGTGCCGCAGCCGCAGCCCGATCAACTGTTCGAAATCACGCTTGAGCCGGAGGGCGGCTCGCCGACCGGACGGCCCACCGGACCGATCCTGTTCAAGGGCAATACCGCGCGCCGGCTGTAGCCTTCGTCACGCGCAATACCCTTTCCGCGCCGCCCGCTGCTGCCCATATTGGCGGTGATGGCCAAGCCCCCCGGCAAACCGAAAAAACCTCGCGATCCCGCGCGCCCGACCCGCGCCAAGGCGGCGCGTGAGCAAGTGCCGCCGATATCCCCGGCGCTGGCGGAATTGTTGAACCCGGGGATCGAAAAAGGCACGGCCGGCATCGGCGCACAGACGGGCGATCTGAATGTCACCTCTCCCCGGCGGGGAGAGGGAGAAGAAACGCAGACCGGGCTTAAGCCGCCGCCCGACAACTCCTTCGACCGGCGCGCGGATTTTGCCGCCGCCCACACCGCCCGCAAATCGACGCCGAAGGGATTTTCCGAGGCGCCGCAGGCGCCCTATCGCGACAATGCCGAATTGCGCGAGGCGTCGCCGGAATTGGCGCGCGCGCTCGGCATCGAGCGCGACGAGAGCGCGCCGATTGCGCCGCGCGGAATGGCCGGGCTCGGCGTCGCGGCCACCGCCGAGGCGCTGGAGAAGCTGCTGCGCGAGGGGCGGCCGGAATTCGCCGCCAAGACCTGGGTGCCGCACCGCCCGCCGCGGCCGGAAAAAAGCGAAGGCGGCCGGCCGTTCGTGCTGAAGTCGGAGTTCGAGCCGAAGGGCGATCAGCCGCAGGCCATCGCCGATCTGGTCGACGGCGTCCGCCGCCACGACCGCACCCAGGTGCTGCTCGGCGTCACCGGCTCCGGAAAAACCTTCACCATGGCCAAGGTGATCGAGCAGGTGCAGCGCCCGGCGCTCATCCTGGCGCCCAACAAGACGCTGGCGGCGCAGCTCTACGGCGAATTCAGGTCGTTCTTTCCCGACAACGCGGTGGAGTATTTCGTCTCCTATTACGACTACTACCAGCCGGAAGCCTATATCGCGCGCACCGACACCTATATCGAGAAGGATTCGTCCGTAAACGAACAGATCGACCGCATGCGCCATTCGGCGACGCGCGCGATCCTGGAGCGCGACGATGTCATCATCGTCGCCTCGGTGTCGTGCATCTACGGCATCGGCGCGGTCGAGACCTATTCGGGCATGGCGTTCGGCCTTGCGCGCGGCGACCGCATCCCGCGTGCGGAGC
>JBKKAF010000119.1:0-6930 GCA_046714775.1 Xanthobacteraceae bacterium | reverse complement strand
GCAGGCCGGCGCCAATGTGCTGGTCGCCGGCAATGCGGTGTTCAAGGACGGCAAGCCCGACAGCTATCGCGCCAATATCGCGGCGATCCGCAATGCCGCGGCACTCGCACGAGGGGAAGCGGCGTGACCTTTGTTCCCCTCATGGTGAGGAGCCGGGCGCAGCACGGCGTCTCGAACCATGAGGGGCCGGAAACCCTCGCCTCGGCCTCATCCTTCGAGACGCGCTTCGCGCTCCTCAGGATGAGGAGCGCGGCAGCACATTTGAGAGCCGATCGATGATCCCGCGCTACACCCGGCCGGAGCTGGCCGCGATCTGGGACCCGCAGACGCGCTACCGCATCTGGTTCGAGATCGAAGCGCATGCGGCCGACGCCATGGCCGAGCTCGGGCTCATTCCGCGGAGCGCCGCCAAAACCATCTGGGCCAAGGGCAAGAACGCCAAGTTCGACACCGCGCGCATCGACAAGATCGAACGTGAGGTCAAGCACGACGTCATCGCCTTCCTCACCCATCTGGCGGAGATCGTCGGGCCCGAAGCGCGCTTCGTGCATCAGGGCATGACCTCGTCCGACGTGCTCGACACCACGTTCAATGTGCAGCTGGTGCGCGCCGCCGATGTGTTGCTCGCCGATCTCGACAAGCTCCTGGCCGCGCTCAAGCGCCGCGCTTTCGAGCACAAGCGCACGCCGACGATCGGGCGCTCGCACGGCATCCATGCCGAGCCGACCACCTTTGGGCTGAAACTGGCCTATGCCTATGCGGAATTCTTCCGCGCCAAGGAGCGGCTGATCTGCGCGCGCACCGAGGTGGCGACCTGCGCGATTTCCGGCGCGGTCGGCACCTTCGCCCAGGTCGATCCGCGGGTGGAAGCGCATGTCGCCGAGGCGATGCGGCTTGCGATCGAGCCGGTGTCGACCCAGATCGTGCCGCGCGACCGCCACGCCATGTATTTCGCCACGCTCGGCGTGATCGCGTCCTCGGTCGAGCGGCTGGCGACCGAAATCCGCCACCTGCAGCGCACCGAAGTATTGGAGGCTGAGGAATTCTTCTCCAAGGGGCAGAAGGGCTCCTCCGCCATGCCGCACAAGCGCAATCCGGTGCTGTCGGAAAACGTCACCGGGCTGGCGCGCATGGTGCGCGCCTATGTGACGCCGGCGCTGGAGAACGTCGCGCTCTGGCACGAACGCGATATTTCCCATTCCTCGGCCGAGCGCATGATCGGGCCGGACTCCACGGCAACGCTCGACTTCGCGCTCACGCGGCTCACCGGCATCATCGACAAGCTGGTGGTCTATCCCAAGACCATGCGCGAAAATCTCGATCGCCTCGGCGGGCTGGTGCATTCCCAGCGCGTGCTGATCGCGCTCACCCAGAAAGGCATGGCGCGCGAGGACGCCTACCGGCTGGTGCAAAAGCACGCCATGAAGGCGTGGCGCAGCGGCGCCGATTTCCAGACCCTGCTGAGAGCCGATCCGAAGGTGCGAAAGCTTTTGAAACCCAAGGAGATCGAGGCGAATTTCGATCTGAAATATCACCTCAAGCACGTCGATACGATCTTCAAGCGGGTATTCGGCAAGGCCTGACGCCGCTCGGGCAATTGCTGGCGCGGGGTGCAAGCCCAGGCAGCAACGCCGGCGCCGTGCCCCTCATCCACGCTCGCCCAACACTTATCCACCGCCCATCCCGGCCTTGCGTTCGGCGCGTCAACAACTTTCCGGAAGTGGCGTTTGCCCGACTCATGGTACCCGACTAACGTCGCCTCTAACCGATTACCAGCGACGTGGAGGACATCATGAGTCGTTTGGTGCGCATTCCGAAACGGGCACACGACGAGTTGTCGATCGCGGGACTGGAAGATGTGCTGGGTGGCGGCGAAGGCCAGCCCGCGCCGGTCGCCGACAACTATCTCGAGCGGATCGCCAAATATATCCCGGGCGAGGTATTGGCGTTCTTCATCTTCATCAACGCCATCCTCGAACAGGCGATGCGGACCGGCGGCAAGGCCGCGCTGATGGCGGGCGTGCCGGTGAGCACGGTGGCGACCGGCGCATTGCTGTTCTGCCTGATCCTCACGCCACTGTTCGTCTGGTATGTGCGCGAGGAAGGCGACGCCTGGTTCACCAATGCCTTCGTCTCGACGCTGGCATTTCCATTCTGGGCCTATGCGATCGGGGCGGTCGCCTTCAACGACTATTGGGACGGCAATCTGGCCGCTATTTTGCTCGCGACCTTCACGGTGGTGAGCGGCTTGATCGCACCGCGTCCAGCGCGGCCCAGGGGCGCGGAAAAGCGCGCCACCGTCCCCACCCGTGGAGAGCGCCCGCATCTCGATCTGATCGAGCCGAGCCCCGCCTAGTCGTCGCGAAGCCGGCCGCCACCCCGCGCATGATCCGATTCAATTGTATCGGACGATGGTTTAGTGTGCGCGCCATTATGCCGAACGCGCCAACCATACTGGTCTTCGATTCGGGCCTGGGCGGCCTCACGGTCTATCGCGAGGTGGCGCAGGCGCGGCCGGATGCCGGCTACGTCTATGTCGCCGATGATGCATTCTTTCCCTATGGCGCCCATGGCGAGGCCGCGCTGGTGCAGCGGGTGGTCGGCCTGATCGGCGAACTGATCGCAAGCCACCGTCCTGATCTTGTCGTGATCGCCTGCAACACCGCCTCTACTTTGGTGCTGCCGCAATTGCGCGCGCGATTTTCCGTCCCCTTCGTCGGCACTGTGCCCGCCATCAAGCCGGCCTGCATGGCGTCGGTCAGCAAGCGGGTGTCGGTGCTCGGCACCGAGGCGACCGTCAGCCGCGAATATACCCGCGCGCTCATTCGCGACTTCGCCAACAGCAGCGACATCACCCTGGTCGGCTCGGCGCGGCTCGCCGGCCTGGCGGAGGCGGAAATGCGTGGCGAGCCGGTCGATGACGCCATCGTCAGGGAGGAGATCGCGCCTTGTTTTGTCGACGACGGCGGGCGGCGCACCGACACCGTCGTGCTCGCCTGCACGCACTATCCGCTGCTGCTGGAACGCCTCAACCGGCTGGCGCCATGGCCGGTGACCTTCATCGATCCGGCGCCCGCCATCGCGCGCCGGGTGGTCGAACTGCTCGGGCCCGCGGCCGGCACGGCGCCGCCGGTGCCGGCGCGGGTCCTGTTCACCTCGGGCCGGGCGCCGCCGCCCGCGCTCGTACTGGCCCGTTTCGGGCTCGTAATGTCCGCATCGGCGTTTGACTTGCCCCCCCTTTCCCCATAAAACCCGCGCACCACGCGGGTTTTTGCAGCCTGCGCGGCGTTTCGCGACCCGTGGTTTACGGCCGGCGCTTCGGCCAAGACCTGTCGGTTCCGGCCAGTCCGGGACAGAGGAGGGCGCGATCCTCACAACAGCACAAACGAGGACGCGATGACCAAGCGCCACGAGGCGAAGTACAAGATCGACCGCCGCATGGGCCAAAATGTCTGGGGCCGCCCCAAGAGCCCCGTCAACCGCCGGGAATACGGTCCCGGCCAGCACGGCCAGCGCCGCAAGGGCAAGCTCTCCGATTACGGCGTGCAATTGCGCGCCAAGCAGAAGCTGCGCGGCTATTACGGCAATATTTCAGAGCGTCAGTTCCGCAGCATCTACGATGAGGCGATCCGCATGAAGGGCGACTCGGGCGCCAACATGATCGGACTCTTGGAGCGCCGCCTTGACGCCGTGGTCTACCGGGCCAAGCTCGTTCCGACGGTGTTTGCCGCGCGCCAATTCGTCAACCACGGCCACGTCAAGGTGAACGGCCGGCGCGTCACCATCCCCAGCATGCGGGTGAAGGTCGGCGACACGATCGAGGTCAAGGAGAAGTCGAAGCAGATGGCGCTGGTGCTGGAGGCGGTATCGCTCGCCGAGCGCGATGTGCCCGACTATATCGAGGTCGACCACAGCAAGATGACGGCCAAGATGACACGCGTTCCGCAACCCACAGAGGTGCCCTATCCGGTGCAGATGGAGCCGCATCTGGTGGTGGAATTCTATTCCCGTTAGCTTCGCGGGCGCCCAGCCGCGGCCTTCCTTTATCGCCAAGAACAGCCCCGGCCGCGCTGGGGCTGTTTGCTTTTTTACGGGTACGGCGGCGGGATTTCCCCGCTATTTGTAGTCTGATGCTGCTCGCTTTGGGCATCGCGGCCGCGCTTCTGGCGGGGCCGAACGTGCCGTTCATCGGCAACGTGGTCGGCAATATCGTGAATATCCTCAAAGAACTGGGCTCGCAGGGGCTGGTCGGGCTGATCGCGCTCGGCATCATTCTCTGGCTGTTCTCGCATCGTAAAGTCACCTAAGCCGCGCACGTTTGATCGGCATAGGCGCCGGCGCTGAGCCGGTGACGACAGTGTTGGGTGGAGAGCGGTGCCCTCCACCCAACCACCGGAGGCGGAGCCATGCTGGCCTTTCTGGAAAAGACCAAGCAATACCTTTGGCTGTTTGTGGAGATCGCTTTTGCCGCGGTCCTCGCCGTCGTGCTCATTCACCTGGTCATCGGCCCGGACTCGGGCGTGTTCGTGAGCACGGTCGCCGACAATGTCTTGAAATTCGCCGGCGGCATCCCGCCACAAAGCATGGTCGGCCTAGCCATCGTGCTGGCGCTGGTGTTCTTGATCGTCAACCGGTTCAAGCCGGGCGATCGCGCCTAGCTGACGGCACGTCCGCAACCGAAACCAAAATTCTTACGCTTAATGTCGATGTCATTCCATAAATCCTCATCGCTGAGGAGGCCGCATGGCGATGTGCTGCTCCGGTGGTCTCATGGTTCGAGACGCGTCGCACCTAGCCTAATTTACGCAGGCTACGCCTGCTATGGCGACGCTCCTCACCATGAGGGTCTAATGCTGCCGTCAGGCGGTGGTCGGTTGCTTGACCGCGAAGCCTTTGTCCTTGAACAAGGTGTGCAGCTCGCCCGCCTGAAACATTTCCCGCACGATGTCGCAGCCGCCGACGAACTCGCCCTTGACGTAGAGCTGCGGGATGGTCGGCCAATTGGAGTAGCTCTTGACGCCGTTGCGCAGCTCCTCGGACTCCAGCACGTTGTAGCCCTTATAGGGCACGCCGATATAATCCAGGATCTGCACCACCTGCCCGGAAAAACCGCACATCGGCGCCTGCGGCGTGCCTTTCATGAACAGCACCACGTCGTTGGCTTTGACCTCGTTGTCGATGAATTGCTCGATACCCATGACCCTATCCTTATCGTTGCTTTGGCCGCGGCGCGGCGGCTCGTTCGTGGCGCAAATTAGCTCTCCGGCGTGCCGGTCTGCAATGCCAGGGCGTGCAGCTTGCCGCCCATCTCGCCCTTGAGCGCCTCATAGACGATCTGGTGCTGCTGCACCCGTGACTTGCCGCGGAACGATTCCGCCAACACGGTGGCGGCATAATGGTCGCCATCGCCGGCGAGATCGCGGATCGTCACCTGCGCGTCCGGTATCCGTGCCTTGATCAGGTGCTCGATCTCGCCTGCATCCATCGCCATGGCGAATCCTCTCCCCGCGGTCAGGCGGGCCCACCGGCCATATAGGCGGGCAGCCAGCCTTCGAACGATTCGCGGAGCCTTTCCAGCAAGATGGGGCGCTCATCGGCAAGCGTCAATGCGTCGCCGCCGGTAAGGCCGAGCTGGCGGCCCGGAACCCCGGCGCTGCGGGCGCGCTCGATCACGATATCGGCATCGGCCGCCGGAACCGTCACCACATAGCGCCCCTGGTCTTCGCCGAACCAGAAGGCGTGCGCAGCGATCATCGGCGCCGGATCGAGCTCCGCTCCGATGCCCGAAGCCATCGCCATTTCCGCGAGCGCGACCAGAAGCCCACCGTCGGAGACGTCATGCACCGCGGTGACCGCGCCTTCGGCGATCAATGCGCGCACCAGATCGCCGGCGCGGCGCTCGGCGGCGAGATCGACCGGCGGCGGCGCGCCCTCCTCGCTGCCGCAAATCTCGCGCAGGTAGAGCGACTGGCCGAGCCAGCCCTTGGTTTCGCCAAACAGCAGGATCGCTTCGTCCTCGGCCTTGAAAGCGAGTGTCGCGGATTTCTCGAAATCCGCGATGACACCGACGCCGCCGATGGTCGGTGTCGGCAGGATCGCGCGGCCGGTGCTTTCTCCAGAAAATTTGGTCTCGTTGTAGAGCGAGACATTGCCCGACACGACCGGAAACGCGAGCGCCTTGCAGGCCTCGGCAATGCCGCGCACGCAGCCGACCAATTGGCCCATGATCTCCGGCCGCTCCGGATTGCCGAAATTCAGATTGTCGGTGAGCGCGAGCGGGCGCGCGCCGACCGCGGTGAGATTGCGCCACGCCTCCGCCACCGCCTGCTTGCCGCCCTCGAACGGATCGGCCTCGCAATAGCGCGGAGTGACGTCGGCGGTCAGCGCCAGCGCCTTCGGCCCGTCCTCGACGCGCACCACCGCGGCGTCGCCGCCCGGCCGCTGCACGGTATTGCCGAGAATAACGTGATCATACTGCTCCCACACCCAGCGCTTGCCGCACAGATCGGGCGAGCCGAGCAGCATCAGCAGCGCCTCGGCGGTGGGCACCGGCGGCGTCACCTCGGACGCCTTCACGATCGGCCGTTTCGGCGTTTCCACAAAGGGTCGCTCATAGACCGGCGCCTCATCGCCCAGCTCCTTGATCGGCAGATCGGCAACCACATTGCCGCGGTAACGCACGATGAAGCGCTTGCTCGGCGTGGTGTGTCCGACCACCGCGAAATCCAGGCCCCATTTGCGGAAGATCGATTCCGCCTCCGCTTCCTTTTCCGGCTTGAGCACCATGAGCATGCGCTCCTGGCTCTCCGACAGCATCATTTCGTAGGGCGTCATGCCCTCTTCGCGGCACGGCACGTTTTCCAGATCGAGCGTCACGCCGAGATCGCCCTTGGCGCCCATTTCCACCGCCGAGCAGGTGAGCCCGGCCGC
>JBKKAF010000118.1:0-14494 GCA_046714775.1 Xanthobacteraceae bacterium | reverse complement strand
CCGAAGTCCTCGATCACCGGGATGCCTTCGCCCTTCACCCAGGCGAGATAGGGATCGAGCAGGTACTTTGACGGATTTTCCACGGTGTCGAGCAAGGGGCGTTCCTGACGGGCTGGCGATTGTTTCCCTCGGCGGACCGATTGTCGCCGATTTGTGAATTTAGGCTGAATGCGTCCTTTTGCACAGGATGCTCGGCTGGACGCCGGATGGTGTCAAGGTTAGGCTGCCCGCAGTTGCTCGGTACAAAGGTGACGGCGGGACCGCGAAACGCACGCAACTACAAGCTGCGGCGGCCCCTTAGTCCAAGGGGAGGATTCAAGATGCATGTGATCCGGAACATGAGACCGATGGCCGCGCTGCTCGGTTTCGCGCTGGCTGTCATTTGGGGCGGCAGCGCCGCCGCACAGGATCGCGTCAGGGTCGCCTCCACGACCAAGGAGATCGTCGACAACCTCGCGCTTTACGTCGCGATCGAGCGCGGCTTCTTCAAGGACGAGAAGCTCACCGTCGAAATCTCGCATTTCGCCGGCGGCGGGGAGGTGGTGCGGGCGATCGCCAGCGGCTCGATGGATATCGGCATGGTGGCGACGACGGCGGCGATCATCGCAGCCGGCCGCGGCGAGCCGCTTAAGATCATCTCGGCGTGGACCGCGCCGGCCTATGGCATCCTGTTCATCGTGCCGGTCGACTCGCCGCTCAAGACCATCAAGGACCTCGCCGGCAAGAAGGCGGGCATCACTCGTCCGGGCAGCGTCACCCATACCGGCCTGCTCGCCGCCCTGCAGGCCCACGGCCTTCAGGGCAAGGTGGAGATCGTGCCGGTCGGCGGCCCCGGCGACAGCTGGGCGGCGCTCAAGGCTGGCCGCGTGCAGGCGAGCTGGCATTCCGCGCCCGACGTCTACAATCTGGTCAATCGAAACGAGGCGCGCATCTTCCTCCAGCTGTCGGAATACCTGAAGGAATACCAGCAGGGCTCGCTGGTGGCGCTCGACGGCTATCTCGCCAAGAACGGTGACACCGTCAAACGCTTCCTGCGCGCATCGATCAAGGCTGCGGCCTTCATCCAGGAAAACCCCGCCGAAGCCGCTAAGATCGGCGCCAAGCACATGGACAGCCCGGACCAGGCGATGCGCGACACCCTTGCTGCGATGCCAAAGGATTTCTTCAAGCTCGGCGCGCCGGAGCAAAAGCATTTCGCCGGCTCACTCGCCGAGGCGATCGCCACCGGCTCGCTCAAGGAGCCGCCGGCCTACGACAAGGTGGTCGACCAGAGATTCCTGCCCTGAAGTCGTCGCCAGAGTGTTTCTGCCGAGCATGGTGCTACCGGTGTTTGCCCGGGTCAGGCTGGGTCTCGGCCTGTCGGTGATGGGCGCGCTGCTGACGGAGTTGTTCGAGGCCAATGCCGGTGTCGGCTATGGCATGCATCAGTTCTACGCCAAGGGCATGATCGCTCACATGATCGCTCACATGATCGCCTTGGTGATCGCGCTGTTCGTGCCGATCCTCCTGATCAATGCCGGGATGGCGCACTTGGAAGACCGCTTGAACCACTGGAGAGGTGCGTGACCGACGTCATCGAAGTCAGAGGTGTCTCCAAGGTGTTTGCCGACAGCGAAGACCCCGCGGGCGGCGGCCTGTTGGCGATCAAACGCGCCGATTTGCGGGTCGCCGACGGCGAATTCGTATCGCTGCTGGGCCCATCGGGCTGCGGCAAGAGCACGCTGCTCGACATCATCGCCGGTCTGGAAATGCCGAGCTCCGGCGAGATCATCATCGAGGGACAGAAAATAACCGGGCCGCATCCCAAAATGGCGATGGTGTTTCAGACCATGTCGCTGTTTCCCTGGCGCACGGTGATGGACAACGTGACGTTCGGGCTGGAGCTGAAGGGCAAGGATCCGAAAACGCGCCGCAAGACCGCGACCGCGATGATCGATCTGGTGGGCTTGAAAGGCTTTGAGCAGAAATATCCCTCGCAACTGTCAGGCGGCATGAACCAGCGGGTGGCGATCGCGCGGGCGCTGGCGCTCGAGCCCGACATTCTCTTGATGGACGAGCCGTTCGGCGCGCTCGACGAACAGACCCGGCGGCTGATGGGGCTCGAACTCCTTCGCATCTGGGACCGCACCCGCAAGTCCATCGTGTTCGTCACCCATTCCATCGACGAGGCGATACAGCTTTCCGATCGCATCATCCTGATGTCGGCGCGGCCGTCGATTATCCGCGAGGAGATCCTGGTGCCGCTGCCGCGGCCGCGCACGATAGACAGCCTGACCTCACCGGTCGCCAACGAGATCGAGCGGCGGGTCTGGAAGGCGCTGCTGGAGGAGGTGGGCGAGAAGGGCCTCGACGCGACTTAACGCAAAATCGTCATCCGGCGGGCTACACGCTCTACCGCTTTCGCATCTTGCACCGCGCCGTCGAGCCGAGGCCTTGTGGCGTTCTATTCGGCGCCACGTTGAATGGCGGGTGCGCAGCCGCTGGGCGTGAGCTCGGCCGTCAGTCGGTCAACACCTGCTCCCAGCGATATTGGGCGCAGAAACCCAATTCCCGCTCGGCGCGCGTGGAATCCATGCCGCTCCAATTGGTGTCTTGTTTGTTGCGGATATCCGTCAGCGCAGGAAAGAAGCGGCGGATCAATTCCACGGTCGGCTCTTTCATGTTGCTGCCGGGCGCCGCCACATTGAACACCCGATGGCCGCGCAGCGGCTGTTCCAGCGCCAGGCGGATGGCGGCCGCGGCGTCGCGCTCGTCGATATAGGTCCAGAAACCGGCGCGGCGGAAACCGGGGTCCTTCATGATCTCCTTGATGCGCGCAAAGGCCGGATCGTAGTTGATGCCGGGCAGCCGCAGGCTGGCGATCGCCATGCCGTGGCGCAGCGCAAAGGCATCGGCCAGCATCTCGCCCACCACCTTGGACAGGCCGTAGGGATCGGTCGGGCGGCAGGGGTGATCCTCGTCGATCGGCAGGTAGTTCGGCGTGCGTCCCGGCTGTCCATAGAGGATACCGTAGGCGGCGAGGCTGGAGGCGATCACTGCGCGCGGCACACCGAATTCGGCGGCGGCCTTCAGCGCATTGTAGGTGATGCTCACATTGTTGTTGAAGGTGATCTGGTCGGTGGTCAGGTTGGGCGCAGGGTAGGCGGCGAGATGGACGAGGCCGCCGGCGCCCGCGCAGACCTCGAAGCTGGCCGGGTCGGTGAGATCGGCGGTGTGGGTCGGCTGATAGCCAGCGGGATGCGGTTTGCGGTCGAGGTTCACCACCTCATGGCCGTGGGCGGTGAGGTCAGCGATCACCTGCTGCCCGAACAGGCCGCTGCCGCCCGTGATGACGATTTTCATTCCCGCTGCCTCCCTGTCACGCTGTCACGCCGCAATGTCCTCCATCTCGGCCGTCTCGCCAAGCGTCCGAACGTTGCATTCCTCGGGTTGAGTTTCGCGTCCGGGGCGGGCATCGTCGGTCTTTGGGCGTGAGGGACTGATGGCCAATACGATCGATCTCGGCGGCCGGGTGGCCGTGGTCACCGGCGGAGCGCAGGGCATCGGCCGCGCCATTGTCGAGCGTCTACTCGCGTCCGACGCAGCGGTGGCGATCTGGGACCGCGACGGGGCCCTGGCGGAGAAAACCGCGGGCGAATTGAAATCCCGGCGGCAAGTCGCCGGCTTTGCCTGCGACGTTACCGATCTGGCCGATGTGGAGCGCGCCCGCGAGCAGACCGTCGCCGCCTTCGGCCGCGTCGACATCCTGGTCAACAATGCCGGCATTTCCGGCCCGAACCGCACCACCTGGGAATACCCGCCCGACGCCTGGAATGCGGTGCTGACGGTCAATCTCACCGGCACCTTCCATTGTTGCCGTGCGCTCGTGCCGCTGATGATCGCGCAGAATTACGGCCGCATCGTCAATGTGGCGTCGATCGCCGGCAAGGAGGGCAATCCGAACGCGCCGGCCTATTCCGCCTCCAAGGCCGGCGTGATCGCGCTCACCAAAACCCTCGGCAAGGAGCTGGCCGGCTACGACATTTCGGTCAATTGCGTAACGCCGGCGGCGGCTCAGACCGCCATGTTGGGTCAGATGACCGAGCAACATATCCAGTACATGCTCTCGAAAATCCCGCGCGGGCGCTTTGTCGGCGTGGAGGAGATCGCGGCGCTGGTGGCGTTCTGCGCCTCGGCCGAATGCTCGTTCTCGACCGGTGCGGTGTTCGATATTTCCGGCGGCCGCGCCACCTATTGATCAGGACTTGTTGATCAGAATTTCGGCGGCTGCCGCTTGGCCGAGGCCGTCGCATAATCGGCCCAGGCCGCGGGACTGCGCGCCTTCACTGCCGCGGCTTCCGGCGCAAGCGTCTCGTCCCATTCATCGGCGATGAAGCGGAAGCCGGTGACGCCGTCCGACGCCTTGGAAGCGAGCCAGCGCACCGGCGCCATCATGATCTCGGGCGAGCGCATGCTCTCGCGCGGGATATGGGTTGGGATCATGCCGGTCGCGGTCATGCCGCCGGGGATCAGCACATTGACGGTGACGCCGGTGCCGTCGAGCTGCTTCGCCCAGATCGCGGAACTCGCTTCCAGCGCCGACTTCGAAGGGCCATAGGCGCTGCGGCCGGCGCTCAGCATGGAATGGAAATTGGTGGTGACGTTGATGATGCGGCCCCATTTCCTTTCCAGCATTCGCAGCACAGCAAGCCGCGCCAGGAAGAAGGCACCCATGGCATTGACCGCGATCACCCGCTGCCAGATTTCCGGATCGGCCTCCCAGAAGTGCGGCTCCACATAGTCCGGAGCCATGCGGGCCATGATGAGTCCGGCATTGTTGACCAGGACGTGGACCTCGCCGAACGCAGCGTGAGTTTGATCCATGATGGCTTGAGCGCCCGCCATGGACGCCACGTCGCCGGTCACCGGCAGGAAATTCTCGCCGCCGAGCGACGCAAGCTCCTCGTGCAGGGTGGCGAGCGACGGCGCATTGACGTCGACGCCGGCGACCTTCGCGCCGGCCTGCACCAAAGCGCACGCCATAGCGCGGCCAAGGCCGCTGCCGGCACCGGTGACCACGGCGACCTTACCCGTGAGAGGAGCGTCACCCATGCGCGGATCGCCTTCCATTCATCGGGACCATGTCACGCAGATTCCAGCGCCCAGGTGCCGGCCGCCATGCCCATGACGGCGCGATAGAACGGTTCATAGACCAGGCTCTTGGGCCGCGCCGCGCCGATGGCGCCCAGAAGCGCGATCCAGGCGCGCAGCTCGATGTTGCCACTCCCGAGGAGGTCACCGCTGGACAGGCTCGCCAGCGTATCGCCGCGGCCCTCGGAAATGCGCTTGGCGATGTCGCGGTCGAAGTCCTCGGCAATGGCGCCGTAGGAGAAGGGGCCCTTGTAGAAGTCCCACGGATAGCCCGCACTGAAATGCGACCAGCCGCCGGAGGCAGAGATGGCGACGCGCTCAGTGTCCGGCCGGGCGGCAATCGCCTGCGCGACCATCTTTCCGAAAGCGTGGCAGCGCGCCGGCTCGATGGCGGGATACTGCACCGCATTGAGAAAGACCAACACCACCGGAATATCGGCGTTCGGCGTGAAGGCTTCGAGCAATTGCGCGTGCGCATGCGCGCTCATCTCATTGTTCTCGAAGCTGCCCAGCGTGGCGATGTCGAAGCCGCTAGCGATGCCGGTTTCTAAAATGGTGCGCGCCAGCCCGTCATGGGAACGGAAGGTGGCGGGGGAACGGCCGAAGCGGGTGGCGAGATGGAAGTCGCCGCCGACATAGATGGCGATCTGCGGAATATTGGACGACGAAAACACCTCGTGCTGATCGTCGCCGATCACCACGATGGCGTCCGGCTTGCTGTCGGCGATGAGCTTACGGATGTCGTCATGCGCCGCGCGCACGCGGTCGTAGCGCGCGCTGTTGGAAGCCAGCGTCTCGGCGGCGACGCCCGGTTGCTCGGGCGGCTCGATATTGCGGCGGCGCTTGAAGGATTCGCGGTTCTTGGCGCGAAAGGTATCCCACTTCTCGGGTTCCATGAATGTGAAGGCATGCGAGCTGCCGAATGCCGCGACGATCCTGCCCATGGACTTCCTTCTCCTGCTCCCGCACCCCTGCCGATCCGAGCCTCAACCTCGCGTCAGTCGGACATGCCCACTTGGTGATGCATCTGAATCTCTTCGCCGCGCTTGGCGGAGTCGATGATGGCGAGACAGACTTCCAGCGTGGCCTTGCCCCAGCGTCCGTCATGGAAGATCGGTTTGCCGTGAACCACGCCGTTGTAAAGGTCCATCAATTCCGCAGCCCGCCCGCGCAGCTCGTTCTCGAGCGAGACCTCACGCGGACCGTCTTCGCCGTAAATGATCAAGCCGTGCTGCGACTGGCGGATGGCGCCGCGCTCGCAGCTCAGTACGGTGAGACCGAAGAACGGCTGGTAGCGGATTTCCTCGGGCCCGCTGTAACCCCAAAGATCCCACAGTTTCGGGTCGGGATTCTCCACGCCGTAGCGGCCTGCTTCCTTCTGCTCTTCCAGCACGCGCTCGCGCTCGGTTTCGCCCAGCTTGTTCACAGCGTGGAAATTCCGCCGCATCTTGGCATTGACCTCGGGATCGCGCGGGCTGCCGCCTTCCGCCACCCACCAGAACAATTCCGACGTATCGAAAAACCCGCGCGCGTCATAGACGATGCTGGCCGGCACGCCGTTCTCGAACTGCATGAAACAGAGGTAGCCGCCTTCCACGCCGCGCAACGGATCCCAGATGGTCTGGGCGCGTACGCTCTTGACCTTGCGGCCGACGATCTGGCGCACGATATCGACATGGTGCGGGCCCTGATTGAGGATCGGCCCGAAGGTGTCCTTCAGTTCGTTGGTCGGCCACGGACGCGGATTGAACTCGTTGAAGTTCCAGGAATTGACCATCACCACGTCGCCGATCTCGCCGCTCTTGACGATCTCGCGCATCTTGCGGATCGGCGCATCGAAACTGTGGGTGTGGCCGGCCAACAGCTTCACGCCGTGGCGCTCCGCCGCTTCGATCATGCGGTCGCAATCGGCGGTGCTGAGCGCGAGCGGCTTTTCCACCACGACATGCTTGCCGTGCTCGGCCGCGATCAGCACCTGCTCGGCATGCAGCTCCGGCGGAGTAGCGATATAGACCACGTCGACGTTCGGACTCTTGCAGAGCTCTTCGATCGAGCGATAGGTCTCGCCCTTGAAGTCGGCGCGGAATTGCTTGAGCGCCTGCTCGCGCATGTCGGCCGCCGCGGTGATGGTGTAGGGCAGCTTCTTGATCTGCGGATATTGCCGGAACATGCGGTTGACCGCCTGTCCGAGACCAACAAAGCCGAGCCTGAGAACGGGATCGCTATTCATCGCCATGCTTTTTGTTGAGGGCCGATCGGGGAGGTTAGAAGAAGATCGAGATGGTCGAAGGCAGGATGGTCTGCGCCAGCTCGATCTCGCGGCGCGCGATCTGCCAGCCGCCGTTGGAGCGGCGAAGCCTGTCGCTGCGCTTGCCGATGAACGTGCTGCCGTGCCGGCCGAGGCGCTCCTGATAGACGATGAAGCTCGAAAGCACGTCGAATTCGTCCGCGGATTCGGCCGGATTGACCATCACATTGGTGACCAGCCGCTGGGTGACCGACGCGGGGATTTCCGCATGCGCGGTGCCGGTTTCGATCCGCATGGTGCGTATTTCGAGAGATTTCTTGTCGTCGTCGAACAGACAGAACACCGGTTCCGTGTCGGCGCCCCCGGTCATGCCACCTCCGACGGTGGCGCGCACCGGCATCCGGTAACGGATGTCCTCGGTCAGCAGAGCCAGCCAGTCGCGGAGCTTGCCGGTGTCGAGCAGCCAGGCTTCGTGGGTCAGGAATTGCTGGATTTCGGTCTGCAGCTCCGCAGGGACGCGCTGCATCGATCAGCTCTCCGCTTCCATCAGCTTCAGCCAATAGCGATAGAAATCGCGCTGACTGGCCTCGGAATATTTGGGAAGGATCTTTCCGGGCCACGGTTTTCCGGCGCGCACCTCGGGGGAGCGCGGGTCGTCCTCGTCATGGCCGAGCGCCATGTCGTAGTGGAACGGCTGCTTGCGGGCCTCGTGGGAACGCAGATTGTCGGTGATGCGCAGGAAATTCTCGTGGTCGTCCGGCGCCACCAGGCCGGCCGCGGCCTGGCGCTGCATCAGAACGAACTTCTGCCGCTCCTTCATCGCCGGCGGCGCGGTCTTTTCCACCGCTGCCCAAACCCAGACCTCGGTCGAATAGGCGCCGCGCGGATGGTGCAGGATCAGGCCTTTGGCATAGGTCGTGGTGCCGACGCCGATCAGCGCGAAATTGGGAAAGATATTGCCGGCATGGAACGAATAGGGCTTCACCGCAAAGTCCTTGAGACGTTCCTGATGGCGGCGGTACCGTTCCTTCACCCATTCCACGCAATCCGGACCGAGCGTCGCGGCATGGGCCAAGTCCATCTGGTGCGACTCTTCGCCGATGCGCAGTTCGAGGAAGCCGTGCGGCGCACCCTTGCCATGGTTGGCCGCCACCGAGAAGCTGATCACCTCCTCCGGCACGTGCTGCAGCCGCTTGTCCTGGCCGCGGGACAGCACCTGCACCACCGAACTGTGGGTGTGGAAGAAGTGGTAGTCGTCGCCGGCAAAGTTCTCCGCCAGCAGTTTCCAATTGGTCGGCATGGTGTAGCGCTGCGGGCCCGGCACCAATTCGAGCCCTTCGCGGATCAGGAAGTTTTCGAGATACCAGCAGGCGTCGCCGAGATAGTCTTCGAGCGACACCGCGTCGGCATCCCAGCAGCCGAAGATCAGGCCGCCATAGACCGCCACCTTCGGCACCTCGATCAATCCGTGCGCCGCCATGTCGAGCTCGCCGCGATAGGCTTCGCGCTTGAACGGCATTCCCGTCAGCGTGCCGTCGGCATAGGTCCAGCCGTGGTAGCTGCAGGTGAATGCCGAGGTGTTGCCGCGATCGAACAGGCAGAGCTGGTTGCCGCGATGGCGGCACTTGTTGAGATAGACGCGAATCTTGGACTTCGAATCGCGCTGCACGATCACCGAATCCTCGCCCATGAAGGCGGTGAAATAGTCGTGCGGCTTGGGAATCAGCGTGTCGTGGCCGAGAAACAGCCAGCATTTTCCGAACACATTCTCGATCTCTCTGTCGTAGTGAGATTGCAAGAACACATCGTTGCTGATTTGCGCCGATGCCCGGTCGATCAGTGCATGGAGGTTCATGGCTATCCTCGTCGGAATCCGCAGCGCGCCTTGGCCGTCACGCCCGCCTCAGCGCCCGCCGAGCGCATCGGTGATAGCTTTTTCGACCTTGGGCCGCTGGTCGCGATACCAACCCTCTTCATATTGGTCCAAATACTTCACGCCCGGCTTCGGTTTGACGTAGTCGGGAATGGTCGGCACGTCGATGTCGACGCGCGAGCTGGGCTCCAGCATCACCCGCGTATAGGCGGTCTGCCCGGGCTGGCTGGCGTACCAATTGTGGAACACGGTCGCGGCGTTGGGGTGCGGCACGTTCTTCGGCTGCTTGGCCACGCTGAAGCCGCCGAGCACGCTGCCCGGACCGTCGGCCAGTTCGGGCACTTGCAGGCTGCTGATGCCGCGGGTGCGGAACTGCTCGACGTCGATCTGCACACCGCCGAGTGCGACGTCGTAGTTACCGCGCACCAGCCATTCGATTAGTTGCCGGCCGTCGCGGGTGGAGACCACCTCTTGGCCGGTATGGAGCTGCTTGAGAAAGTCGATGCCGAACACGTCGACCAGATAGGCCGCCGCCGCCTGGCCAGGGCCGCCGGAGCGGGGATCGTAGGCGGCGATGCGGCCCTTGAATTCCGGCTTCAGGTAATCCTTCCAGGATTTCACCGTGCCGGGCTTCACACGGTCGGAATTGACCACCGACCACGCATGCACCCAGTAGGAGCCTTGGAAGAAATAGGCGCCTTCCTTGTCCATCCATTTGATGCCGCCGTTGAGCCAGTTCTTGGGATTGGTGACGCCGGGCAGCATCAGCTGCGACTTGATCGGGACCAGCTGGCCTTCCGGATAGAGCGTCAGCAGCTCGGAGCCGCCGCCCAGGCTCACATCCATGGTCACATTGTTGGAGCGCACTTCGCGTTGCAGCCGCGCGGTCAAGTCGCGGGTATTGCCGCCGAGAAATTCCAGTTCGATGCCGGTGTCGCGCTTGAAATCATCGGCGAACGGGCGCGCCAGCGCCGAATGGCCGGCGACCACGACCTTGCCCTCGCGTTTGGCGGCAGCCATGACCTTGGCCCAATCCGCGCCCGCGCCTTCTTGCCAGTCGGCGGCGATGGCCAGCCTCAGGCCGGCAGCGACCGACAATCCGAATGCGGATGCTGTCGCCAGCAATGTCCGGCGATCGATCCCAGTCATGGCAGACCTCCCTGTTCGAAGAGGCGCTTTGACGCGCCCTGCTAACGTCCCTATTTCGGCTGATTGAGCAAAGTCTATTCCGTCTATCAGCGGAATGACAATTCTCATTTCACAAATAGTTACGGGCCCAGTCCGCGCAATCGCTGCTGTGGACTGCGCGATCGGCGAGCATCCGGTTATCTTGCAACCGCTCGTGACGGCCGCGCGCCGTTTTCGGCTTTGCCGGCGAGTTCCGTGACTGCCGCGGTCAGGATCGACAGGAATTGCTGCGCCGGGCGCGACAGCCGGCCACCCTTGCGCCGGATGATGCTGATCTGGCGCGTTACGCGCGGGGCGACAATAGGGACCGTGACCAATCCCGGCACCTTCGCCATCGGCACGGTTGTCAACGGGATCGCGGTGATACCGAGACCGGCTTCTACCAGGCGGCCGACCGAATAATGATGCACCAGTTCGAAGGCGCGTGGCAGCGTGATACCGGCGTCGCGTGCGGCGCGGTCCAGCGCCGAGCGCACGCCGTAGCTCGATTTCAGCCCGATGAACGGATATTGCGCGAGCTCGGCGAACGGGATCTCGCGGCGCTTGGCGAACGGATGATCGCAGGGCACAAGTGCGACAAAGGCGTCGTCGAGCAGGGTCGTGACCGCAAAGTCATGGCCGTTCTCCGGCGGCGAACCGATGCCGAAGTCCGCCTCGCCCTTTTCCACATAGCGCGCGATCCAGGAGGCGCGTCCGTCCAGCAGCCGCAGCTTGGTGCGCGGATAGCGCTGCATGAAGGTTGCCATGGCCAGCGGCAGGATGCCCGAAGTCACTGTCGGCACGCAGGCAACGGTCACCTGGTTCTGCCGCAAGTCGGCTTCGTCTTTCAACTCCTCGACGATCGAATGAATGTTGGCAATCAACTCGCGCGAGCGCACCAGGAAGCGCTGCCCCTGCGGCGTGATGGCGACGCTGCGGGTGGTGCGATTGAGCAAGGGTATGCCGAGTGCATCTTCCAGTTGCTGGATATGGGTGCTGAGCGCGGAGGCGGAAATATGCAGCTTTTCAGCGGCATGCCGGAAGCTTCCGAGTTCGGCCACGGCCACAAAGCTTTGGACCTTGCGGATGTTCAGATCCATGCCGACTCGCCCCTTGGTTGTCTTCGGCAGATTGCGCGGAACATATTATCAATAATTTCCGAAAAGATAATTGTCATTCCGCTGACGGTCCGAATAGACTTTGCCGGACTGCTGCAAAAGACGAGCGGGCTGCAAGCTCGCCGCGACATTAGAGCGCGCTTCCAGGGTTCGAGCCGGGCTGTTCTCGCATTGCAAACGGAAGGGGTGTCCGCCGGCGCATGTCCATCGGCCGCCGAAAGATGCCGAATCCGATGTGCGTTAGCGGCGCTGCGCTGTAGAATGGATGGATAACGGCCGGTTCGGCTGAAGGGGTTTTGCTGGTGCAGTTGCGGGAAGCATTGCTGGCGCCGCCGGTGGCGTTCGAACGTACGCGCTTGGACCGCGAGACAATTCTAGGCGGCGCGCTGCTGATCATCATCGGCTGCTTGACCTTCGCTCCGGTAGTTTATGTGCTGGTCAGCAGCTTCGATGTCTCCGGGCTCAGCGAACCGTACCGTTTCGGGCTCGAAGGTTGGCAGGACGCGTTTTCAAATCCGAAGACGCTGAGCTCGATCGGCTATTCATTCCTGCTCTCCATTCGTATTCCGATCGCAATCGCCGCGGCCTTTCCGATCGCCTGGCTGCTGGTGCGGGTGCAGATCCCGGGCCGCCATTTCATCGAGCGCTCGCTCTGGTTCGGCTTTTTCCTGCCGACCATCCCGCTGACCATGGGTTGGATCCTGCTGCTCGACCGGCATTACGGCCTGCTTAATGAGGCCGCCAAGACGCTGCCGTTCATCTCGGGCCCGATCTTCTCGATCTATTCGGTTTCCGGCATCATCTGGGTGCATCTGTCGGCCACCACCATCCCGGTGATGGTGATCCTGCTCAGCCCGGCGCTGCGCCAGCTCGATGCCGCCTATGAGGAGGCTGCCGAGACCTCGGGCGCCGGCCTGCTCACCACGCTGCGCACCATCACCATCCCGCTGGTGGCGCCGGCGATCTTCACCGCCTTCATCGCGGGGCTGATCCGCAGCCTGGAAGTGTTCGAGATCGAGCAACTGCTCGGCACGCCGGCCAATATCTTCGTCTATGCGACCCGCATCTATGACCTGATCAACTGGCAGCCGCCACTTTATCCGCAGGCAATGGCGCTGAGTTCGCTGTTTCTCGGCATTCTGGTCGTCGTGGCGCTGATCTATCAGCGCTATATGATGCGGATCGGAAACCGCGCGACGCTGTCGGGCAAGGGCGTGCGCCTGCAGCCGAAGGTGCGGCCGTGGTGGGCCTATGTTGCCTCCGGCGTGCTCATTTTCTATGTCTGCGTCAGTATCTTCCTGCCGCTGTTTATCCTCATCCTCGGCTCGCTCACCGAACTGTTCGGCTTCTTCACCAGCGGCTGGACCTTTGAGCATTGGCGAGAGGTTTTGACCGACCGCACCTTCGTCAACGCCACGGTGAACTCGATCGCGCTCGGGCTGCTGGTGGGCGGCATCGGCATCTTTCTCTATGCCTTGATCGCCTGGGTGCTGGTGCGCACCCGCATTCCCGGCCGGGCCACGATCTCGCTCCTGGTCTGGCTGCCCTGGGCTATTCCGGGCTTGGTGCTCGGGGTGACCCTGCTCACCCTGATGCTCAACGTTCCGCTGATCAATGCGTTCTACGGCACGCTCGTTCCGCTGGTGATCGCCATGATCATCAAGGACATGCCGATCGGCGTGCAGATGCTGCGCACCTCGCTGCACCAGGTCTCCCCCGAGCTGGAAGAGGCGGCGGTGGTGGCCGGATCGCGCTTTCTCACCACGTTCTTCCGGATAACCTTGCCGCTAATGATGCCAATGCTGGTCTCGGTGTTCCTCTTGGTGTTCATGGCGACGTTGCGCGACATCAGCACCATCGTGCTGCTGGCATCGGCCGGGACGCGCACGCTGTCGCTCTTGATGTTCGAATATGCCACCGCCGGCCGGTTCGAATCGGCGGCGGTGATCGGCGTGCTGATCGCCCTGATCTCGCTCCTCTTCACTTCGATCGCGTTCCGGATCGGCGGCAAGCTCGGGATTGAATCGTAAGCTCACATGGTAGAAAAACATCTGCGTCAAGAGAGAGGCTGACAATGAAAATAGATGAAGGCGTCATTTCCAACTGGGTCAACGTCAATGGCGTCCGCACGCATTATGTGGAGGCGGGCCGCGGCGATCCGGTCATTCTGGTGCACGGCGCCGGGCCCGGCGCGTTCGGTTGGGCCGGCTGGCGGCAGACCATCCCGGTACTGGCCAAGCATTACCACGTCATGGCGATCGATACGCTCGGCTTTGGCTATACCGACAAGCCGACCAATATCGTCTATTCCGATCAGGCCAGCGTCGACCACCTGGCCGGTTTCATCGACGCGCTCTGTCTCGACAAGGTCAACCTGTGCGGCAATTCGCGCGGCGCCTATATGGCGGCCAAATACACCCTCGATCATCCCAAGCGCGTGACGCGGCTCTTGATGGTGAGCAGCGGTAGCATCGCCAGCGCCATGGGGCTCGACCGCACCGGAGCCCAGAAGTCCGGCATGCGGCGGCTGCAAGGCTATGACGGCACCGCCGCCAGCATGCGCGGCTTTGTCGAGATCATCGTGCACGATCATTCGAAGATCACCGACGAGCTGATCGACGCGCGCGTCAAGATGGCAGCGCAGCCGGGCCACGACTACGTGCAGAAGTCGCAGAAGGAATATCGCGAGCGCATGAAGGACGATCCGAACGAGCGGCAGCTTTTCGACATCCGGCATCGCCTGCCGATGCTCACCATCCCGATGTATATGCTGTGGGGCGCCCGGGACAGTTTCGCGCCGCCGGCCTTTGCCGATCAACTGCGCGAGATGTTGCCGAACGTGACGTTCGAAATGCTGGAGAATTCCGGCCATCAGGCGCAGAACGACGAGTCCGACCGGTTCAACGAGATCGCGCTGTCGTTCTTTCGCGGTGAGCGCGACCGCAAGCCGGCAAGCGC
>JBKKAF010000117.1:0-2602 GCA_046714775.1 Xanthobacteraceae bacterium | reverse complement strand
TCCACCACTCGCCTTGCACCAGGCGCGAGCCGGCGGGCATGCGGTCCGCATAGGTGATTCCGCGGTCGCTCTGCAGCACCCATTCGAGATTGGGCGGCAGGGTCAGCTGTTCGACGGGAACGCCGTTCGCCGCGATGATGCGCCCGCGCAACATCGGCACGCGCTCGAGCACCGCCTGCGGCGCTTCGCTGCGGATAAAGGCGTCGAAACGCTCGGCCTCGGCCGCCTGGATATCGACAAAATAAAACGACGGCGCCTTGTCCGGCAGCGTCGCCAGGAATTGCCGGCGTAGATTGCCGTCGATTTCCAGCACGGTGACCAGCAGCGCCAGTCCGAGCCCGAGCGACAGCACGACACTCGTGGTCAGCGATCCGGGACGGTGGATATTGGCGATCGCGAGCCGCAGCACGGTCGAGCGCGCGCGCGGAGCGCGGCGGGCAAGCCCCATCATTCCAGCGGCGACCAGCCGCAATACGATGAACACGCCGGCCGCGGCCGCAACAAAGATCATGGCGATGCGCCGGTCATAGGCGAGCTGGATCGCCAGCAGGGCGAGCGCGGCGACAACCAGCACGGTGGCGATCACATAGCTCAGCCGCGGCCAGCGCCGCTCGCTTGCGACCTCGTCACGAAACAGCGCCGACACCGGCACGTCATGGGCGCGCCCGAGCGGCCACAACGCGAAGGCGAGTGCGGTGAGCAGGCCGTAGACCAGCGCCAGCACGAGGTTCCCCGGATAGAGCGCGGGCGCGATCGGCAACGGGATCACGGCGCCGAAGCCCCAGGCGATCAGGAACGGCAAGGCCGCGCCAACCGCGAGCCCGGGCAGCGCACCGATGAACGACAGCCCGAGCGCCTGGCTGAGGTACATCGCGAACACGGTGCCGCCGGTGGCGCCCAGCGACTTCATGGTGGCGATCACCTCGCGTTTGCGCTCGAGATGGCTGCGCACCGCATTGGCCACGCCGACCCCGCCGACCAACAGCGCGGTCAAGCCGACCAGCGTCAGGTATTGTGTGAAACGTTCGACATTGCGCTCCAGCGCCGGCGAGGCATTGGTGCGGCTGCGGATTTCCCATCCCGCCTCGGGCAACTGGGCTGCTGCGGCGGCGGTGACGTTGCGCACCGACGCTTCGCTTGCGTCATTGTCCGGCAGGCGCAGCCGGTAGTGCCAGCGCACCAGGCTGCCGGGCTGCAACAGTCCGCTGGCGCGCAGCGCCGCCTCGCTCACCAGCAGCCGCGGCCCAAAGCCGATGCCGCCGGCAAGCTTGTCGGGCTCGGAGCGGAGCGCCGAGCGGATCTCGAAGGTGGCCGAGCCGACCGTGAGGCGCGCGCCCGGCTTGAGATCGAGGCGCGCCAGCAAAACGGGGTCGGCGGCGGCGCCGAACACTCCGTCGCGCTCGGCGAACGCTGCCGGAAGCGGCATATCGGGATCGAGCGCAACCGTTCCGGTGAGCGGATAGGCCGCATCGACTGCCTTCAGCTCCACCAATGCGCTGCGTCCGTCGTCGGTGCGCGCGGTGGCGCGCAGGGTCGCCGCCCCCGAGACGCGCCCGCGCGCGGTTATGAAGGCGCGCTCCTGCGCGCTCGCCTCGCGCAGGCTGAGATTGAACGACATGTCGCCGCCGAGAATGACGCGGCCTTCGCGGTCGAGTCCCTCCACCAGGCTCGCCGCCATCGAGCCGACGCCGGCAATTGCCATGACGCCGAGCGCGATGCAGGCGATGAACACATAGAAGCCGCGCAAGCCGCCGCGCAGATCGCGTAAGGCGAGCCGCAGCGGAAGCAAGCCGGCTGCCCGAGGCGCGGGGGAGATCGCCGTCATGGCCGCACCGCGGCGCGCGGCGCCTTCGGCATCACACGCGCCAGCAGCAAATGCACCGGTGCAAAAACCAAGAGCGGCAGGCCGACGATCAATCCGGCAAGCCAAATGAGCGGATGCACCCAGGTCTGCGGCGCATGATCGCTGAAACCCCACACGTAATTGATGTTCACCGGGGTCAGGCCGGGGTTCGGATTGGGCGGCGGCATGAAGAAGAAACAAATCAGGACCAGCGCCCAGGCCAGTCCGGTCCAAGCCAGCAAGGCGCGCCGGTCGTAGCCGAGCCGCCAGACCAGATATCCCAGCAGGAACGGCAGCCAGCCGTGGAACAGCGACAGCCCGCGCAGAAACAGCGAGCGATGCGCTTCGAACATGTAGTCGGTCAGCCCGACAAGCGGCACGCCGAAAAGATTGCCGATGAAATCGGCTACCCAGACCGCCTGCGACACCAGGATGCCGACTGCGCACATGGAGATCAGCAAAGGACTCTCGATCCAGACGCCGACAAGGGTCAGGATCAGAGCGACGTCGCAGAAATACAGAAAATTGGTCGGCCCGTAATAGTACCAATAGACCGGGATCAGCACCGCCATGAATGCGGAATAGGCGAGCTTGAGCCACAGCGGGATGGCCCCCGCCGGCGTACGCAACATCGGGTCATGTATACCGGCCACGTCAGCCGCCTCCGGCGCCGTCGATGCGTCCTGACCGCATGCGCACCACGCGGTCGCAACGCCGCGCCAGCGCCGGGTCGTGGGTGACAAGGACGAGGGTGGTGGC
>JBKKAF010000116.1:0-9935 GCA_046714775.1 Xanthobacteraceae bacterium | reverse complement strand
TCCTGTACCCGGTCCGACGGACAGCCGACATTGAGGTTGATCTCGTCGTAGCCGAGGTCGGCGGCGATGCGCGCGCATTGCGCAAGCTGGCCCGGATCGGCGCCGCCGAGCTGCAGCGCGACCGGATGCTCCGCGCGATCGAAGCCGAGCAGCCGCTGGCGGTCGCCGTGTAGCACCGCACCGGTGGTGATCATCTCGGTATAGATCAGCGCGCGGCGCGTCAGCAGCCGATGGAAGAACCGGCAATGCCGGTCGGTCCATTCCATCATGGGCGCTACGCAGAAACGATTTTCGTTGTATTTCAACGTCTTATTCTCAGTTCTTCAGGGCGATCAGCGGTGCCTCAAGGGGCAGTTATGGACAGTTTTGCAAAACAGTCCATAACGCGTTCCGGCAGAGACTTCATGCAAGACATTAAGCAAAAGGTCGCGCTTACGTCGATTGTCGCCTCGGCGGGCCTCACGCTCGCCAAAGGCGTGGTGGGCCTGCTCACCGGCTCGCTCGCCATCGTGTCGGAAGCCGCGCATTCGCTGCTCGATTTCGTGGCGACGGTGATGACTTATTTCGCGGTAAGGATTTCCGGCAAGCCGGCCGACGAGGAGCACCATTACGGCCATGGCAAGGTCGAGAGCGTCACGGCGCTTGCCGAAACCGCGCTGCTGTTCCTGCTCTCCGGCGTCGTGCTGTGGGAGGCACTGCAGCGGCTGCTCGGGGGTCAAAGTCATGCGGTCGAGGTCACGATCTGGGCTTTTGCGGTGATCGTTGTCTCGATCGTGGTCGATTTCTTTCGTGCGCGCGCGCTCAATCGGGTCGCGGTCGAGACCTCGAGCGAGGCGCTGGAAGCGGACGCACTGCACTTCAGTTCCGATATGTGGTCCTCGGCAGCCGTGTTGCTCGGCCTTGGCGCGGTCGCGTTGGGCTATCCCTGGGCCGATTCGGCCGCGGCGATCGTCGTAGCGGTGTTCATCTGCATCGCCGGCTGGCGGCTCGGCCGGCGCACCATTGACACTCTGACCGACACCGCCCCGGCCGGAGCGGCCGACAAAATCCTGGCAACCACCTCACGCCTTCCGGGCGTGGTGGCGGTGGAACGGGTGCGCGTGCGGCCGGCGGGGGATGTCCTATTCGTCGATCTCGCGGTTGCGGTCAGCCGCACGCTGCCGCTCGACCGCGTCGCGGTCCTCAAGCAACGGATCGAGAGCGCGGTGCGGGCGGATTTTCCGAAAGCGGAAGTCACGGTCAATATCGAGCCGCGCGCGCTCGACGACGAAACCGTGCTGGAACGCGTGATGGTGATCGCGCGCAATCGCGCGCTCGCGGTTCATCATGTCACCGTGCAATCCATCGGCGATCGTTTGTCGGTGTCGCTCGATCTGGAGGTCGACGGCCATCTGGCGCTCGCCCGTGCGCATGAGGTCGCCAGCGCCCTTGAACAGGCGATCCGCGACGAGCTCGGGCCCGATGTCGAGGTCGAAACGCATATCGAGCCGCTGCAATTGGGCGGGCTGGCCGGGCAGGACGCCGCTGGCGCCCGCCACGCGGCGGTCGAGGCCGAGTTGGCGGCACTGGCGGCCAGGCTCGGCTTTGTCCGTGGGGTGCACGATGTGCGGGTGCGCGAGACTGCGGACGGCGAGATCGTCAACTTCCATTGCACCGTCGACCCGGCGCTGTCGGTAGCGGAGGTGCACGAGAGCGTCGACGAGATCGAGCGAGGGGTGCGCCAGCGCTTCCCCTCGATCAAGCGAGTGATCGGGCACGCCGAGCCGCAGCGTGCCTGATCAGCGCCATCTTACGTTGGTCCGCGCCGTGCCTACTTTATCTGGTCTCTCAGCAGATCGGTGTAGCGCGTTGCGTCACGCTTGATGATCTCGTCGAACTCGGCCGGGCTATTGTTAAAGACCGCAACGACGCCGGCCTTCGCCAACCGCTGGTGCACCTCGGGCAGCTGCAATATCTGCACGACGTCCTTGTTGATCTTATCGATCACGGCCTTCGAACCTTTGGCCGGCATCATCAGGCCGAACCAGGAATCATAGGAATAATCGGGCAAGCCGGACTCGGCGATGGTCGGCACGTCCGGCAGCGTCGGGACGCGTTTGGCGGTTGCCACCGCGAGCGCCCGCACCTGACCCGACTGCACCAGATCGGCGCCCACATTGCTGGGCGTGAAATAGAGATGCGAGTCGCCGCGGATCACGGCGGTGACCGATTCCGGCGCGCCCTTGTAGGGAATATGGACGATGTCGATATTGGCAACCTTCTTGAACAGCGCCCCGCCGATAAAGGTGGTGCTTGTGACACCCGGCGATGCGAAGTTCAGCGTGCCGGGCTTCGCTTTGGCAAGGGCGATGAGTTCCTGCACGGACTTTGCCGGCAAGCTCGGATTGACGATCAGGACCAGCGGGATCGAGGCGAGCTGCGTGATGCCGGAAAAATCCTTCACTGGATCGAATGGAAGATTCTTGTTGGTCAGAGTGGCGATGGTGTGCCCGTTCGACGTGACCATCAGGGTATGTCCGTCGGGCGTGCTTTGGGCCACGGCGGCGGTGCCGGCCACGCCCGGACGGTTTTCGATGATGACCTGCTGACCCCAGCGATCGGCGAGTTTTTCGGCGATGACGCGCGCCAGGATATCGGTCGCGCTGCCCGGGGTGAACGGAACGACGATGCGGACCGTTTGCGTCGGAAAAGCCTGTGCGAACGCTCCGGTCGTGGCGGCGAACAATGCCGCGACCGCAATCCCTAAAATGCCAAGTCTTGTCACAAGTCTTGTCACATGATCCTCCCGTGATTTTGGAGCCGGCCCGGCGGCCCGCATGGATTAAAGCACGAAGCGAAAGCCGCGAATACGAGCAAAATGTCCACGGCGGTGGGTCCTGCTGCCCTCCTTCCGACACGGACATGTTATGAGAATGTCATCCTGCCTATGACGGATTCAAACGCTTCCGATGCGCACTGAACAAGCCCGCCCCGTCCGTCTGCAGGACTATCGCCCGCCGGCTTGGCTGGTCGACACCGTCGCCCTCGATGTCTCGCTCGATCCGCAAGCGACGCGGATGCGGGCCGTAATGTCGGTGAGACCCAATCCGGCCGCCGCGTCCGTACCGGCGCCCCTGGTGTTCGATGGCGACGGGCTTGATCTGGTCGCGCTTGCGCTCGACGGCGAGCCGCTCGCCGCGGACCGGTTTGTCGCCACGCCCGCGGCGCTGACCATCGCGCAGCCGCCGCAACGTCCTTTCCAGCTCGCGATCGAGACCGCGCTCGACCCGTCGGCCAATACCCAACTCATGGGCCTTTATCGCTCGGGCGGCACCTATTGCACGCAATGCGAGGCGGAGGGGTTTCGCCGCATCACCTATTTTCCCGACCGGCCCGACGTCATGGCGGTCTATACGGTACGCATCGAGGCCGGCAAAGCCGAAGCGCGGGTGCTGCTGGCCAATGGCAACCTCATCGACACCGGCGACATTCCCGGCACCGATCGCCACTTTGCGGTCTGGCATGACCCGTTTCCGAAGCCGTCCTATCTGTTCGCGCTGGTGGGCGGAAACCTGGCCTGCGTCGAGGACCGTTTCACCACCCTGTCCGGCCGCGACGTCGCGTTGCGCATCTATGTCGAGCCGGGAAAACAGGACCGCGTCGGCTATGCCATGGACTCGCTCAAGCGCGCCATGCGCTGGGACGAGCAGGCCTTCGGCCGCGAATACGATCTCGATGTGTTCATGATCGTGGCGGTGTCCGATTTCAACATGGGAGCGATGGAGAACAAGGGTCTCAATGTCTTCAACGACAAATACGTGCTGGCCAGCCAAGCGACCGCGACCGACGGCGACTTTGCGAATATCGAGGCGATCATCGCCCACGAATATTTCCACAACTGGACCGGCAACCGGATCACTTGCCGCGACTGGTTCCAGCTCTGCCTGAAAGAGGGCCTCACGGTTTTCCGCGACCAGGAGTTCAGCGCCGATCAGCGCTCGCGGCCGGTGGAGCGTATTTCCGACGTGCGCGGCTTGCGCGCCCACCAGTTCGTGGAGGATGCCGGGCCGCTAGCCCACCCGGTGCGCCCGGAGCTCTATCGCGAGATCAACAACTTCTATACCGCGACGGTCTACGAAAAGGGCGCCGAGGTCGTGCGCATGCTCAAAACGCTGCTCGGGCCGCAGAACTTCCGCCAAGGCATGGACCTTTATTTCGCCCGCCACGACGGCGAGGCGGCGACGATCGAGCAGTTCGTCGCTTGTTTTTCCGATGCGGCCGGGATCGATCTCACGCAATTCATGCTCTGGTATTCCCAGGCCGGCACGCCGGAAGTCGTCGCCAGCGGAAGCTATGACGCCCGTGCCAAAACCTACCGCCTGGAAATTGCCCAGACAGTGCCGCCCACGCCGGACCAGACCGTCAAGGAGCCGATGGTAATCCCGCTCGGTATCGGCCTGGTCGGTCCTGCCGGACGCGACTTTCCCCTGCAGCTCGCGAACGCGCGAGCGATCGAGCGCGGCACCGTCGTGCTAAGCGGCGCCGCCGAGACATTTCTGTTTACCGACATCGGCGAAGCACCGGTGCTCTCGCTCAATCGCGGATTTTCAGCGCCGATCAAGCTCACCGCCAATCTCAGCGCCGACGATCTGCGGTTTCTTGCGGCCCGCGATCCGGACCCCTTCAATCGCTGGCAGGCGGTGCAGACCCTGGCCACCCGCCTGCTGCTGGACAATGTCGCGGCAGTGCGTGCCGGCGCGACCCTGCGGCAGGACGCCGGCCTGCTGGCGGCGCTGCAGGCCATTCTGGCCGACACGACGCTCGAACCTGCATTCGTGGCACTGACATTGCACGTTCCGTCCGAGGCCGATATTGCGCGCGAGATCGGACGCGACGTCGATCCCGACGCTATTCTTGCGGCACGTTCGGCTTTGCGCGCGACGATCGGCGAACAGCTCGCCGACGCTCTTTCCCAGCGATACGAAGGATTGAGCGACCACGTTCCCTACCGTCCCGATGCCGCCGGCGCGGGGCTGCGCGCGATGCGCAATGCCTGTCTCGACTTACTGGTGGCGGCGCGCCGGCGCGGCGCCATCGCTCTCGCGATGCATCGTTATCAAACGGCCGACAACATGACGGACCGCATGGCGGCGCTGCACGCGCTTTCGCTTTGCGACGTGTTCGAACGCACCGCGGCGCTCAAGGACTTTTATACCCGCTATGCCGCGGACCCGCTGATCGTCGACAAGTGGTTGGCGCTGCAAGCCACGATCCCCGAGCCGGCCACGCTCGATCGGGTCAAGGCACTGATGGCGCATCCCGCATTCTCGCTCGGCAATCCCAATCGCGTGCGCGCGCTGATCGGCGCCTTCGCCGCCTCGAACCAGACTCAGTTCAACCGCGCCGATGGTGCCGGATACGATTTTATCGTCGAGACCGTGCTGGCGCTCGACGGCAAAAATCCTCAGGTCGCCGCTCATCTGCTCGCCTCGCTCAAGAGCTGGCGCGCGCTGGAAGTGCATCGCCGCTCGCGCGCGGAAGCCGCCTTGCGGCGGGTTTCAGCAGCGCCGGCGCTCTCGCGCGACGTGAGCGACATCGTGCAGCGCGCGCTCGGCGAAGGCTGAACCCGCCTTACGACCGCGGCGTCGCGACCGGCATTGCATGGTATCTCGGCTCACCGGCGGAGCCCCGACACGCCGGAAAACCATTGCCGATCAAGCGATAAGCGCCTTGCCGCAAGAGTTAAAAAATTGAGAATCGACTCTCGACAAATAGTGAGTTCTCGATTCCAATCGAAAGTGATTCGGGGAGATGCGGCACATCCTTCCGATCGAAGGCTGACAAGGGACATCCGAACGGGGGCCAGCAATGGCGCGCGCCGAGGCAGCGAGCGCGTCTGTACAATCCGACTCGATCAAAGGGTTGGCTCAATCGATCGCCAAGCCGGCCTATCGGCGCCTGCTCACCGCCGAGCCGGCGTTGCGTCGCGCTGTGCCGGCTCTGATCATCGCCTTTCTGCTGACGATATGCGTCGGCGCTATCGTCCAAATTCTCGATCATCGCCGGCAGGCGGTCACCGACCTGGTCAAACAGATCGAAGCAGCCGCCGATCTCCTCGCGGATCGCGTGGAACGGCTGAAGGGCGACGATCGGAAAATTCAATCTGAATTCGAGCGCGCGGTGCCGGCCTGGGCGCGCACGCCCGGCCGCCACGTGCTGGCGGCCAATGCCGACGGCGTGATCCTCACCGGCATGCGCTACGTCCTCACCACCAATGAGGACGGCACCGGCGTTGCCGCCGCGCCACTCACCACCGGGACGATCGGCCGCCGGCTGATCGACATTCTCGGCCCCGGCCAACCGCTCACCACGTTCGGCGCCGCCGCAGGCGTCCTTGAAATTGCGCTGCCCGACGGTACGCCGGTTTTTGCGACGGTGCGCAGCTTCACCACCGGCCAGCTTGCCGTCATCCAGCCGCGCGCCGACGCGCTGGCGATCTGGCGCTCCGATACCGCGCTGACCGTGACCCTTTCCGCGACCACCGGCTTTGTCGTTCTCATCCTTGGTTTCGCCTTTCATTGGCAGGCCACCCGCGCGCGCGAGGCCGACCTGATCTACGAGACAGTGCGCACCCGCATCGATACCGCGCTCAACCGCGGACGCTGCGGCCTGTGGGACTGGGACTTGGCGCGCGGCCGCATCTTCTGGTCCCACTCCATGTTCGCCATCCTCGGCCTGAAGACGCGGGAGGACCTCTTGAGCTTCGGCGAGGTCAACGGGCTCGTGCATCCCGACGATCTTCAGCTCTACGATCTGGCCGCCCAGCTCGCCGACTCCAAGGCGAGCTTCATCGACCATGCCTTCCGCATGCGGCACGCCAGCGGCAACTGGGTATGGCTGCGCGCGCGTTGCGAACTGGTGCAGCAGCCCGGCGAAGGCGCTCCGCACCTTATCGGCATTGCGGTCGACATCACCGAGCAGAAAACGCTGGTGGAGCGGACCATGGAGGCCGACCTGCGCCTGCGCGACGCGATCGAAACCATCCCGGAAGCTTTCGTGGTGTGGGACGCGCAGAACCGCCTGGTGCTCTGCAACTCCAACTTCCAGGAGCTGCACAACCTGCCCGATGAGGCGATCATGGCCGGCGCATCCTATGAGGCCGTGGTCGCGGCCGGGCGCAAGCCGGTGGTGCGCTCGAAGATCACCAGCGAAGGCCAGGTCCCCGGCGCCCGCACCTTCGAGGCCCAGCTCGACGACGGCCGCTGGCTGCACATCAGCGAGCGACGCACCAAGGACGGCGGCTATGTCTCGGTCGGCACCGATATCACCACGCTCAAGCTGCACGAAGAAAAGCTGATGGACAGCGAGCAGCGGTTGATAAAGACGGTCGCCGACCTGCGCAGCTCGCAGCAGACGCTCGAACGGCAGACCGAGGAACTCGCCGATCTCGCGGAAAAATATTCCGATGAAAAGAACCGCGCCGAGGACGCCAACCAGGCAAAATCCGAATTCCTCGCCAATATGAGTCACGAGCTGCGCACGCCGCTCAACGCCATCATCGGATTTTCGGAGATCATGGAATCCGGGATGTTTGGGCCGCTCGGAGCGAAAAAATATCGCGAATATTGCCATGACATTCATCAGAGCGGGCAGTATCTGCTCGACGTCATCAACGACATTCTCGACATGTCGAAGATCGAGGCCGGCCGCATGCGGCTCGATCTGAAGGAGATCGAACTCGATCGCTTCCTCAAGGACGCCATGCGCGTGGTGTCCAAGCGCGCCGATGACAAGCAACTCAAGCTTTCCTCCGACGTCCCGCGCGGTATCCGGCTCTCGGCCGATCACCGGGCGCTGAAGCAGATCGCGCTCAATCTGTTGTCCAATGCGGTGAAGTTCACGCCGGAAGGCGGGCGCATCATCGTGCGCGCCCGCGCAGCCGGCGGTTTTATCCGGATCACCATCGCCGATACCGGGATCGGCATTCCGAAGGATGCGCTCGCCAAGCTCGGGCGTCCGTTCGAGCAGGTCGAGAGCCGGCTCACCAAGAGCCACCAGGGTTCCGGCCTCGGGCTTGCGATCGCGAAGTCCCTCACCGAGCTGCACGGCGGGACGATGCGCATCCGTTCGACGCTGGACCGCGGCACCATTGTGTCGCTGCGGCTGCCGGTGGACGGCCGAGCGGAGCAGGACGACATGTCCGAGGCCGCGCAGTCGATTGCGTCCTGACCCTCGATCGCAGTGCGATCTAGGGCCGGTCACCCAGGATGCGCACAGAGCTCTCGCGCACCTTGGCTTCGGTTTCCGTGATGAAGGCATCGAGGGCGGTGAAGTCAGGCACGTCCGCCGCGCGCGCCAGCAACCCCAGCAGGCCCGGCGCAGCGGCCTTGGGGTCGAACCCTGCGGGCAGGCACAGCCGCAGGATTTGCGTGAGATCCTGATACAGCCGCACCGCCGGCCGCAACACTTCCGCGTCCTCGACGGGCAGCAAGCCGAGGCGCCAAGCCTTGTCGAGCACGCGCATGGTCGACGTATCGAGTATCTCCGGCGTCGCCGCGGAATGAATGAGCTGCAGATATTGTGCGATGAACTCGATATCGACCAGCCCGCCGGCGGCGTATTTGATGTCCCAGCGATCCTGATCGCCTTTGTCCTTGGCGATCGCCCGGCGCATCTCGACCAGATCGCCCGCCACCAGTTCGGCACTGCGCGGACGGCATAGAATGTCGTGGATCACGGCCTCGACCCGCGCCGCGAATGCCGGCGAGGCGGAAACCACGCGGGCGCGCGTCAGCGCCATATGCTCCCAGGTCCAGGCGTCGTTTCGCTGGTAGTCTTCAAAACTGCCGATCTGGGTCGCCAGCGGTCCGGCCCGGCCCGATGGCCGCAGCCGCATGTCGACCGGATAGAGCACCCCGTAATTGGTCTGCGCGGTCAGCGCGCCGATCAGGCGCTGGGTCAGCCGCGCAAAATATTGCGGCCCATAGAGCGGCTGCGGGCCGCTCGATTCCGGATGTCCGGGATCGAAGTCGTAGACCACGATCAGATCGAGGTCGGATGTGGCGGTCATTTCGCGCCCGCCAAGTTTGCCGAAGGCAAGGATCGCGATCTCCTGCCCCGGCACGTGCCCGTGCAGCGTCGCAAACCGATCCTCGACAGCGCGGTGGAGCGAGCGGATCAGCACGTCGGCCAATCGCGCAAAGGCCTCGCCGGCCTGTTCCGCCGACACCGTTCCCGAGAGGATGCGCGTGCCGATCAGGAACATTTGCTCCTGGCCGAAAATGCGCACCCGATCGAGAAAGTCCTCGTAGCTGCCGGATTGCGCCAGCGAGCGATGCAGCTCGGCGGCAAACTCGTCTTCCTCGGGCAGCGGCCCAAAGAAACTGGGATCGATGACTGCGTCCATCACTTCCGGAAATTGCGCCAGGCTGTCGGCGAGCCGCGGCGCGGTCCCGAGAATGAGGGCGATCAAGGTGATCAGATCGGGATTCTGCCGCAGCAGCGAGAACAGCCGCAGGCCGCCGTGCAATCGCGCCAGAAAGCGATCGAACGCGAGCAAGGCGCCGTCGGGCGCCGCCGAGCGCGCGATGTGGTCGAGCAGAAGCGGCACGAGCTCGGCGAACTGGGCGCGGGCGGCTTCGTTCTTCAACGGCCGGTAGGTTCCCGCCAGCCAGCCGCGCACCAAGGCCGATGCTTCCAGCGGCTGCCGGAATCCCATCTCCATGAGCTTGTCGAGGGTCTCGCGGTCATCGGCATCGGCGGGAAAGCGCAACGCCCGGCGCCCCGCCTCGGCCGTCGGCGCATTCTCGAACAACGTCGCGTAGTGCCCCTGCACATTGCGCAGATGCAGCACGAGCGCGTCGGCGAACGCATCGCGGTTGTCGAACCCTGCAAAGCGGGCAAACCGCTCCAACCCTTCGCGGTCGGCCGGCAATGTGTGTGTCTGCTCATCCGCC
>JBKKAF010000115.1:0-8630 GCA_046714775.1 Xanthobacteraceae bacterium | reverse complement strand
GCGCTCAAGTCGATGCACGAGACGGTGGAGTCGACGGCGGTGATCGACGGCGGTCTCGACCGGGTCAACATCATTATCCCGACCGATTTCCAGGCGCCGCCCGGCGGGCTCAATATCCGGCTGGGCGACACCGTGCTCGGGCAGGAGGCGCGGCTGCACGACTACAAGCGCGACGCTATGCTCGCCTTCATACGCGCCAACAAGCTCAACAAGATCGTCACTTCGGGCGGACGCAATCCCAAGATCGGCGTCATCACCGTCGGCAAGAGCTATCTCGACGTGCGCCAGGCGCTCGACGAGCTCGGCATCGACGAGGTCAAGTGCAACGATCTCGGGCTGCGGCTTTACAAGATCGCCTGCCCGTGGCCGATCGGCCGCCAGGATCTGATGGAATTCGCAGCCGGTCTCGATCTCATTATCGTGGTCGAGGAGAAGCGATCGCTGATCGAGCTGCAGGTGCGCGAGGAATTATACGGCACCGCCAATCAGCAGGTCTGCATCGGCAAGAGGGACGAGCAGGGCAACTGGCTGTTCCCTTCCAAGGGCGCGCTCGACGCCAACGAGGTCGCCATCTGCATCGGGGAGCGGCTGTTGAAATATGGCCGCAACGAGGACGTCGCCGAGCGGGTCGCGCGGCTGAAGGAAGCCCAGCGCACCCTCGACGAGATGCCGGACCTCGCCCAGCGCGTTCCGTATTTCTGCTCCGGCTGTCCGCACAACAGCTCGACGGTCGTGCCCGAGGGCATGCGCGCCTATGCCGGCATCGGCTGTCACTACATGGTGCAGTGGATGGACCGCTCGACGCAGGGCTACACCCATATGGGCGGCGAGGGCGCCAACTGGATCGGCGAGGCGCCGTTCTCCACGTTGCCGCACGTGTTCCAGAACATCGGCGACGGCACCTACAATCACTCCGGCACCATGGCGATCCGCGCCGCGATCGCCTCGGGCGTCAATATCACCTTCAAGATTCTCTACAACGACGCCGTCGCCATGACCGGCGGGCAGAAGAACGACGGCGATCTCAGCGTGCCGCAAGTGGCGCGCCAGGTGGCGGCCGAGGGCGCCAAGCGCGTGGTCGTGGTCACCGACGAGACGGACAAATACGACAAGAATGAAGACTGGCCGCGCGGGCTGACCATTCACCACCGCGACGATTTGAATAAGGTGCAGACCGAGCTGGCCGGGGTGCTCGGCACCACCGTGCTGATCTACGACCAGACCTGCGCAGCCGAGAAGCGCCGGCGGCGCAAGCGCGGCCTGTATCCCGATCCCGACAAGCGCGTGATCATCAACGACTTGGTCTGCGAAGGCTGCGGCGATTGCGGCGTGCAGTCCAATTGCGTCTCGATCCAGCCGCTGGAAACCGAATGGGGCCGCAAGCGCACCATCGACCAGTCTAGCTGCAACAAGGACTTTTCCTGTCTGAAGGGTTTTTGCCCTTCGTTCGTCACCGTGCATGGCGCCAAGCCGAAGACGTCCGCTGCGGCGACCAAACCCGCTGTGCTGCCGGCGTTGCGCGATCCCAAGCTGCCGGCGATTGGACACACCTACGGCATCATCGTCACCGGCGTCGGCGGCACCGGCATCGTCACCGTCGGCGCCATCATCGGTATGGCGGCGCATCTCGACGGCAAGGGCGTCGGCGTGATCGACATGGCCGGCTTGGCGCAGAAGGGCGGCGCGGTCTACAGCCATATCCGTATCGCCGAGAAGCCCGAGCAGATCCACGCCATCCGCCTTGCCGCGCACGCCGCCGATCTGGTGCTGGGCGGCGACATCGTGGTTGCGGGCAACAAGAAGGTGCTGGCTTCGGTGGAGCCCGGCATGACCACCATGGTGGTCAACCGCGCCGAGGTGCTGCCCGGCGAGTTCACCCGCAACGCCGACTTCGCGCTGCCGACCGAGCGGCTCAAGCGTGCCATCGCCAAGGCCACCGGCGGCGAGGCGTTCCACTTCCTCGATGCATCGCGCATTGCCAATGCGGTGGCCGGCCAATCGATCGCCGCCAACATGGTGATGCTCGGCTATGCCTATCAGATTGGCGCGCTGCCGTTGACCGCGGAGGCGATCGAGCGCGCCATCGAACTGAACGGCGAGGCCGCCGAGATGAACAAGACCGCGTTCGCCTGGGGCCGTCACGCCGCCGCCGATCCCAATGCGGTGGAGAAACTCATTGCGCCCGCGCCGGAGACGGTAACCCAATCGCATCGCCTGGCGCGCTCGTTCGAAGAGACGGTGGCGCGCCGGGTCGCCTATCTCACCGACTATCAGGACGCCGGCTATGCGGCGCGCTACCGCGATTGGGTGGAGAAGGCGCGCGTGGCGGAAGCCGCCAAGGCGCCGCGCAAATGCGGGCTCGCCGAATCGGTCGCCCGCAATCTGTTCAAGCTGATGGCCTACAAGGACGAATATGAGGTGGCGCGGCTCTACAGCAATGGCGAGTTCTTGCGCCAGGTCGCGACTGAGTTCGGCGGCGACAAGCTCCGGTTCGAATTCCATCTCGCCCCGCCGCTATTGGCGCGGCGCGATCCGGCGACCGGCGCGCCGCGCAAGATCAGCTTCGGACCGTGGATGCTGAGCGTGTTCAAGCTGCTGGCGCGCCTGAAATTCCTGCGTGGCGGCGCGTTCGATCCGTTCGGCTATGCGAAAGAACGGCGCATCGAGCGCAGGCTCATTGCCGATTACGAGGCGACGCTCGCGGAAGTGTTGGAAAATCTCACCGCGCACAACCACCATCTCGCGGTCGGTATCGCCGGCATTCCGGAAAAAATCCGCGGCTTCGGCCATGTCAAGCAGCGGCATCTGGCGACCGCCAAAGCCGACGAGGCCGCCTTGCTCGATCAATTCCGCGCCGGCGCGACGCACTATCTGAAGGCGGCGGAGTAGCGGCGGATATTCTTCGTCATCTCACTTTAGAACAACGCGGCCCTCGACGCCCGTGCGTAGCGTGCCGAGCTTGCGCGCATAGGCCATCACCTCGTTGACCAGCAGCGGCGAGTCGCTGTCCGGTAACACGCGCGGCGCATCCCGGAACATGCTGTAGTCGTCGCCGCCACGGCTGTTGAAATCGTTGATCGCCACCCGATAGGTCTTGTTGTCGTCGAGCGGGGCGCCGCCCACATTGATCGCGGTGGTCCGGTTGCCGGCGGGGCGGTTGGGATCGGCTGCCATGGTCAGTCCGGAAACCTGCAGAAAGCGCCCGCTGGCGTTAGGCAGCATTGACAGCGCATTCTCCATCGCCCGCCTCAGGTCGTGGCCGCTCAGCGCGATGGTCACCACGCGGTTGCCGAACGGCAATTCCGCCAGCACATCACGGCGGGTCAGCGCCGTGCCGGGCGGATAGACTTTTCCCGCGCGGATGCCGCCGCCATTCATCAGCGCCACATCGGCCTTGGCCGAGGCGCGCATGGCGTCGGCGATCAGGTTGCCGATGGCGGCCTCGCCCGTGCGCACGGTGGTGCTGCGGCTGTCGAGTGCGACCGCGGTGGTAGCGAGCGGCACATCCAGTTCCTTGGCCAGTTCCTGCTCGAATTTTGCCACCGCCGCGGCGACCTCCGGATCGGGCGTAACCGTCGCGGTATCGATCACCCGGAACTGCGGCCACCAGGTCGTCACGCGTTTGCCGTCCTCGACCCTGACGTCGATGGCGATATCCAGGGCGGTGACGTAGTGGGCGTCTTGGCTCGATTCGACCACGGCGTTGCGTCCGTCGAAATTGATGAACAGGTCATGGTCGTGGCCGCTGAGCACGAGATCGACGGCGCGTGTCGCCATCAACTCCTCGTCCTGCTTGCGGTCGGCATGCACCACCGCCAGCGTGAAATCGGCGCCTTCGCTGCGAAGAAGTTCCGCCTGCGCGCGGGCGGTAGCGACCGTCGGCAGGAATCTGAGATCTTCGGACACCGACACCTGCGGCGTGCCGTCATAGGTCGCGCCGGTCAGCCCGATGCGCACGCCGTCGAAGCTCGCGATCGAGCGATCCTTGAAGGCGGGCAGCGGCTGTCCATCGGGTCCGCGCAGGTTGGCGGCATAGAGCGGGAATTTGGCTTCCGCCATCCGCTGCAGAAACACCGCCTTGCCAAAGTCGAATTCGTGATTGCCCGGTACGAAAATATCCGGGCGGATCAGATTGGTCAGCGCAATGATATGCGCTCCACGGTCGAGCCCGGACATCAGCGAGGGCGACAGCGTGTCGCCGGCATTGGCGAAGATCACATGGCCGCCCTTGGCGCGTTCGGCCTTGACCACGGCCGCCAGCCGGGCGAAGCCGCCGCGGTGCCGGCCATCCGGCATCGCCTGCTCGGCCATCAGATAGATGTCGTTGACCAGGATGAAAGTGATTCGTGTCGACTGGGCGGCGGCGGACGCCGCGGCCAGGACCAAGATCAGCAGGGCAGCGGCAAAGCGGCGAATGGCGGGCATGAACATGATCTGTGAAGGAGGGCCGCCGGTGTTTAGCATGCATGCAAGCCGTGCCGCTATCGCGTATGCTCGGCCGGTTAACAGTGCAGGACCATGAACCAAGCCGCGCCCATCGTGCCTGAGACCGCCACCGCGCTGCCGGCCGAGCAGCCCGCGCCTTCGCCGT
Source organism: Xanthobacteraceae bacterium (assembly GCA_046714775.1). Classification (GTDB taxonomy): domain Bacteria; phylum Pseudomonadota; class Alphaproteobacteria; order Rhizobiales; family Xanthobacteraceae; genus VAZQ01. The sequence goes on along the minus strand of JBKKAF010000115.1, from coordinate 4,039 downwards.
TATCGGCGCCTGCGCCCGCGCCGGTGCACACCGGCGTGCTGCTCGTCAATCTCGGCACGCCGGATGAAGCGACGCCTGCGGCGGTTCGCCGTTACCTCAAGGAATTCCTCTCCGATCCGCGGGTGATCGAGGACCAGGGCCCACTCTGGCGGTTCCTGCTCAACGGCCTCATCCTGCCGCTGCGGCCGCGCCGCAAAGCGCGCGACTACCGCAAGATCTGGAACAACGAGCGAAACGAGTCCCCGCTCAAGACCATCACCCGCTCGCAGGCCGAAATGCTCGGCTCCACGCTGGAGCCGATCGGCAAGCACCTGCATGTCGATTGGGCGATGCGCTACGGCAATCCTTCGATCGCCGCGCGGCTGGGCGATCTGCTCGAGCGCGGCTGCGAGCGAATCCTGGTGATTCCGCTCTATCCGCAATATTCGGCGGCCACCACCGCGACCGTCTGCGACGAAGTATTTCGCCTGCTCAGCGGTGTGCGTCGGCAGCCGGCGCTGCGGATCGCGGCGCCGTATTATGACGATCAGGTCTATATCGAGGCGCTCGCCGCCTCGACCAGTGTCGCGCTCAGCCAGCTCGATTTTCAGCCCGACGTCATCCTCGCCTCGTATCACGGTATGCCGCAGGCTTATGTCGACAACGGCGATCCTTATGCCGAGCATTGCGCGAAAACGACCCAGCTCCTGCGCGAGCAGCTTCGGCTCGACGAAAGCAAACTGCGGATGACCTTCCAGTCGCGTTTCGGCCGCGCCAAATGGCTGCGGCCCTACACTAGCCAGACCGTCAAAAGCCTGGCCAAGAGCGGGGTGAAGAACCTCGCCGTGATCACGCCGGGCTTCGCCGCCGATTGCCTCGAAACCCTGGAGGAGATCGCGATCGAGAACGCCCACATCTTCCGCCGCCATGGCGGCCAGAACTTCGCCGCCATTCCCTGCCTCAACGACAGCGCGCCCGGCATGCTGGTGCTGTGGCAGCTGGCGCTGCGCGAGCTCAAGGGCTGGATCTGAAAATCGCGCGCGGAGCACTGGCAGTCAGGCCGCGCAATCCATAGACTTGGTCTCCGCTGGGATTGGTGAGGGGTTAGCCATGTTTTTTTTCGGCTTCGATATTTTCGCCATCGTCATCGTCGTGCTGGCGATCCTGACGCTGTTCGCCGGCGTCAAGACGGTCACCCAGGGCTATAACTGGACGGTCGAGCGGTTCGGCCGCTACACCCGCACGCTGCCGCCCGGCCTCAACCTGATCGTTCCGTTCTTCGATCGCGTCGGGCGCAAGATAAACATGATGGAGCAGGTGATCGACATCCCGCAGCAGGAGGTCATCACCAAGGACAACGCCACCGTCACCGTCGACGGCGTCGCTTTCTTCCAGATCTTCGATGCCGCCAAGGCGAGCTACGAGGTCTCCAATCTGCATCAGGCGATCATTACCCTCAACATGACCAATATCCGTTCGGTCATGGGCTCGATGGACCTCGACCAGGTGCTGTCGCATCGCGACGAGATCAACGAGAAGCTCTTGCGCGTTGTCGATGCGGCGGTGTCGCCGTGGGGCGTCAAGGTCAACCGCATCGAGATCAGGGACATCGTGCCGCCGGCCGACCTCGTCGCCGCCATGGGACGGCAGATGAAGGCCGAGCGCGAGAAGCGCGCCGTGGTGCTCGAAGCGGAGGGCCAGCGCCAGTCGGCGATCCTGAAGGCCGAAGGCCAGAAGCAGTCGCAGATTCTCGAGGCTGAAGGCCGCAAGGAAGCCGCCTTCCGCGACGCCGAAGCGCGCGAGCGAACGGCGGAAGCCGAGGCCAAAGCGACCACGATGGTGAGCGAGGCGGTCGCGTCCGGCGATATCGCGGCGCTCAACTACTTCGTCGCCGAGAAATATCTCAAGGCATTCTCGCTGCTGGCTGAATCACCCAACATGAAAACGCTGATCCTGCCGATGGAATCGACCGGCGTGCTCGGCTCGCTCGCCGGCATCGCCGAGATCGCAAAAGCCTCGTTCGGCGATCCGAGAGGCGGCGACGGCAAGGGGTCGACACCGCCGACCCCGCCGGCGCGGCGGCCGACCGGCCCCGGCGCACATTTCACGCCGGCGTGACGGAGACAGCGATGCAAAGCCCTCTGATCTCCTGGATCGTTTCGCTGGGCGGCTGGAACTGGTTCATCCTGGCGGCGGTGCTGTTCGTCATCGAGACGCTGGCGCCGGGCGCCTTCATGATGTGGCTCGGGCTTGCGGCGATTCTGGTCGGTGTCATTTCGCTCGTCATCGACTGGTCGTGGCAGGCGCAGCTCTTCGCCTTTGCGGTGTTTTCGGTGGCGGCGGTCCCGCTTTGGCGGCGTTACGCGCGCAACGTCCAGCAGCCGGCCGAGCAGCCGTTTCTCAATCGCCGCGCCGAGGGCTTTGTCGGCCGCAGCTTCACCCTCGACAAGCCGATCGTCGGCGGCGTCGGTGCGATCCGCATCGATGACACGGTGTGGCGGGTGTTGGGGCCGGATTGTCCGGCCGGCAGCCGGATCCGGGTGGCGCGCACCGACGGCGCCAATCTGGTGGTGGAAGCGTCATAGGCGCTGACAGTTTCTACCTCCCCCTGAAAGGGGGAGGTCGCTTTGCGAAGCAAAGCGGGTGGGGGTCAACCCACAGGGATGACCCCCACCCTGACCCTCCCCCTTTCAGGGGGAGGGAGTTCAACGCCTCGTTAACCATATCCGTTCTAATTTCATTAACCAAAGCTCCGTGGAGCGCGTCCCGGCTTGCCCGGGCGCGCTCGCGGTATTGGACAACGTATTGATCCGGAACGGCTTTCTCGGCACGCGCGGACGGGCGACACGGGCGGGAGCGCACAGGCCGGGAGCGGGGGTTTTAAGGTGCTGCGCCTTCGCCGATCGCCGCTGGCTCTTGCGCTCCACATCGGCGCGCTGATCGCGGCATTCGCCGGGGCACCGGCACCGGCAGCGGCGCAAACGCAAAGCCCCAACGACCCGCGCCTGATGCGTCCCGCGCTCGATGGCGATCCGCTCAATCCGCCGCGGTTCCGCGCGGCGCAAAATTCCGGCGGGGGAACGCGGTTCGAAGCCCGGCCGGCCTTCGGCGCCGGCTCGACCGGATTCGATTCCAGCAACACGAGCCGCCGCAAGAAGGCGCAAAAGGCAAAGGCCGCCGCCAAGGCAAAGACGCAAGCACAACCGGCGGCGCGAGCTCCGGCAGCTCAGGCCGGGGCAACGCAGGCCGCGGCAACGCAGGCCGCGGCAACACAGGCGGCGGCATCGCCGCAAAACGAGCAGCGGCGCGGCACCTTGGCGTCGGACGCGGCCCCCGTCACGACGGCTTCGACCAGGACGCCGGCCATCCCGCTACGACGGCGCCGTCCGGCGGACGACAAGCCGTTCGATCCGGTCGGCATTACCGCCGGCTCGTTCTTGCTCTATCCGGCGATCGAATTCATCGGCGGCTACGACAGCAATCCGGCGCGCTCCACGACCGGCTCAGGCTCATGGTTCACCAGCGTGGCGCCGGAGCTGCGCGCGCAGTCGAATTGGCGGCGGCATGAGCTCACCGCCAATCTGCGCGGCAATTACACGGCTTATGAATCCGCGTCCTCGCTCAACCGGCCCAATGTCGATGCCAAGGTGAACGGCCGCATCGATATCTTCAGCACCACGCGGCTCGATCTCGAGGGCCGTTTCCTGGTCTCCACCGACAATCCGGGCAGTCCCAATCTGCAGGCCGGTCTGGCCAAGCTGCCGATCAATACCACGCTGGGCGGCAGCGCCGGCGCGGTTCACCGTTTCAACCGGTTCGAGCTTGGGCTGAAAGGCAGCGTCGGTCGCACGCTCTACCAGCCCTCGACCTTCACCGACGGATCGACCGGCAGCAACGACGACCGCAACTTCAATCAATACGGCGCGCAGCTGCGCGGCAGCTATGAAGTGACCCCGGGCGCCAAGCCGTTCGCCGAGGTCGGCGTTGACCGGCGCGTGCACGATATTCCGGTCGACACGGTCGGCCTGCGGCGGGATTCCGACGGCTGGTACGGCAAGGT
>JBKKAF010000114.1:0-13356 GCA_046714775.1 Xanthobacteraceae bacterium | reverse complement strand
CTTCAGCGGCGCCGAGCGCAGGATGCTGCCGACATGATCGGCGCGGAATGGCGGCTTGTTTCTTTTCATTGGAGGTCTCCTTCGATCCTTGCTTCGATTGCCACGCTAGTGTCCCGAATCCGAAGTTCGCACCCCCCCGCCGCGAGCACTCTTGCGAACTTCGGATTCAAAAGGGACACTAGCAATCATAGCGTTGCTCGTGTGGCTTTGGTTCAGAAGTTCCCTCCCGACTTGGCCGCAAGAAATGGGGAACTTCTGAACCGCCACACGAGACGGCACCCGCCGTCAACCGGAAAATGCCGGCCGCATCACTGCGCCGACCGGCCGGCGCGGCGCGGCCCGGCACTGGTCACGCCGAGGTGGTGTTCCAGCGTCGCCCGATCGGCTTTTAGTGCCGCGCTGTCGCCCTCATAGACGACGGCGCCGCGCTCCAGGATGACGGCACGGTCGGTGATGCCCAGGATCTTCTGCGCGTTCTGCTCGACCAGGATGGCGGCGGTGCCCTCGTCGCGGATGACCAGCCGCAGCGCCGCCAGCAGTTCCTCGACCAGCATCGGCGCAAGGCCCTCGAGCGGCTCGTCAAGCAGGATGACGCGCGGGTTCAATACCAGCGCGCGGCCGATCGCCAGCATCTGCTGTTCGCCGCCGCTGAGCTGGTTGCCGAGATTGCGCCGCCGCTCCTTCAGCCCCGGGAACAGGCCGTAAATCTTGCCGATATCCCAGCGCCCCGGCCGCGCAACCGCGCTGAGGTTTTCCTCGACGGTCAGCGACTTGAAGATGTTGCGCTCCTGCGGCACCCAGCCGATGCCGGCGTGGGCACGCAAATCCGGGCGCAGCCGGCTGATGTCGCGGCCGCCCAGATGGATGGTGCCGCCGACATAGTGGGTAATCCCGACAATGGAATTGATCAGCGTGGTCTTGCCCATTCCGTTGCGGCCGAGCACCGCCAGGGCGCGGCCTTCCGCCAGCGTGAGCGAGACGCCGTTGAGCACGATTGCCTCGCCGTAGCCGGCGCGCAGCTGTTCGACCACCAGCAGATCAGGCATCGATATCCTCGCCGAGATAGACCGCCTTGACGCGCGGGTCGCGGGCGACCGCGTCCGGCACGCCTTCGGTGAACAGCGCGCCGTTCACCAGCACCGAGATGCGGTCGGCAAAAGAAAACACGATGTCCATGTCGTGCTCGATCAGCAGCACGGTGACATCCGCCGGCAGGGCGGAGACCGTGGCCAGGATCTCGTGGCGTTCCGCTTCCGGCACGCCGGCAGCGGGTTCGTCGAGCAGCAGCACGCGCGGCCGGCAGGCGATGGCGAGCGCGATCTCCAGCAGGCGCTGCTTGCCGTAGGGCAGCGTGCCGGTGCGCTCATGCATCACGTCGGCGAGATGGAAGCGCGCGAGCACGCCGGCGATCTCGTCGATCACCTGCGGCTTGCCGCCGACCGTCCGCCACCATTCGCTGCCCGCGCCCATCCGCTCGGAAATGGCCAGGCTGATGCTTTCCAGCGGGGTGAGGTCGCCGAACAACTGATTGATCTGGAAGGTGCGGGCAATGCCGAGCCCGACCCGGCGGTGCGGGGCGGCATCGGTGATGTCGTGACCTTCCAGCCGGATGCGGCCCGCGGTCGGACGCAGCACGCCAGTCAGCAGATTGATCAGCGTGGTCTTGCCGGCGCCGTTCGGCCCGATCAGCGCATGGCGCGCGCCCTGCTCCACCCGCAGCGACACGTCATCGACGGCAACCACGCCGCCGAAGCGCTTTTTCAGGCCGACGGTTTCGAGCGCCAGGGCCATCGTCAGGAACCGTCCGTCGACGGCGCCGCCGCGTTGCGCCGGAACGGCCACAGCAGCACGGCCGCGATTGCGGCGCGCCCGACGGCGAGGCGCTCGCGCCCAATCAGCACGATCAAGACCAAAACGAGACCGATCCAGAACGGCCAGTATTGCGGCGTCAGATTGGCGAGATAGTCGTGCATCACTTTGAAGATGACGGCCCCGATCAGCCCGCCATAGAGATAGCCGGTGCCGCCGATGATCAGCACCAGCAGAAGATCGGCCGAGCGCTCGAAGGAAAACACATCGAGCGAGGCAAACGCCGTGACTTGCGTCAGCAGCGCGCCGGCGATGCCGGCATAGGCGGCGGCAATGGTGTAGATGGCGACGAGGCGGGCATTGACCGGAACGCCGATCGCCGACGCGCGCAGCGGATTGGCCTTCACCGACCGCAGCGATAGTCCGAACGGCGAGGAGACGATCAACCGCGCGATGACGAACAGAACAAACAGCACGGTCAGGCTGTAGACGTAGGCGGTGTGGCCGGCGATATCGAAGGCGAACAGGCCGAGCAGCGGCTGCACGATCACGCCCTGCAGGCCGTCGGCGCCGCCGGTGAGCCAGGCGAATTGGTTGGCGAGTTCGCGCAATATCAGCGCCACGCCGAGGGTCACCATCAGCCGGGTGAGATCGGAGCCGCGCAGCACCAGAAAGCTGGAGACAAAGCCGAGCGCGGCCGCCGCCAGTCCGGACAGCAGCAGCGCCAGCACCGGTTCGGTGACGAGGCCGTGTACCGCCAAAAGGCCCGCGACATAGGCGCCGAAGCCGAAGAAGGCAGCATGGCCGAGCGAGATGATGCCGGCATAGCCGAGGATGAGATCGAGCGAGAGCGCGAACAGGCCGAGAATGACGATCTCGGTCAGGATCAGGTGGCGGCCGGGCAGCAGGAACACGGTGGCGAGCGCCAGCAGCCAGAACGCGATCTCGTAGGGGCGCCAGCGCGCGCGCCGGGCCAGGTGAGCGGCCACGTGGGAGACGAGCGGGGATGACATGAGCGCGGATGACATGGCGGCGCGCTTTCCGTCAGCGGCCGGCGCTGCGGGCGAACAGCCCCTGCGGCCGCCACAGCAGCACCACGATCATGATCGAATAGATCACGAAGGCGCCGAGCTTGGGTACGTAGTATTTGCCGGCGACGTCGCCGATGCCGAGCAACAGCGAGGCGACAAACGGCCCGGTGATGCTGGTGGTGCCGCCGACCGTGACCACGATCAAGAAATAGATCATGTATTTCAGCTGAAAGGTCGGATCGAGACCGAGGATTTCCGCGCCGAGCGCGCCGCCGAGCCCGGCCAATCCGGAGCCGACCGCGAAGGTGAGCGCGAATACCCCGGTGACATTAATGCCGAGCCCGCGCGCCACCCGGGCATCGTCGACCGAGGCGCGTAGCCGGCTGCCGAACCGCGTGCCCGTCAGGATCAACTGTAACACCACGGTGAGCAGCCCGCAGATCACGATGATCAAGAGGCGATATTTGCTGATGCCGACGCCGAAAAAATCGAAACGTCCCTGCAGCATCGCCGGGATCTGCACGAACACCTGCTGCGAGCCCATCACATAGTCGACCGCCGCCACCGCCATGAAAACGAGGCCGATGGTGAACAGCACCTGGTCGAGATGGCTCTTCTGATAGACATGCACATAGAGCGTGCGCTCCAGCAGCGCGCCGATCAGCGCAGTCACCAGGAACGCGATCGGCAGGGCGGCGAAGAACGGCACGCCGTAGCGGTTGACCACCACGACGGTGACGTAACCGCCGGCCATCGCGAAAGCGCCGTGGGCGAGATTGACGAAGTTCATCAGCCCAAGCGTGACCGACAGCCCGCATGCCAGCACGAACAGCAGCATGCCGTAGGCGATTCCGTCGAAAAGAATGGTCAACATCGCCCCGACCCGCCGGCAGGCTCAGCGGGGCGCGTTGTCGCGCCCCACTGCCGCATCCGTTACTTCTTCGCGGCAGCCTTCACCGGATCCTTCACCGCCTCGATGGTGGCGAACTCGACATTGTAGAGTTCGCCGCCCACCCGCTCGACCTTGCGGATGTAGATGTTCTGAATGATGTCGCGGGTGTCGGGGTCGATCGAGATCGGGCCGCGCGGGCTTTCCCACGCCGTGCCTTTCATGGCGGCGATCAGCGAGTCGCCGTCGGTCTTGCCCCCGGTCTTCTTGAGCGCCTCATAGATCAGGTGCATGCCGTCATAGCCGCCGACCGCCATGAAATTCGGCCGGAAATTGCTGGCCTTGCGGAACGCATCGACAAACGCCTTGTTCGCCGGCGATGGATGAGCGGCGGAATAAAAATGCGCGGTGACAGTACCGATCACTTGGTCGCCCATGCCGTTGAGCAGGTCGTCGTCGGTCACGTCGCCCGGACCGATCACCTTGATGCCGGCCTTGTGCAACCCGCGATCGATGTATTGCTTGAGGAACAAGCTGCCCTGGCCGGACGGCACAAACACGAAGATCGCGTCCGGCTTGGCGTCGGCGGCGCGTTGCATGAACGGCGCGAAGTCGGGATTGGCCAGCGGGAACTTGATTTCCTCGAGCACCTGGCCGCCGCCTTTGGTGAAGGCATCCTTGAAGGAATTCTGCGCGTCGGCGCCGGGCGCATAATCGGACACCATGGTGACGACACGCTTGATGCCGTTCTTGGCGGCCCAGTCGGCCATCGGCACGGTCGATTGCGCCAGCGTGAAGCTGGTGCGTGCGATATAAGGCGAACGCTCGGTGATGATCGAGATGCCTGCCGCCATCACCAGTTGGACCGTCTTGGCCTGGGTGGCGAGGGGCGCCACCGCAAGCGCAGCCGGCGTCACGCCGAAGCCCGCGAGCACCGCGACCTTGTCGTTGACGACCAGCTCCTGCGCCAGGCGCCTGGTATTGTCGGGAACGGCGCCGTCGTCTTTGAGCAAGACCTCGATCCGCTTGCCAGCGACGGTCGCGCCGTTCTGCTGCATGTAAAGCTTCACGGCCGCGTCGATCTGTTTGCCGGTGGAGGACTGCGGGCCGGTCATCGGCAGGATCAGACCGATCTTGACGGTTTCCTGGGACTTGGCTTGGCCGGTGACGAGCGCTGCGAGGGCAATGGCAAGACCGGTAATGAACGAACGACGCGACATGGGGAATCTCCTCCCTTTGCTGGCGGATTGTTCGCCGGAGAGGCTAGTGCGGCGGTTCAGAAGTTCCCCATTCCTCGCCGCTGGGCCAGGGGAGGGAACTTCTGAACCAAAGCCGCACTAGCAGCTCTATGAACGCTAGTGTCCCCTTAAATCCGAAGTTCGCAAGAGTGCTTGCGGCAAGATGGTGCGAACTTCGGATTCGGGACACAGCATTGCCGGCAGGCTATCACACTTCGAAGAACACCGTTTCCTGCGCGCCCTGCATCCAGATGTCCCAGCTATAGACCGGCTTGCCGTTGGCCATGCCGCGCTTGGCGATCAGGGTGTCGCGGCGATCCGGCGGCACCAGCGCCAGGATCGGATCGTCCGAATTGGCTGCTTCGTCGGCAAAATAGATGCGGGTGTAGCTCTGCCGCAGCATGCCGCGCGCAAACAGCGCAACCAGAATGTGCGGCGCCTGCATTTTTCCACCGGGACCGGGCACCGGGCCGGGCTTGATGGTCTCGAAGCTGAACGCGCCGTCCTGGTCGGCGCCGGCGCGCCCGAAACCCTTGAACGAGGCGTTCGGCAGCGCGCCCCGGTCGGCCGGATGGGCGTAGCGGCCCTGGGCGTCGGCCTGCCAAATCTCGATCATGGAATCCGGAATGGGCTTGCCGTCGCCGTCATAGACCTTGCCCGCGATGCGGATGCGCTCGCCGTTTACGTCCGAGGTGACCAGATTGGTGCCGAAAGCGTCGTTCCACGGGTATTTGCCGCTGGGCGTGAGCCCATAGGCGAAGAACGGCCCGACGGTCTGCGATGGGGTGATGCCGCTCATGCTACCGCTCCATCGGCGTCGCGTTGCGGCCGCGCAGCACGATGTCGAATTTGAAGCAAAGCGCCCATTCCGGCACCGTATTCTCCAGGTCGAAGCTCGACACCATGCGCGCCCGCGCGTTCTCGTCAGGCACCGAATTGAAGATCGGATCGAACGGAAACAGCGGGTCGCCCGGGAAATACATTTGCGTCACCAGCCGCGACAGGAACGAATGGCCGAACACCGACAGGTGGATATGAGCGGGCCGCCAAGCGTTGTTGTGATTGCGCCAGGGATAGGCGCCAGGCTTCACCGTGATGAACTTGTAGTGTCCGTCCTGGTCGGTCTGGGTGCGGCCGGCGCCGGTGAAATTGGGATCGAGCGGCGCCGGATGCTGATCCACCACATGCACGTAGCGCCCGGAGGCATTGGCCTGCCAGATCTCGATCAGCGCGTTCGGCACCGGCCGCTCGTCTTCGTCGAGCACGCGGCCGTGCACGATGATGCGTTCGCCGAGCGGCTCTCCCGGGTGCTGCTTGGTGAGGTCCTCGTCGCCCGGCCGCACCGTCTCGTGGCCATAGACCGGGCCGGTGAGCTCGCCCAGCGTATGCGGCGCCAGGATCAGCGGCTTGAGCGGCGCGCGCTTGGGGGTCGAGCCATAGGCCGGCACCAGGCGCGGCGGGAATGCTTGCAGGCTTTTGACAGGATATTGCAGTGACATTGCGGACTCGTGTTCACCCGTTTCAGGACAGCCGTTGGAGCGCGAGCGAAACCCCCTGCCCTACGCCGACGCACATGGTGGCGAGCGCGAGCCGGCCGCCGCGCTTCTCAAGGCCATGCACGGCGGTCATCGCCAAGCGGGCTCCCGACATGCCGAGCGGATGCCCGAGCGCAATCGCCCCGCCATGCGGGTTCACATGCTCCGCATCGTCGGCAATGCCGAGTTGCCGCAGCACCGCGAGCCCCTGCGAGGCAAAGGCTTCATTGAGCTCGATCAGATCGAAATCGCCAATCTTGAGCCCGAGCCGCTGCATCAGCTTGCGGGTCGAAGGCACCGGTCCGATCCCCATGATACGCGGCGGCACTGCCGCCGACGCCATGCCGAGAATTTTCGCCCGCGGGGTCAAGCCATGCGTCTTCGCCGCCTCCGCGGAGGCGAGGATCATGGCGGCGGCGCCATCGTTGACGCCCGACGCATTGCCCGCAGTCACGGTGCCCGGGTTGCGCACGAATGGTTTCAGCTTGGCGAGTGCGTCGGCGGTGGTGTCGGGGCGGGGATGCTCGTCCTTGTCGATAGTGATGGGTCCGGCCTTTCCGCCCGGCGCCTCGACCGCGACGATCTCCTCGGCGAAATAGCCGGACGCAATCGCCTTGCCGGTGCGCTGCTGGGAGCGCAACGCAAAGCCGTCCTGGTCGGCGCGCGACACCTGGTAGTCTTCGGCCACGTTCTCGCCGGTTTCCGGCATGGAATCGACGCCGTATTGCTGCTTCATCAGCGGATTGACGAAACGCCAGCCGATGGTGGTGTCGTGAATTTCGGCGCTGCGCTGGAACGCCTCGCTCGCTTTGCCCATGACCAGGGGCGCGCGTGTCATCGACTCGACGCCGCCTGCAATGGCCAGGTCGATTTCGCCGGCGCGGATGGCGCGCGCCGCATCGCCCACCGCGTTTAGTCCTGATGCGCAGAGCCGGTTGACGGTGACGCCTGGCACCGTATCGGGCAGGCCCGCCAGCAGCACAGCCATGCGCGCGACGTTGCGGTTGTCTTCGCCAGCCTGGTTGGCGCAACCGAAAATCACCTCGTCGAGCTGCGACCAGTCGACTTGCGGATTGCGCCGGATCAGCGCCTTGATCGGAACGGCGGCGAGATCGTCGGCCCGCACTTTGGCCAGCGACCCACCATAGCGGCCGATCGGCGTTCGCACAGCGTCGCAGAGAAAGACATCGCGCATGTCACTCATATAGCGCTCCTGTCACGCGGCTTCGCCGTGCGCTCGTACCGATCTCGGGTTTACCCGAGTCGGCGCATATATCACGCAACTCGGCTATAGCCGACTTGCGGTGCGGGCATGCAATTCGCGCAACACTTCGAGTTCATGAGCGGCGGGCGGCTCCGTCTCGCCGGCGTTCTCCGCATAGTGTACCGGCCAGCCGGTATTGCCGTCGATCTGCTCGCGGGTCACGCCCGCATGGATCGCGGTCACGGTCATCTCCTTGCTCTGCGGGTCGGGCTCGAAGATGCAGAGATCGGTCACCAGCCGGGTGGGGCCCTTGGTCTGGAGGCCGAGCCGGGCGCGGTGATCGCCACCCTCCCCATGGCCCATGGAGGTGATGAAGTCGAGCGTGCCGACAAAGCTGCGCTTCGACTGGTTCATGATGATGAAAATCTCGCCGCAGGCGCTGGCGATCTCGGGCGCGCCGCCGCCGCCGGGCAGCCGCACCTTCGGCTTGTCATAGGGGCCGATCACCGTGGTGTTGAGATTGGCAAAGCGGTCGATCTGCGCGCCGCCGAGAAAGCCCACACTCATGCGCCCGCCCTGCAGCCAGTAGCGGAACATTTCCGGCACCGCGACCGTGGTCAACGCGGTCTCGCACAATTCGCCGTCGCCGATCGAAAGCGGCAGCACGTCCGGCTTGGTGGCGATGGTGCCCGACTCGTAGATCAGCGTGATGCCGGGCGCATGGCTGAGCCGCGCCAGGTTGGCCGCCGCGGACGGCATGCCGATACCGACGAAACAGACGTCCTCGTTGCGCAACGCGCGCGCGGCAGCGATCGTCATCATTTCGGTAGGGGTGTAGTTCTGCGCCATGTTGTTCTATTCCGCAGCCACGCCCAGGCGGCGCACGTGATCGGCAAACACCTCGGGTCCCTTTTCCATCACGTTGGTCTTCATCCAGGCGAGAAAGCCGTCGCGTTCGCGCGCGATCGCATCCCAGTTGATGTAAAACGCATTGTCGCGCGCATAGTAGCCTTGGGCATACGACGGATAGGCGCCGCCCGGCACCACGACCACTGCACCGACGGTCCAGCTCGGCAATATCACGGCATTGAAGCTGCGCGGCCCGAAATCGTCCACGACCTCCTCGACCGTGACAATCGAGCGCTTGGACGCCAGCACTGCTTCCTTCTGCACGCCGACGATGCCTTCGATCAGCACATTGCCGGCGCGATCGGCTTTCTGGGCATGAATGATGGCGACGTCGGGCCGATGCGCTGGCACCGCGGCAAGCTGCTCGCCGGTGAACGGACAGGTGACGCGCTTGATCTTCGGATTGACCTTGGGAAGATCGACGCCGAGATAACCGCGAAACATTGCCAGCGGCAGCCCGGCGGCGCCGGCCTCGTAGGCATTGGCCATGGCGGCGTGCGAGTGTTCCTCGATCGCCAGCGGATTGGGCCAGCCGTTCTCGATGGCGTCACGCAGGCGGTGCAGCGAGCCGACGCCCGGATTGCCGCCCCAGGAAAACACCACCTTCTCCGCGCAGCCCATGCCGATGAGCTGGTCGTAGATCAGGTCAGGCGTCATGCGGATGAGCGTGAGGCGCTTGCGGCGCTGGCGGATGACCTCGTGGCCCGCGGCATGGGGGATGAGATGGGTGAACCCCTCCATCGCCACCGTGTCGCCGTCCCGGATGGTGTCCTCCACCGCCTCGGCAAGGGAGAGAAAACGCGGCATCGAACGCATCCTGTGGCCTGAGCGCGCTGGAAACTTACGGGCCATGACCGGCAGGGTCAAATGCCGCGAAAGCGCAGCGGGACAGAGGCTTTTGCAGCGCTCCGGCGAGGCCGCGCGCTTGACCCATTCCAGCAGAAATGCCACCGAACGCCGACAATACCAACCTACGCTGACGAAGGGACGCGGCATGCTCACCAATCGACGGACCGTGCGCATCGAGTGGAAGGATTGCGATCCCGCCGGTATCGTTTTCTATCCGCGCTATTTCGAAATGTTCGACACCTCCACCACGTCGCTGTTCGAGCGCGCGCTCGGCATGCCGGCCGCAAAGTTCTTCGAGGCCTGCGGCATGATCGGTTATCCACTGGTCGATGCCAGCGCTCGCTTCATCATTCCTTCCAAATTCAGCGACGACGTCACCATCGAGACGACAATCGCCGAATTCCGGCGCTCGAGCTTCGTGGTGAATCACCGCATAATGAAGGGCGAAGCGCTCGCCGTCGAAGGTATCGAGATAAGGGTTTGGACGGTAAACGATCCGAACGATCCCACTCGCCTGAAATCGCAGGCAATTCCGAAAAACATTATCGACAAATTCACCGCGGATTAACACGGACGCGGTTTGATGACGGCTAACGCAACGATCCGCGCCCGCGGCGGAACGCGTCGCGACGCGGGTGAAAGTTTCGGCCAAGAGCCGAAGCGCCCGACGACATCGGCTCGATGAGCCATCTTCGGCGACTGCGTCCGCACCCGTGTGGAGGACGCCGTGAAGAAACTGCTTTTTGCCGCCATTGCCTTCGCTTTCGCCGCCGCCACCCCGGCCGTGGCTCAGCAGCCGCTTACGATCGGCACCAGCCTCAAGGGCACGCTCACCTTCTCTATCGGCGCCGCCGTCGCCAAGGCGCTGCAAGAGGCGGGGGGAATCGCCGTCGAGATGCGGCCGCAGAGCGGCACGGGAACGCTGATCCCGCGCGTCAATTCCAGCGAGATCGAGATCGGCTTCGCCAACACGCTCGAACTCTACGAGGCGTTTCATGGCGTTGGCGGCTTCGACAAGCGGCCCCATCCCCGGCTGCGAACCGTGGCGGTGATCTTTCCGATCAAGGTCGGGCTATTCGTGCGCAACGACTCGCCGATCAGGACGGTGCAGGATCTCAAGGGCAAGGCCGTGGCCTATGGTTTTGCCAGCCAGGAAACCGTCAGGAACAATATCGACGCCATGCTGGCGACCGGCGGACTGGCCGCCAAGGACGTCAAGACGGTGCAGGTTCCGGACCTGGTGGCCGGCGTCGACGCGTTCATTGCCGGAAAGGTCGACACCACGAGCTTCGCCATCGGCAGCCCGAAAGTGGCAGAGGCCGACGCCGCGGTGGGCGTCCGTTATCTGTCCCTCGATGACGGCCCGACCGCGCTGGTTGCGCTGAAGAAGCAATTCCTCACCGCCTATATCGGTAAGCTGGCGCCGGCGCCAAATCGGGCCGGCGTCAGGGAGCCGATCTCGACGATGTTCTACGACTATACGCTGTTCGCCAACGAGGCCGTGCCGGCGTCGCGCATCCGGGCCATCATCGCCACCATCGCCGAGAACCGCAGTCTGCTTGCCCAGGCCCTTCCGCTGTTCGGCGACATGGACCCGGGCCGCCTCTACAGCAATATCGACGTTCCCTTCCACCCGGGCGCCATTGCCTATTTCGGCAAAAGAAGCAGCGCCTTGCGCTGAGTAGCCACGCCGCGGCTCCAGTCATAGACTCCGGCCGGCCGACGCGATAACAACGCGCGTCCTGCCCTTTCTTCGCCCGTCATCCGGCAAGACAAGCAAGCTGGCGCTACTACGACGCCACCGGAGAACTTCCCATGCGCATCGACGCCTTCACCCATTTCATCCCGAAGCCGTTCCTCGACAAGATGAACGAGATTGCCGGCGACTTGAAAGATATCGGCAAGCGCATGCGGAACGTGCCTGTGCTGCACGACCTCGACCTGCGCAGGAAGCTGGTCGATCAATTCCCGGACTATGCGCAGATCCTGTCCTATCCGATGCCGCCGATCGAAACCATCGTCGGGCCGAACGAGGTGGACGGCCTCTGCAAGCTGGTCAATGACGGCTTTGCCGACATCACCGCCAAGCATCGCGACCAGTTTCCCGGCTGGGTCGCGCAGGTGTCGCTGGGTGCGCCGGACGCCGGCGTGCGCGAGGCCGAGCGCGCGATCAAGGAATTGGGCGCGCTCGGGGTGCAGATCTACACCAACGTCAAAGGCAAGCCGCTCGACCGCCCGGAATTCGAACAATTCTTTGCCGCCATGGAGAAGCTCGGCAAGCCGATCTGGATGCATCCGGCGCGCACCGCCGCCTATCCGGATTACGTCGACGAACAGAAGTCGCTGTATGAGATCTGGTGGGCGCTCGGCTGGTCCTACGAGACCGGCGCCGCCATGTCGCGGCTGGTATTCTCGAAGACCCTGGACAAGTATCCCGCGCTGAAGATCATCGTGCATCATTTCGGCGGCATCATTCCGATGCTGGAAGGCCGCGTCGGGCCGGGCTGGGACCAGCTCGGCACCCGCACCACCGACGAAGACTACGTGGCCCTGCGCAAGAGCCTGAAGAAACGGCCGCTGGATTATTTCAAGCAGGATTTCATCGCCGACAGCGCCGCCTTCGGCTCCAAGGGCGCGACGCTGTGCGGGCTCGCCTTCTACGACATCAACAAGATCGTGTTTGCGTCGGACTGTCCGTTCGATCCGGAGAAGGGCCCGGGCTTCATCCGCGAGACCATCAAGATTCTCGACGAGCTCGACATCCCGCAAGCCGACCGCGACAAGATCTATTTCCAGAATCTGGAACGGCTGACCGGCACCAAGCTGGTGAACTGACGCGCTCTATCGCCTGTGGGCGCTTTGCAGGCGCCCCATGAAACCGCCCGCCGCATCTGCTAGCGTCGCGGCATCATGGAAGCCGCCCGCCCCTTAGTTCCGTCCGGTTTCGAGTCCGGTCCGCCCGCCGAGGGCGCCGGCCGCGTCACCCCGATGATGGAGCAATATATCGAGATCAAGGCCGCCAATCCGGACTGCCTGCTGTTCTACCGGATGGGCGATTTCTATGAATTGTTCTTCGAGGACGCCGAAACCGCCGCCCGCGCGCTCGGCATCATGCTCACCAAGCGCGGCAAGCATCTCGGCCGCGACATCCCGATGTGCGGGGTGCCGGTCGAGCGGTCCGACGAATATCTGCATCGGCTGATCGCGCTCGGCCACCGCGTCGCGGTATGCGAGCAGCTCGAAGATCCCGCCATCGCGCGAAAGCGTGGCGCCAAAAGCGTCGTGCGCCGCGACGTGGTGCGGCTGGTGACGCCGGGCACGCTCACCGAAGACACGCTGCTCGACGCCACGCGCAACAATTATCTGCTGGCAATCGCGCGCGCGCGTGCGTCGACGGACGAGGGCAGCCGGTTCGCGCTCGCCTGGATTGACATTTCCACCGGCGAGTTCCGCATCGCCGAGTGCGACCGCCTGGGACTGGCGGCCGCCATCGCACGGCTCGAGCCGGGTGAGATCATCGTTTCCGACGCGCTGCATGCCGACGCGGAGCTCGCGCCCTATCTGCGGACGCTGCCGCAAGTGACGCCGGTCACACGCGACGTGTTCGACGGCGCCAGTGCCGAGCGGCGGTTGGCAAACTATTTCTCGGTGGCGACCAGCGAGTCCTTCGGCGCGCTGTCGCGCCTGGAACTGACCGCCGCGGCCGCATGCGTCACCTATGTGGAACGGACCCAGCTCGGCAAGCGGCCGCCGCTGTCGCCCCCAGTGAGTGAAGCCGAAGGCGACACGCTCGCCATCGACCAGGCGACGCGCAGCAATCTCGAATTGGTGCGCACGCTGTCGGGCGAACGCCGCGGCTCCCTGCTCGCGGCCATCGACCGCACCATCACCG
>JBKKAF010000113.1:0-7522 GCA_046714775.1 Xanthobacteraceae bacterium | reverse complement strand
AACAGCAGGAACAGCAGAAGCTCCAGCAACAGAAGCAACAGCAGCAGCAGCAGGAGCAGCAGAAACTCCAGCAGCAGAAGCTCCAACCGCAACAGCAGGAGCAACAAAAGCTCCAGCAGCAGCAGGAGCAGCAGAAGCTCCAGCAGCAGAAGCTCCAGCCGCAACAACAGCCACAACAGCTGCAACAGCCACAACAGCTGCAACAGCTGCAACAGCCGCAACAGCCGCAACAACAGCCGCAACAGCCGCAACAGCCGCAACAGCAGCAGAACCTGCAGCAGCAGCCTCAACCAGGCTCGCAGCCGCAAGAGCGCGGGCAGCAGCAGCCGGCCTTGCGCCAGCAAACTCCGCAGTTCGGCGGCCAGCAGCCTGGCAGCACGCCGCAGGTACGTCCCGGCTTTACCGGAAATCTACAGGATGTGCGCACGCAACGGCGCGAGCGCACCGATGATCGCGGCAGGACCGTCATCGACGAGCCCGGTGGCCGACAGATCGTGCGCGACCGCAACCGCACCTTCATTCAGCACGACGAGGGCGCGCGGTTCCGCCGCTACGACCCCGACCCGCGCGTCGAGCGGCGTGGCAATGAAACATACTCCTTCATTCGCCGGTCGGATGACATTGTGATCATCACGGTGACCGGTCCCGACGGCCGCCTGTTGCGGCGCATGCGGCGCTTCCAGGACGGGCGCGAGGTCGTCATCATCGACAATAGCCGGCGGCGCAGCGATGCCGGATTCTTCCTTGATCTTCGTCCGCCGCGGGTCTTCCCGCGCGAGCGTTACATCGTTGAGGCGGCCAGCGCTCCGCCGGCCCTGCTCTACGAGACTCTCGAAGCCCCGCCGATCGAGCCGATCGAGCGCGCCTATTCGCTCGACGAGGTCCGCTACAACGTCAATCTGCGGGCTCGGATGCCCCGCATCGATCTCGACACGATCAACTTCGAGACCGGCTCATGGGAGATCAGGCCCGAGCAGGTCGGCCGGCTGGAGGCGATCGCGGAAGCGATCAAGGGGGTGCTGGCGCGCAATCCTGACGAGGTGTTCCTGATCGAAGGCCACACCGACACGGTCGGCAACGACGAAGACAATCTGTCGCTGTCCGACCGGCGCGCCGAAGCGGTCGCCGCCATTCTGACCGAAACATTCGGCATTCCGCCGGAGAACTTGGAGACGCAGGGCTACGGCGAGCAACACCTGAAAGTGCCGGTCGAGGGGCCGCATCCGGCCAACCGGCGCGTGTCGGTGGTGCGGATTTCACCCCTCCTTGCCGGGCGGTAGATCGATGCGGAGCAGCCGTCTGGGCTGCTCCGCGGGCGCTACATCAGCTGCGGCGGCTCGTCGGCTCCGTCGGATGAGGGCTGGTAAAAGCGGTCCTCCATCCGGCTCGCCACCCCCTCGTTCCGCAAAGTCTCTTCGAACTCCCGGCGAATTGCCGGATCTTCCTGATGATAAGGAATGGCGCTGCCGCCCTTGTTGAGGTCGATGGCGCCATAGTCCATCAGCTGCTCGCCCGGCTTGCCGGCCTTGCGCGCGCGCTGGTTGTTCGGCCCGTGCCAGGCGGTGACCCGCAATCCCTCCTTGCCGGTGCCGAAATGCTGGTGGAACCAGTCGCCGCTCATCGGCGCCGCCGACACCATGCCGACCGCTTCGTAATCCTGCCGCAGCACCTTGTCGGCGCGGCCGTCCTTCCACGGCGTGGTGCCGAGCGCCTCGGGCCAGGTATAGGTGTAGCCCTTGCCCTTGACGCAGATCAGCACCGCCGCCGAGGCGTGCTTATGCGCCTTTGAATAGCGCCCGGTCTCGTGCTGGCCGATCCACAGATAGAAGCGGTTGCCGCCCATCGACGGCTCGATCCGCCGGTAGCCGGGCGAACGGCGGTTATCGAGCGGCAGTTCGCAATTGACGATGTCGGGAACGAGATTGGTGCGCCGCATGGCCAGCCCGCGGATCGGATCGGGCTCGATGTCATCCTTGGGCGCGAAATAATCGTCGGCCCCGGAGAAGCGCTCGGTGAAATTATGCGGGCAGTTGAAAATAAAGCCCGGATTGTCGATCAGGTTCATGACATTGGGCGCCGAGGTGCCGCACAGCAGCAGCGCCGGCGCGCTTCCCGCATTGACGAAACGGTGGAAGGCGTTGAGCGGAATGGTGAACAGCGAGCCCTTCTGCCACTCGAACACATGGCGCTTGTTCTGGCCCTCCTGCCAGACTTCGGTGGAGCCGCGGCCCTCCACCACCAGCACGACCTTTTCATACAGGTGGCGCTCGACATTGAGCGCGCCGGCGCCCGGCACCTCGACCACGTAGCTGCCCCAGAGCCCCTCGGTGCCGTAGAGTTGGATGTAGCTGCCGCGGCCGCCCAGCCGCTGCCACGGCATCATCGGCAGATCCTGCACCCGCCGCACGCCGATGCCGCGATAGATCGGCACGCCCTCCGCCTCCATGAAGCTGTCATAGGGCAGCGGCTTGCGCTTGAACGTGCCGAAGCCGGCATTCTCGCCCGCCTTCGGCTCATGCCAATGAACCTGATCGGTGGTGTCGTGCATGGAATGTCCCTGAAAAATGTCGCCGTGGCCGCGTTGCGGCAGCTCTCATTTGACAGTGTACATCGCGGGAGCCAAGCTTTTGAAGCTGTCTCGGATCGGAATCGGGGAGCCGCGATGTCCTTGCAGATCAGACGCGTCGTCACCGGCCATGACGCGCACGGCCGCGCCGTCGTCGCTATCGATGAAACCTGCCGGAACGTGCATTCCAGGCGGCCCGGACATCAGGCCTGCCTGGTCTGGTCGACCGGTTCGTTCCCGAGCGACAACGCGACCGAAGCGGACGGCGGTGCGCGCGAGGTCGTGACCACAGATCCGAACGGCACCGTCTTTCGCATCATCGAATACGGCCCCGGTGTGAGCCCGCGCAATCACCGCACCGAGTCGATCGACTATGCGATCGTGATGTCGGGGGAGATCGACATGGAAATCGACGGCGTCGAGGTGCATCTGCGCCAGGGCGACGTGCTGGTGCAGCGCGGCACCATCCACAACTGGATCAATCGCGGCAGCAAGCCCTGTGTCATCGCCTTCGTGCTGGTGGCGGCAAAGCCGGTGGAAAAGGCGGGACAGGTTCTGGGCGCATCGGGATAGATTTCAGCAGTTTTCATTCAGGAGATTTCACCATGCCAACCTCCATTCTTTTCACGCTGATCTGCCTGCTGGCTGCTGCCGATAGCGCCGCTGCGCAAGCCAACTATCCATCGCGTCCGGTCAAGATCGTGGTGGCGTCCGCGCCGGGCGGCGGCACCGACACGATCGGGCGCATCCTGGCCGAGCAGCTTACCAAGTCGATGCGCGCGCAGTTCTTTGTCGAGAACCGCCCCGGCGCCGGCAATGTGGTCGGAACCGAGGTGGTCGCAAAGTCGGCGCCGGACGGATATACCCTCCTGGTAACGGCGAGCACGCTCACCATCAATCACGTGATGTACAAGAAGCTGCCCTACGATGCGGTGCGCGATTTCGCACCGATCACTCAGGTCGTCAGCCTGCCGAATGTTCTGGTGGTGTCGCCGTCGCTGCCGGTGCACTCGCTCGCGGAGTTTCTGGCGCTGGCCAAGCAGAAGCCGGGGGAGTTGACCTATGGCTCGGCCGGCGTCGGCACCAATCCGCACATGGCGATGGAGCTGCTCAAGAGCATGGCCAGCATCGATATCCGCCACATCCCCTATCGCGGTGTGGCGCCCGCCATCACCGACATCCTGGGCGGGCGAATTTCCGGGATGATCGTGAACATGATCTCGGCAAAGCCGCATATCGAATCGGGCGCCTTGCGCGCGCTCGCGGTATCCGGAGCCAAGCGCGCCGAGAATTTGCCCGAGATCCCGACTATCGCCGAAGCGGGTGTGCCGAGCTACGAAGCCTTGCAGTGGTTCGGTTTCCTGGCGCCGGCCGGTACGCCCAAGGAGATCGTCGAGCGCCTGCAAGTCGAGGCGGCGCGCGGCATCAGACAGACCGAGGTCAAGGACCGGCTTGCCGCCGACGCCGCCGAGCCGGTGGGCAGCACGCCTGCCGAGTTTGCCGCACTGATCCGGCGCGAGCAGGATATGTGGGCCGCAGTTGCCCGCGCCGCCGGCATTCAACCGGTGGAATAACCCACCCTTCGCAAGTGCCGGTCAGCCGCCGCCTTCGATCAGCTTCTCCACCTTCTGCAACTGGTCGGCCGGGGTCTTGGCGATCCGATCGATAAGCTGCAGGATGTCGTCGCCGCCGATCGGGCTGACGTCGATATTGATCTTGGCCGCGTCTTCCAGATAGGCGGGGTCCTTGTGGGTGGCGATAAAGGCGTCGCGCAAGGCCTTGGCGCGGTCCGGCGGCACGTCCGGCGGCGCCGCATAAGGGCGCGACAGCAGATAGGGCGCTTCGATCAGGTCGATCAGCGCGCGGTCCTGGTCGGTGCGCGCAAGCTCGCGCCCGGTCGGCACGTCGGGCAGATCGGGATGCCGGGTCTGGCGTCCGAACACCACCAGCACCCGCATCAGGCCGTTGGGCTTCAGCCAGTCCGGCTTGTTCGATCGCACCGCCGACAGTCCGACCGTGCGCCCGTCGATTTCGCCGCGTTCCAGGGCCAGGAACAATACGCCGCTGTCGGTATAGCCGGGGATCAGCTTGATGTTGAAGCCGAGCATTTCCCGCAGCACCACCCCCATGGCGTCGCTCGATGCGCCTTCCGCCGTGCTGCCGAGAATGATCGGCGGCCCGTCCGGGCGGCGGGCGTCGTCGATCGACTTCACCTTGGCGTCGCGGCGGACCAGCAGCAGATAGGCGTCGTTGGCGAAGCTTGACGACGAGCCGAGCCAGGTAAACTTGGTCGGATCGTATTGGACATTCTGGTTGGTCTTGATGAGCCCGAGCAGCGCGACGTTGCGCGCAAAGGTGCCGAAGGTCGTGCCATCGCGCGGAGCGACATTATAAATGTAATTGGCCCCGCGCAGCGAGCCGGCGCCCGGCATGTTCTGCACCACGATGGTCGGGTTGCCCGGAATGTGTTTGCTGATGTGGCGCGCAAGCACGCGCGCATAGACGTCGTAGCCGCCGCCCGGCCCGTAACTGACGATCAGGTTGACGCGCTTGCCCTTGTAGAAATCGGCGACCGTCTCGGCCTGCACCGGTACGGCCGCCAGTGTGGCGGCGGCCAAGGTCACGGCCGGCAAAATCCTCATGAGCATTGCTGTTCTCCCTGACCGCAAGTCCCGCAATGAATTCCGTCGCAGTGGATACCAACGCAAAGTCTAAGCCGGCCGCCGGCAACGGACAAATGCATTTCGTGTGGCGTGAAAGAAATCCGGCCGCGCGGCACGTCCGCGGATGCGCGCTCAGCCCTTGCTCTCGGCAAACAGCCGCCGGAGATAGTCCAGGAGCTGCGGCGGGGCATTCTCGATCAGATCGAGCGCGCGCACGAGTTCGGTGCTGCTGACCGGGCTGACGTCGACATTGAGCTTGGCCGCCTCCTCGAGATATTGCTTGTCCTTGTGGGTGGCGGCGAACGCCGCCTGCAACGCCCGGGCGCGGTCGGCCGGAACGCCGGGCGGCGCGGCAAACGGCCGCGACAATTTGTAGGGCAACTCGGTTAATTCGATCAAAGCGCGCGAGGATTCGTTCTTCGCCAATTCGCGCGCGGTCGGAACATTCGACAACTCCGCCAGCCGGGTAGCGCGCGCGAACTGCACCAGGACGCGATAGCCGCTGTCGGGCTTCAGCCAGTCGGGCTTGATCGCGCGCACCGAGGACAGATCGACCGTGCGCCCGTGCACCTCGCCGCGCTCGATGGCGAGAAAGATCGCCGCGCTGTCGGGATAGCCCACCACCTGTTTGATATTCAGCCCGATGGTGTCGCGCAGGATGATCGGCACGTCGTTGCCGGTGGCGCCCTCGGCGGTGCCGCCGAGCACCAGCGGCTCGCCGCCGGCGCGGCGGGCCTCCTCGATGGTTTTAGCCGGCGCGTCGCCGCGCACGATCAGGATATAGGCGTCGTTGGCGAAGCTCGACGAGGAGCCGAGCCAGGTGAACTTGCGCGCGTCGAACTGCACGTTGGGATTGTTGCCCATCATGCCGAGCAGCGGCATGTTGCGGGCGAAATGCGCGATCGCGGTGCCGTCCTTGGGCGCGACGTTGTACAGCCAGTTGACCGACCGCAGCGAGCCGGCGCCCGGCATGTTCTGCACCACGACATTGGGATTACCGGGAATGTGCCGGCCAATGTGCCGCCCGACCAGGCGGGCATAGATGTCGTAGCCGCCGCCCGGCCCGTAACCGACCACCAGAGTGAGCTGCCTGCCCTTATAGAAGTCGGCGACCGCGTCGGCGCGCGCCGCACTGCCCGCGAGCGCGAGCGCCGCCAAAGCAGCTAAAGCCCTGTTCACGCGCATGGTTTTCCCCGGCGCTCTCAGCTTGAGCATGATCTTATCTGAAAACCGGCTCCCACTTTTCGGGATCATGCTCTGACCGCGCAGTCTGCCACGGCCGGCCGGGGTCGGACAGGGGCTTTGCCGGCCTTGGTTAAGCCGCGCCGGGTCGGAAAGCTATTGGGTGACCGGCGTCCCCAGGAAATCGCGCTTGACCAGCTCCACGCCGCAATGACGCAGGATGTCATAGGCCGTGGTGGTGTGGAAATAGAAGTTCGGCAGGCAGAAATTCAGCAACAGCGCCTGGCCGGTGAACTTGCGCTCGCCGCTGGAAAACTTGATCGCGATCTCCTTGTCCTCCGTGCCGTCGATCTGCTCGGGCTTGAAGCCTTTGACATAGTCGATGGTCTTGCCGAGCCGCTCCTTCAATTCCGGGAAGCCCGCCTCGGTATTGGCAAAGCTGAGCAGCTCGGCGCCGGCGAGCCGGCCCGTGCCGCTGATGGCGTGGTCGGTCGCCGCGCGCACCTGGCGCACCAGCGGATACATGTCCGGATAGAGCCGCATATTGAGCAATGCCGCGGGATCGATCTTCTTCGCCTCGGCATGAGCGGCAGCCTTGTCGAGCACGCCGGACAGCCCGCCTAGGAATTGCGCGAAAATCGGCACGGAAATTTTGTACATGGAGATGGTCATGGAAAACGGTCCTTGGTTGGGCGCGACATCGGCCGGCGGCAAGATTAGCGGGCTGCGCGCGCGGCTCAAGTGGGCTTCCGCAGGCCGCGCTCTTTCGCCGCCGTCGCCCACGGGCTATCTTGCGAGCGATGACCCCCTACAGAGCCAGTGTGGCGGTTCAGAAGTTCCCCATTCATTGCGGCCGGGTCGGGAGGGAACTTCTGAACCAAAGCCACACGAGTAACGCTATGATTGCTAGTGTCCCTTTGAATCCGAAGTTCGCAAGAGTGCTTGCGGCAAGTTCGTGCGAACTTCGGATTCGGGACACCCGTGTGGCGGTTCAGAAGTTCCCCATTGCTTGCGGCCGGGTCGGGAGGGAACTTCTGAACCAAAGCCACACGAGCAACGCTATGATTGCTAGTGTCCCTTTGAATCCGAAGTTCGCAAGAGGGCTCGCAGC
>JBKKAF010000112.1:0-6723 GCA_046714775.1 Xanthobacteraceae bacterium | reverse complement strand
AAAAGCAATCCGCTCGGCGTCAAGGGCGCGGGCGAATCCGGCACGGTCGGCGGGTTGTCGGTCGCCATGAACGCCGTCAACGATGCGCTGGCGCGCGTCGGCGCGCCGCCGGTGGCGATGCCGGCGTCGCCAGAGCGGGTGTGGCGGGCGATGCAGGCGGCGGAGAACAGCTAACGAAGGTTGGATTAAGAATAACAAATTATTCAAAACCGCCGCCGCCCGCGTTTAATCGAAGTCAAGCATTGCTGTTTTATATGACCTCGGGACAACACGGCCGCACATAGACCCGCCGATTGGTTGCGAGGAGGCGATGGACACAAGGCCCCATGCCGGCGCCGGCACGACCGCCGCTTCGTACACGCCCGCGCCTTCAGCACACGAGTCGCTCGGACGCATCATCTCCGTCAGCGGCGCGCAAGCGGCCGTCGGCTTGCGCCCGCCTGTTCAGAACCTGCCCGACAAGGCACAAGCCAAGGTCGGAAAATTTCTCGGCATTCTGAGCGGCAAGTCGATCATCATCGGGCTGATCACGGAAATCACCGAGCAGCCGTCGGGCCCGATCAATCACGAACAGGCCTGCAACCACGTGGCGCGGCTCGATCTGATCGGCGAGATCAAAGCCGGCACCGGAGGCATTGCCGGCTTCCAACGCGGCGTCACCGAATATCCCTCGATCGGCGATTCCACGCTGTTGCTGGGTGACCGGGAATTGCGGCTTGTCTACGGCGCGGCCGGCCCCGATACGATCGAGATCGGCTTTCTCCAGCAGGACAACCAGGTCGGTGTGCACGTCAACATCGACGATCTTCTGAGCAAGCATTTTGCCATACTCGGCACCACCGGCGTAGGAAAGTCTAGCGGCGTCGCCGTCGTGTTGCAGCAGCTTCTGGAGAAGCGCCGGAACCTGCGAGTTTTTCTGGTCGATCCGCACAACGAATACGATCACTGTTTTGGCGAAAAGGCCCATGTGCTCACGCCGCGCAATCTCCGGCTTCCGTTCTGGCTGTTCAACTTCGAAGAAATCATCGACGCCTTCTTCGGCGGTCGGCCGGGAATCGACGAGGAGGTGGAAATTCTTGCGGAGGTGATCCCGTTGGCAAAGAGTGCCTATCTGCAATACCGCGCGTCGGTGGACCGCAGTCTCGTCAAAAGGAAGGATCCTAGAAACACCGGCTTTGCCGTGGATACGCCGGTGCCCTACCGGATCGAGGACTTGATCAATCTTCTCGATGAGCGGATGGGAAAGCTCGAAAATCGCGCGTCGCGGATGATCTACCACAAATTGATCGGACGCATTCAAACGTTCCGCAATCATCCGCGCTACGCCTTCATCTTCGAGAACGCCAATATCGGTGGCGACACCATGGCGGAGGTACTGACTCAGCTCTTCCGTCTGTCGCCGGATGGCCGGCCGATAACGATCATGCAGATGGCGGGCTTTCCAGCCGAGGTGGTAGATTCGGTCGTTTCGGTGCTCTGCCGCATGGCTTTCGACTTCGGCCTGTGGAGCGATGGCATCGCTCCGCTGCTGTTTGTCTGCGAGGAAGCGCATCGCTACGCGCCGGCCAATTCCACCATCGGCTTTGGCCCCACGCGCCGCGCCCTGTCACGCATCGCCAAGGAAGGCCGGAAATATGGGGTGTTCCTCGGGCTGGTGACGCAGCGGCCGGCGGAGATCGATCCGACCATCATTTCCCAATGCAACACGCTGTTTGTCATGCGCATGGCGAATGATCGCGACCAGGCCCTCATTCGCTCCGCGGTATCGGACGCCGCCGCCAATCTGTTGACATTTGTTCCCTCGCTCGGCACCCGAGAGGTCTTCGCGTTCGGATCGGCCGTTGCCGTTCCCACGCGCCTCACGTTCAAGGAATTGCCGGCGGCGCTGCGGCCGAGCAGCGATGCGGCGGGCGATACCCGTCCGGAGAATCAAACCACCCTCGACAGGACTCTCATCGAGTCGGTCATTGAGCGGTGGCGGGGCTCGACGATGAGTCACAAGGTTGCCTTCGACGACGAGCCGTCCGAGGCTGTGCTGCCTGTGCGGGAGGAGCCGGTTCCGCTGCAACCGGCGCCCTCGCCCGAACTTCAGCGTTTTCGAACCCTGCGCAAGCCGCTCGATGCCGGCGCCGGCGCAACTGAGCCAGGGCAGTCGCCGCGCTGGCGGTGACCGCCGTCTGCGCATACGGACACCTGTTCGCGCGTACCTAGTCAGGATATTCGTCAGAGCCCTGCACCCATAGAACGGCTGCTGCCAACGGCGCGGCTGCGCTCGAGATTTTGGCCGGCGCGAAAGAGACCGACCTGCTGTTCACCGACGTCGTCATGCCGGAAGGGCGCTGCCGCGCAGCGCCCCTTCCTGACCATCGAGCTGACGTCGGACGTTCCGACTTCGGCCGCTCCTTGGCAAAACTCGGGGAACCCGAGTTTGCTGCCAGCGTGCGTTAGTTCGCCTTCTTGGTCGCGGTGAACTTTGCATCCGTGGCGCCCTTGCTGGTGAGCTCCATGCTGTTGCCGCTCACCCTTCCGGTATAGGTGGTGTCGCCGGCGCTGAAGGTGATCTCGTCGCCGGCGAGCTTGCCGTTGACGTCCGTGGTGCCGCTGCCCGACTTCAACTTGCCCGACACGATCTGATATTTCTGCTCGAGCGAGAGCTCGCCATCGGGCGTCTGCCAAGTGCCGTCGACCTTGGCCGGCACCAGCCAGAAGAACGCGCGGCAATAGGAGCGGCACTCGCCGGTCGCCTGCACCTGGTCGTCGGGCGTCCAATCGCCCATGTCGAAGGTGTTCGACACCACGCGGGTGCCGGGCTTCATCTCGAGCAGGATCGGACGCAGCTTGGCGTTCAGGCTGGTCAGCAGGAACAGGGTGATGACGTTGGCCTTGGAGAAATCGCTCTTGAAGATGTCGCCTTGCACGAACACCGCCTTGTCGCCGACGCCTTCCTTGGCGGCATTGCGCTTGGACAGCTCCACCAGGTCGGGATTGTATTCGATGCCCATCGCCTTGGCGCCGCGCTTGGCGGCGGTAATCACCGTGCGGCCGTCGCCGGAGCCGAGATCGATCACGGTATCGGCGGCGGTGACCTTGGCCATGTCGAGCATGCGGTCGACCAGCGCCTGCGGCGTCGGCACCCAGACCACGTCCTTGCCCTCCTGGCCGACCTGCGGCTCGAAGGTCTTGGTTTCGGGCGCGGGCGCGGGCGCGGGCTGCGACAACGCGCCGTTGAACGCGAAGGCGGCGGCAACGCATGTGACGGCAAGCTTACGCGAAAGCGACTGCGAGAGACTCATACTTTCCTCCAATGGATGCTGGGATGACAGTGTCGGTTGGTCCGCGTTGCGGACAATGACGGCTTACTCCGCGGCCGCGAGGCCCTGGCGCGCATCGCGCGTCAGGCTGGCGACCAGCATATCGGTCGACATGACGTCGCCGAAGGTGAGATAGAAGGCCTGCAGCGAGGCATTGTGCTCTTCGTCGGTCATCGCGGCATTGCCGTCGGTCACCATGATGGTCTTGAAATTGAGCATCATGGCGTCGCGCGCCGTGGACTCACAGCACACATTGGTGACGGTGCCGGTGACGATAACGGTGTCGATGCCGCGCGCGTGCAACACCTCGGCGAGATTGGACGAGCCCTGGATGAAGGCGCTGAAGCGCGTTTTCTCCACCACGAGGTCGTCGGGTTGCACGTCGAGGTCGGGCCACAGTTCGTGGCCCTTGCCGCCCGGCGTGAGCGCGGCCTTGCGCTTGGCCACCTGCTCCGGCGTGACCATGTCGAAATAAGTCGACCAGGCGGTGAGCGCCTCCTCGGTGAAGGTGGTCTTGAGCCAGATCACGGTGCCGCCGGAAAAGCGCATGGCGCGCGCCAACCGGTTGACATTGGGCACGATCTTTTCCGCCATCGGGCAGAGTGTATGGGCGACGCCCGGCAGCATGAAGGCGTTCAGCAGGTCGACCACCAGCAGCGCGGTCTTGCGCGGGTCGAGATCGTCGTAGACATGGGCGCGGCCGCGGCGCGCGGTGACACGGTCGACTACCGACTGGTGAATGGACACGTTATGCATCGAGCTCTCCGCAGGGCCGCCCGCGGCGCGGAGTATCGTCCCGGACGGCCACGACGGCAAGCCGCAAGCGCAGAGCCCCCGCTTCCATCGCATTGCTTTAATGCCCGCGAAAACGGCGCGGAGAATGCCGTCCGGCCGGCGTGATGGCGGGCGGATGCGGTCCGATCGCCGGGTCCAGGCCGTGGTGGGAATGCGGCCATATTGGCCTCGACAAACCGCCTGGAACCCTTCTAAAAATGCTCCGGGAGCACTCGAAACAGGGCGGGTCAACCGCCGGGGAAAGTCCGATCTGATGAATTATGAAGCGTTCTTTGCGAGTGCCCTCACCCGACTCAGGGAGGAACGGCGCTATCGGGTGTTTGCCGATCTCGAACGGCTGGCCGGCCGGTTTCCGCGCGCCATCTGGCATTCGCCGAACGGCCCGCGCGACGTCATCGTCTGGTGCTCCAACGACTATCTCGGCATGGGCCAACACCCGAAAGTGATCGGCGCCATGGTGGAGACCGCGACCCGCATGGGCGCCGGCGCCGGCGGCACCCGCAACATCGCCGGCACCAATCACCCGCTGGTCGAGCTCGAGCGCTAGCTCGCCGACCTGCACCGCAAGGAAGCGGCGCTGGTGTTCACATCGGGCTATGTGTCGAACGAGACCGGCATCGCCACCATCGCCAAGCTCATCCCCGACTGCCTGATCCTGTCCGACGCCTTCAATCACAATTCGATGATCGAGGGCATCCGCCGCTCCGGCTGCGAGAAGATCATCTTCCGTCACAACGATCTCGCCCAACTCGAAGAGTTGCTGCGGGCGGCCGGCCGCCGGCCGAAGTTGGTGGCCTTCGAGAGCATCTATTCCATGGACGGCGACATCGCCCCGGTCGCTAAGATCTGCGATCTCGCCAAGCGCTACGGCGCCATGACCTATCTCGACGAGGTGCACGCGGTCGGCATGTACGGCGCGCGCGGCGGCGGCGTCGCCGAGCGCGACGGCGCCATGGCGAATGTCGACGTGATCGAGGGCACCCTCGGCAAGGCGTTCGGCTGCGTCGGCGGCTATATCGCGGCGAGCGCCGCGCTGGTCGACGCAGTGCGCTCCTATGCGCCGGGATTCATCTTCACCACCGCGCTGCCGCCGGCGGTGTGCGCCGCCGCCACCGCCGCCATCCGCCACCTCAAGACCTCACACTGGGAGCGCGACCGCCAGCAGGAGCGCGCCGCCCGCACCAAGGCGGTGCTCACCGCCGCCGGCCTGCCGGTGATGCCGACCTCGACCCATATCGTGCCGGTGGCGGTCGGCGATCCGGAGAAGTGCAAGGCGGCGAGCGATCTCCTGCTCACCGAGCACGGCATCTATATCCAGCCGATCAATTATCCGACCGTGCCGAAGGGCACCGAGCGGCTGCGCATCACGCCGACGCCCTATCACGAGGACGCGCTGATCGACACCTTGGCCGAGGCGCTGGTCGATGTGTGGGAGCGGCTCGGCTTGCCGTTCACGGACCGC
This sequence comes from Xanthobacteraceae bacterium, assembly GCA_046714775.1. Lineage (GTDB taxonomy): Bacteria > Pseudomonadota > Alphaproteobacteria > Rhizobiales > Xanthobacteraceae > VAZQ01. The sequence goes on along the minus strand of JBKKAF010000112.1, from coordinate 1,155 downwards.
GCGCTGGCGGCGGAGTAGCGCCGCCCCCACCGTCCCGATCCGGCGGACGCCGCGCCAGGCGGCGCGCCGCGAACGCCACCGTAAAGGTCACCACCAGCCAGCGCGCCAGATGATGGGCGCCGACATAGACCGGGTCGAGCTGCAGCGCGAGCGCCAGCACCATCATCGTGTCCTGGGCGCCGGGCGCGAAGGCGATCACCACGTCGGCCAGCGGAAACGGCAGAAGGCTCGCCACGATCAGCCCGAACAGGCAGGCGACCGCGGTCGCCACCAAAGCCGAGCCCAGCGCGGCGCTGAGATAGTCCAGCAGCACCCGCGGACTGGTGTTGGCAAAGCGCGCGCCGACCAGCGCTCCCATCACGATCAGCACGGCGCCGGCGATCCACCACGGCAGCACCGCATGGATGAACCCGCCGCCGTGCAGGATGGCCGAGCCGGCCATCGAGCCGAACAACAGCCCGCCCGGAAAACGCAGCCACAGCATGAACAGCGCGAGCGCGGTTGATACCGCGAACAGGACGGCAAGTTCGCCCCATGAGGTGCCGGCCATGCTTGTGGGCCCGAAACCGGCTCCGCCGGCCAGGCCGAACAGCGCCAGCGCTCCCGGCAAGGCGACCGTGATCACCAGGATGCGCATGGTCTGCACGATCGCCACCCCGCGCATGTCGGCGCCCAGCTCCGCCGACAGCGCGAAGGCCTGCGCCATCGAGCCCGGGCTCGCGCCCAGCAGAGCCGAGATCGGCGTCCAGCCATGCACCAACCGCAGATAGGAGGTGGTGGCGATCAGCATGCAGGTGATCGAGACGACCAGGATCGCGATGCTGAGCGGCCAGGTGCCCATACCGCGCAGGGTTTCCGGCGTCACCGCTCCGCCCAGCAGGATGCCGACCAGCACGAAACAGACCCGCGCCATCGGCAGCGGCACCCGAATTGGGCGGCCGAGCAGCGCGGCCACGGCCGCCGTCAGCACCGAGCCGGAGACGAAGCCGGCGGGAACTCCCATCGCGGCAAAGGCGATGCCGCCGGCGGCCGCGATCAGCAGCGTTTCGACGATGTCGAGCAGGCGTTTGGGCTGGGAGACAGGCGGCATCGCTGGCGGCGATCAATGCCGCGCTGGCGAGCCTGCGTCAAATGACGCTAGTGTCCCGAATCAGG
>JBKKAF010000111.1:0-5706 GCA_046714775.1 Xanthobacteraceae bacterium | reverse complement strand
ATGTTCCCGACAAGACCGAACCCCCAGCCTGTCATGATGATGCCGGCAAGCCATCCGGCAATCAGCCCGACCAGCAGAATGACAAGTAGACTTTCGCCTGACATGGATGCCTCCCCTGCAAATCGTTAGGGCCGCCCTGACCCTCGGCCATTGGTTCGCTGGCCGCCCTCGCGTCGCCTGAACCTACAGGATATTTCAAAAGCTGAAAGGCCCGGGCTGAGCAAATCAGTTGCGGCGCTCAGATCAGCTTTAGTCCCTTCAGGCTGGCGTGGCCGTCCTTGCCGACGATCAGGTGGTCGTGCACGGAAATCCCGAGCGGCTGCGCCACCGCGACGATCGCCTGGGTCATCTGGATGTCGGCGCGCGACGGCGTGGGATCGCCGGACGGGTGATTGTGCACCAGGATGATGGCGGTGGCGGACAGTTCCAGCGCGCGCTTGACGACTTCACGCGGATAGACCGGCGTGTGGTCTACGGTGCCGGTCTGCTGCAATTCGTCGGCGATGAGCTGGTTGCGCTTGTCGAGGAACAGCACGCGGAACTGTTCCTTGTCGGCAAATGCCATGGCGGAGCGGCAATAGTCGAGCACGCCCGACCACGATGACAGCACCGGCCGCCCCTGCACCAGTTCGCGCGTGAGCCGGTTGGCGGCGGCCTGCACCAGCTTGATCTCAGTGATGGCGGCGTCGCTCAGGCCGCCGACCTCGGCGAGGCGCTGGGGTGGCGCGCCGATCACCTCTGCGAACGAGCCGAATTTCTCGATGAGCGTTTTGGCGAGCGGCTTGACATCGCGGCGCGGGATGGCGCGAAACAGCAGGAGTTCGAGCAATTCGTAATCGGCCACCGCATCGCTGCCGGCTTCCAGGAAACGCGCGCGCAACCGGTCCCGGTGGCCGTGATAATGCGGCGTCGACCCGCGCAGGTCCGCTTGGACGCCGTGGTTCTTTCCCTTGCCCGCCATGAATGCCCGCCCAGGAGCCGACAACGGTATGCCGTCATCCACCTCAGGATGACGGCAATGGCGCGATTTGCAAGGACTGCGGGGAAGGCAACGGCGGTCGGGTTGATCTCGCGGTACGCCGCGCGGACAGGGTTTTAGTGCGGTGTCAGGCGTGGCGCCGTTGCCTCGATATTCGACGCCGTTTCAAAATATTCGTCGGCCATTAGCCGAAGATCCCGCGCGGTCCCGAGATCCATGCAGGTCCGCGACAGCCGCTGACAGCGATTGGCTTGCAAACGCAAATAGGTGGGCGACACTTGTTCCATTGGTCTATCCCTTGCCATGTCGCGCATTACGCCGCATGGCTCAATAGAGGTTGGACCGGCGCTGCTCGTGAACCCGCGGTCCGACGGCCGGGGCGATTGTTGCGACGTCATTGCGGTTCGGCAGCACGATGATGGTCGTGCCGACGCCCACGCGGCTGTACAGATCGATCACGTCCGCGTTCAGCATGCGGATGCAGCCGCTCGATACTTTGTGGCCGATCGTTTCCGGCATGTTGGTGCCGTGAATCCGGTAAATCGTGCTGCCGAGATAGATGGCGCGCGCGCCGAGCGGGTTGCCTGCGCCTCCGGCCATCCACCGGGGCAACGAGGGCTGCCGCGCGATCATTTCCTGCGGCGGCGTCCAATCCGGCCACTCGGCCTTGCGGGTCACGGTCTGCGCGCCCGACCAGGTGAAGCCGTCACGGCCGACCCCGATGCCGTAGCGGATTGCCTTGCCGTCGCCGAGGACGTAATAGAGATAGGTTTTCGCCGTATCGATGACGACGGTGCCGGCCGCGAGTTTGGTCGAATAATCGACCACCTGACGCTGCAGATCGGCCCGAACGGTCTCGTCCGCGGGGGCCTGATCGCGCATCACGGAGTCGAACAGCGCGCCGGAATTGCTCGGATAGGCCGCCGGCAGGGGCGCCGCGGCCGCCGCGCCGATCCACAAGGCCGTTCCCACGGTCAGGAAACTGGCGGTCTTTGCTGCGGATATGCGGATATTCATGACTTAATTTCCCCCCTGAGCCTTCAGGAGAGACAAGTCCTCTCGAATGAGAGAGTTCCGCTTAATCCGTATTTGCCGTGAGAAATACTGTAATACGGGCTTGGTTTTATTGAATAAGGCGGTGTTTTATTTGGAATTGACTTCAGATTTATTATTAAAGTTCCAGAAATATTGGAACTTCGGCTCCCGGATCGGATTGTTACCCCAAGCGCCCGTGCAGGCGCTGAGGGGAATTCAAATGTTCAAATCCATCGTCGCCAAGTCGATTACTGCCGTTGCCACCGCCGGCTTGGCGGCCGGCGTCGTGGTTGTTTTGACCTCCGGTGTTCCGGAGGCGAAGGCCGATACATTGGTCCTGCTCGCCCCCCAGCATCAGTCGAATGCCAAAAGCGACCGTATTCCCGCGCTTTTGAAGGGGGCCGCATGCTCGTCGCGCGGTTGGCCCCATTACGAGCCACGCTGTCAATTCGATCTTAGGCGCCCCGCCAACGAAGCGCGGACGGTCCGGGTCATCGCCCTCCGCTAGGCATCGTCTTTCGAGCACCTACCATCGTCGGCTGTTTCTGGTAGAACACCGGAAGATGGCGACCGACCTCAGGGGTCTCAAGGAAGACGCTCTCGAAGCGGAAAATGCCGGGCTCCGGGATCTGCTCGCGCAGGCCGGCATCGATGCGGCGCGCCTCCTGGCCCAGGCCGGTATCGACGCCACCGAGAACGAGGCCGCCAAGCGATTGCAGCGTTTGCTGCTGGAGGAGCTGCATCATCGCGTGAAGAACACGCTGGTGACCGTCATCGCCATTACATCGCGGAGCTTGCGGACCGCGCAGAGCCTGGAGGAGGGCCGGCTGGCCGTCGAAAGCCGGCTCATGGCCTTGGGCCGGGCGCATGATCTGCTGCTGCAGGCAAACTGGGCGGGCGCGAAATTAGTCGACGTCATCCACGCCGCGGTCGAACCCTTTGACGATGAAGGACGACGGTTTGTCGTGCAGGACAGCCCGCTCGCGGTCGGCGCCGGCGCGGTGCTGCCGCTCACACCATGTCGCTCAACGAGCTATGCACCAATGCGGTCAAATACGGCGCATTGTCCAACAGCGCCGGGCGCATCGAGATTGCACCGACGGTCGATGACAAGGCGCAGCGGTTCAAGCTGGCATGGACCGAGAAGGGCGGCCCGCCGGTTAAGGAGCCGACCCGGCGCAGTTTTGGGACGCTGCTGATCACTCGCCTTGCGGGTCAGCTGCGCGGAGATGCCCGATTGAGCTATCAGCCGACGGGCATGGTTTACGAGCTCGATGTTCCTCTTGCCGCTCTGGCGGAGTGAAGCCGAAAGCGCCTCGATTGCGCCGTGCTGCCGCACAGAACGTCGAATTTGCTAACGAGGACAGCTTCCGCGGCTTCACACGGATGCGGCAGCCACACCTGCAATTTTTAGGCAATCGGGGAATGCTGCGCGGATGATATGGCGCGCGGGCTCAACCGGCGCCGGACGACAACGGCGGCCGATCGATGCCTTTCGGCGACAGGGTGAAGATCTCGACGCCGTCTTCAGTGACCGCCACCGTGTGCTCGAACTGGGCCGACAGCGAACGGTCGCGGGTGACAGCGGTCCAGCCGTCGGACAACACCTTCACATGCGGGCGGCCGAGATTGATCATCGGCTCCACGGTAAAGAACATGCCGGGCCGCAACACGATGCCTTCGCCGGCGCGGCCGACATGGACCACGTTCGGCTCGTCATGGAACAGCTTGCCGAGGCCGTGGCCGCAGAAATCGCGCACCACGCTCATGTGCTGCGCCTCCACGTAATTCTGGATGGCGGCGCCGATATCGCCGGTGGTGGCGCCCGGCTTGATCACGGAAATTCCGCGCATCATCGCTTCGTAGGTCACCTCGATCAGGCGCTCGGCGCGGCGCGGGATCGCACCCACCGCGAACATGCGGCTGGAATCGCCGTGCCAGCCGTCGAGGATCAAGGTGACGTCGACGTTGACGATGTCGCCTTCCTTGAGCGGCTTCTCGCCCGGGATGCCGTGGCAGACCACGTGATTGACGGAGGTGCAGGTCGCCTTGCGGTAGCCGCGATACATCAGCGTTGCCGGCAGCGCGCCGTGGTCGGCGGCGAATTCGAACGCCAGCCGATCAATGCGCTCGGTCGGCACGCCGGGCTTGACCTCGTCGGCCAGCATGTCGAGGCATTCCGCCACCAGCCGGCCGGCCTTGCGCATGCCGTCGAAGGCGGCGGGACCATGCAGCTTGATCTGGCCGGTCTTGCGTTGCGGCGCCAGGGCCGCGTCGACATAGCTCATCAGGGCAATTGCGGCGGCGCCGCCTCCTCGCGGCCGGTGCCGCTATTCGCTGCAATGTAGGCAAGGACGCGGGCGGCGCAAGCGCGCATTCGGCATGGAAAACCCGCCGTTCCGCAGCCTGGCCGATCGCGCGCGGGCCGTCTCAATCGACCAGCGAGATCGCCTCGGCCACCTCGATGCCGTCGTGCGACAGGCGGCAGCGGCGGGCGATGGCTTCGACGCCGGCGGCGCGCGCCGTGTCGAACGCTCTGCCATAGGCCGGGTCGATGTCGCGGGCGAGGGCAAAGCGCTGCGCCGAACCGATCTGTACCAGAAACAGCATCACCGCCCGCACACCTGCGGCTTTCATGGCGGCAAGCTCGGTGAGATGCTTGGCGCCGCGCTTGGTCACGGCATCGGGAAATTCCGCCAGCCCCGCCTGCCGCATCAGATGCACGTTCTTGATCTCGACATAGCAGGGTGGCCGGCCGGGCGCTTCCAAGAGGAAATCCACCCGAGAATTTTCGCCGTATTTCACCTCGCGGCGGACCGTGGCGTAGCCGGTCAGCTCCGGAATGGCGCCGGCCGCCAGCGCCTCGGCGGCGAGCGCATTCGGATTCAAAGTGTTGATGCCGACCAATTCGGCGCCGCCGCCGAGATCGACTTCGATCAGTTCCCAACTATGAGTGAGCTTGCGGCTGGGATTATTCGACTGCGACAGCCACACTCGCGCGCCAGGCGCGGCCAAGCCGATCATCGAGCCGGGATTGGCGCAATGGGCGGTCACCGTTTCGCCCGACGGCAGCATCACGTCGGCGAGGAACCGCTTGTAGCGCTTCACCAGGGTGGCTTGGATGAGCGGGGCGGGAAAGCGCATGCGACTGCATTTCCAAACTGCGGGCAAGCCCGGCCTTCGCGCTTTCAACGCCGGCAACTTATACTAACGATCTTTGAAGACGACCGATCTCCGTCGTCATTGCCGGGCTTGACACCGGAAGTCGGGTTTACCCGACTTCCGGCGCCTAAATATGCAGAACTCGGGCAAGCCCGAGTTCTGATGCAATCCATCATTTTTCGAAGACGGATGGATGCCCGGATCAAGTCCGGGCATGACGATGAAGACGGATGGATGCGCGGGTCAAAAGGCGAGCGAAGCGACGCCGTCTTCGACGGGCTATGCCCGCGCATGACGAGTCAGCATCTACGACGCTTGGTATCACACGGTCATTTCGCCAAGGGATCGGGGCGAAGCTGGAAGTGCACGACGAGCGGGCGGGTTCCCTTGCCGCCCTCCATCAGCCACGGCGCCCGGTCGCCGCTGGTGGTCCACAACCCGCGGCCCTTCCAGCCCGTCTTTGGATCGTCGATGCGGCCGTCGAAGCCCTTGGCATAGAAGCCCAGCGGGTAGGGCACCCGCAGCGTGAC
>JBKKAF010000110.1:0-9581 GCA_046714775.1 Xanthobacteraceae bacterium | reverse complement strand
CGGCCAGCAGCAGCGCTTTGCGCGCCTCCGCGGGCTAAGCGACGCCGAGAATCGCGCCGCTAAAGTGATCGCCGACAATATCCGCACCCGGCTGGCGTCTTTTTTCGTTTCCGGCGGGTGACGCCTTTCACCCTCCCCCCGCAAGCGGGGGAGGGAGAAGACATCATGGTCGCTCTCAAACCAGCCGACATCGACAGATTTATTGCCAAGCCCGATCCGGCGCGGCCGATCGTGTTGGTGTTCGGCCCCGATTCCGGCCTCGTACGCGAGCGCGCACAGGCGCTGATCGGCGCCGCGGTCGACGATGTGAACGATCCGTTCTCACTGGCGCGGCTCGATGGCGACGATCTCGCGGGCGAGCCGTCGCGGCTGGTGGAAGAAGCCAACACCTTTCCGCTATTCGGTGGCCGTCGCGCGGTCTGGGTGAAAGCCGGCGGGCGCAATTTCACGCCGGCGGTGGAAGCCCTGCTCGCCGCCGCCTCGCCCGACTGCCGCGTGGTGATCGAGGCCGGCGATCTGCGCAAGAACGCGCCGCTGCGCGCCGCCTGCGAGCGCGCCAAGAACGCCGTCGCCCTGCCCTGCTATGCCGATGCCGAACGCGATCTGGCCCGGCTCGTCGATGACGAGATGCGCGAAGCCGGGCTGGCCATCGCGCCCGACGCGCGCGCGGCGTTGCTGCCGCTACTGGGCGGCGACCGTCTCGCCTCGCGCAGTGAGATCCGCAAGCTCGCAATGTTCGCGCGCGGCAAGGAGCGTGTCGAGCTCGACGACGTGATGGCGGTAGTGGCTGACGCCTCGACGCTCGCGCTCGATGCGCTGCTCGACGCTGCCTTTGCCGGCCGCACCGGCGATGTGGAGTTTCAATTCGCCAAGGCACGCAGCGCCGGTACCGCGCCCGGCACCATCATCTCCGCCGCCTTGCGTCACGTCGCGCTGCTGCATCGGGCGCGGCTTGAGATCGAGGCGGGTGCATCGATCGGCGAAGCGATGATGGGCGCGCGCCCGCCGGTTCACTTCAAACGACAGCCCTTGGTGGAAGCCGCGCTCAAGGCCTGGACCGCGCCGCGATTGGAGCGGGCGATGGCGCAGCTTGCCGAGGCTTCACTCGAGGCGCGTCGGCAAGCAGACATGGCGGAGACCATTGCGCAACGCACGTTGCTTTCGCTTGCGGTCAATGCGCGGCGCAAGGCGTAGCTGCCGACCCGATATAGTACGTCTAAAGTCCGCGGATGCGCTGGCTCGGCCGTAGCGGCTGCGGGCCTGCCGACTCGCGCTCGAGCCGGCGCGCGATCTCATCGAGCTGCTCGATGTCGCGATAGCGGACGCTGAGCGCGCCGGAGCCGTCGGCGCGATGCTCGATCTTCACCGTCAGCCCGAGCGCGTCGGTGAGCCGCTTGGCCAAAGCCTGTGCGTCGGGATCGGGTCCCACGCGCCCGGTGCGCCGCACGTCGCGTGCCTTCTCTTCGCCGCCTTGCCGCGCCCAGGCTTCCACCTGCCGCACATTGAGGCCCTTCTTGACGATGGTCTCGGCGAATTCCAGCGCGTTCGGCTGGCCGATCAACATGCGTGCGTGCCCGGCGCTCAGCCGCCCGTCGCGCACATAATCCTGCAGCGGCAGCGCGAGCGTCAACAACCGCATGGTATTGGCGACATGGCTGCGGCTCTTGCCGACGATCTTGGCAATCTCGTCCTGGCTGTGCTTGTACTCGTCCGCCAAGCTACGATAGCCGTTTGCCTCCTCGATCGGATTGAGATCGGCGCGCTGCACGTTCTCGATGATGGCAAGCTCCAGCGCTTCCTCGTCGCTGACGTCGAGCGACACCACCGGCACCTCGTGCAAGCCGGCGCGTTGCGCCGCGCGCCAGCGCCGCTCGCCGGCAATGATCTCGTAATGATCGGCTGCGCCCGCGACCGGCCGCACCACGATCGGCTGGATGATGCCGTGATCCTTGATCGAGCCCGCCAGTTCGTCGAGCTCGGCCGCGGAAAAATCCCGGCGCGGATTGCGTGCATTGGGTTTCAGAAACTCGATCGGCACCCGGCGCTGATTGCGCGGGCGCTCCATCGTGCTGTCGGCTTCGGCACCGACATCGCCGATGAGCGAGGCCAAGCCGCGCCCAAGCCGCGATCGTCCTGCATCATCCGCCATCGCCGCATCTCCTGATCGTGTCGTCACGCTGCTGTCGCCGCTCCGCTATTGCTTCGCTTTTCTTTTTCCGTCACCGTCATGGCATGACGAAAACGATCACCCGGCGCGCAGCTCTTTCTCGCGCTGGATGATTTCGGTGGCGAGTCGCAGATACGCTTCGCTGCCGACGCATTTCAGATCGTAGACCAGGACCGGCTTGCCGTAGGACGGCGCTTCCGACACGCGCACATTGCGCGGGATCACGGTGTCGTAGACTTTGCGGCCCATGAATTCGCGCACGTCGGCGACGACCTGGTTCGAGAGATTGTTGCGCGCGTCGTGCATCGTGAGCACGATGCCGTGAATGGTGAGCTCCGGATTGAGCGTCTCCTTCACCTGCTCGACGGTCTTGATCAGCTGCGACAGACCTTCGAGCGCGAAGAATTCGCATTGCAGAGGAACGAGGATCGCATTCGCCGCTGCCATCGCATTGACGGTGAGCAGATTGAGCGACGGCGGACAATCGACCAGCACATAGCTGAAGTCGCTCGGCCGTCCGCTGTTGAGCGGGCCGAACGCGCCGCGCAAACGAAACGCGCGATCGCGCGCTTGACCGAGTTCGAGCTCGAGCCCGGAGAGATCGAGCGTGGATGATGCGATCGACAGCCGCGGTACCGCGGTCGGCAGCACCGCGTCGCGTAAGGTCGCGCTGCCGATCAGCACGTCATAGGTGGAGAAGCGGCGGCTGCGGCGGTCGATGCCGAGACCGGTCGAGGCATTGCCCTGCGGATCGAGATCGACAATCAGCACCTGCTCGCCGATGGCGGCGAGCGCGGTGCCGAGATTGATTGCAGTCGTGGTCTTGCCGACACCGCCCTTCTGGTTGGCGATGGCAAGCACGCGCGGCGGCCGGGCTTTTTCAATGCGGCTGGCGAGCGGGATCACTTGCGCCTGGTCCGGCGGCGGTTCGGCGGGTGGGACGCTGGTTGTGTCGGTCATTGGCTTGGTGATCGCCGTGTTGTCGATGGCCGGGCGGGCGCAAGAGCGCGGACGACAACGATACGGCCTTTGAGATCGGTCCGGCTCGGCGCCAGCGTGGCCTGCATCGTCCAATATTTAGATGCTTGGGTCAATTCAGCCTCTACATCTTGTCCTTTGGGGAACACCCCGGTAGAGCCCGCCTGCAGCAGGGGAAAGCTTTGATCGAGCAATGTTTTTAGCGGGGCCAGCGCCCGCGCGGTTACTGCATCCACCCTGCCCGCCAAGCTGTCCACCACATTTTCCAGCCGCTCGGCATGGACTTCCGCCGGCGCCCGGGTAACGCGCACCGCCTCGCGCAGGAACGCGGCCTTTTTCTTATTGCTTTCAATGAGATAGACTTTGGCCCCGGATTTATCGGCAAGCGCGCAGGCGAGCATCAGACCGGGGAAGCCGCCGCCGGAGCCGAGATCCACCCACACTTTTGCATCGGGCAGAAGATCGCGGAGCTGCAGCGAATCGGCAATGTGCCGGGTCCACAAACGCGGGACCGTTGAGGAAGCAATCAGGTTGGTTTTCTGCTGCCACTGCAGCAGCAGCGCTACGAAATCGTCGAGCCGCCGCAACGTTTCACGTGAAACAGGCGTGAGTCGAAGCGCGTTTTCACGATCGTCGGCAAGCTCTGCGGCATTTCTGGTGGGGCGAATCATCGCCGCCAGATTAGCGCAACAGCGGCGATTAGCCGGCGCTTGCCGCTTTGGTCCGGCCTTTACGGACGTGGGCCACCAGCAGCGTCAGCGCCGCCGGCGTGACACCGTCGATCCGACCAGCCTGGCCGATGGTCCGCGGGCGAATCGACACGAGCTTCTGCCTCACCTCGTTCGACAGGCCCTTGAGACCCGCATAATCGAGGCCTTCCGCCAGTTCCAGGTTCTCGTCGCGACGGAAGGCGGCTATGTCGGCGTTCTGTCGGCTGAGATAGACCGCGTATTTTGCGTCAGTTTCCAGCTGTTCGACGATTTTCGCGGGAAATTTCGCGAATTCCGGCCAGATCTTTGTGAGATCCGCGGTGGCAATCGTCGGAAACGACAGGAGTTCAAACGCACTCCGGCGTTGGCCATCGCGATTGAGCGCAAGCCCGTGGCGCTGAGCCTCCGTTGGCGTCAACGTCACGGAGTGCGCGTAATCGCGCGCCGCCGTGAGTGCCGCCATTTTGATGACGTGCCGGCGCTGCCGCTCGGCGCTGACGCAACCGATGGCGATGCCTTTATCCGTGAGCCGCTGATCGGCATTGTCGGCGCGCAATGTGAGCCGGTATTCGGCACGCGAGGTGAACATGCGATAGGGCTCGCTGACACCGCGCGTCACCAGATCGTCTATCATGACGCCGAGATAGGCTTCGGCGCGGTCGAAAACGATCTCGCCTGCCCCACCCGCGCGCGATGCCGCGTTCAATCCCGCCACCAGGCCTTGCGCCGCGGCCTCTTCATAGCCGGTGGTGCCGTTGATCTGCCCGGCCAGGAAAAGCCCCTGCAAACGCTTGGTTTCCAGGGTCGCCTTCAGCTCGCGCGGATCGACGTGGTCGTATTCGATGGCGTAGCCCGGCCGCACCATCAGCGCCTTTTCCAGCCCCGGAATGGTGGCGATCAGCGCATGCTGCACGTCTTCCGGCAGCGAGGTGGAAATGCCGTTGGGATAGACCGTGGGATCGTCGAGGCCTTCCGGCTCGAGAAAGATTTGGTGCCCATCGCGCTCGCCAAAGCGCACGATCTTGTCCTCGATCGACGGGCAATAGCGCGGGCCGCGGCTGGCGATCTGGCCGGAATACATCGGCGAGCGGTGCACATTGGCGCGGATGACCCGGTGGGTGGCCTCGTTGGTGCGGGTGATGCCGCATTGAACCTGCGGATTCCCGATGTTCTCGGTCATGACCGAGAACGGCTCCGGCGGCTGGTCACCGGGCTGCATGTCCAGCGCCTTCCAATCGATGGTGCGGCCGTCGAGCCGCGGCGGCGTGCCGGTTTTCAGCCGTCCCAACGCGAATCCGCAGCGTTCGAGCGTGTGCGAAAGCCCCAAAGCGGGCGCCTCACCTACCCGCCCCGCCGGCGTCTGCCGTTCGCCGATATGGATCAGCCCGCGCAGAAAGGTGCCGGTGGTGAGCACCACGGCGCCGGCACCGAGTTCGCGTCCGTCAGTGAGGTTAAGGCCCGAGATCGCATCGTTTTCGATCAAAAGATCGTCCACCTCGCCTTCGATCACGGTGAGATTCGGTGTCTCGCGGATCGCGGTCTGCATGGCGGCGGCATAAAGCTTACGGTCGGCCTGCGCGCGCGGCCCGCGCACTGCCGGGCCCTTGCGGCGGTTCAGCACCCGAAACTGAATGCCGCCTTGATCGGCCACCCGGCCCATCAAGCCATCCAACGCATCGATCTCGCGCACCAAGTGACCCTTGCCGAGACCTCCAATCGCAGGGTTGCAGGACATTGCGCCGACGGTAGCGAATTGGTGGGTGACCAGGGCGGTCTGCGCGCCTTTGCGGGCAGCGGCGGCCGCGGCCTCACAGCCGGCATGACCGCCGCCCACCACAAGTACGTCGAATCGGGTTTTCATCTGCGCTCCGGAAGGGGCTTTTACGCGGCCCCGTCTACCGGGTCAAAATAGACGGTCTAAGCCGCATTGTTTCACGTGAAACAGAAGGAAATCAGGCACTGGCTGATAGCCCATAGGGCAACTCGTCTATTGGCCTACTAGGCTAATGACCTACGTATCCTCGATCATTTGCCGATGCAGAATTCGCGGAAGATCGCGTCCAAGACGTCCTCGACATCGACTCGGCCAGTGAGCTGCTCCAACGCCCGGGTTGCAAGCCGGACGTGCTCGGCTACTAGCTCTTCTTGTCCCTCGACGCCGGTGGGGTCAATCGCAAGTGCGGCCTCGAGCGCGGCGGTGGCCTGGTCCAGCATATGCCGGTGGCGTTCGCGCGTGATCAAAGCCGGCTCCCCTGCCCGGAAAAATTCCGCGGCGTGACGCGACAGAGCCGCGAGTACCGGCTCGACGCCGCGCCCGGTCGTGGCCGCGAGCGAAAATACCGGCCGCTTGCCGCCATCGAATTGCGTTTCGAACAGACGCTTTTGCTCGGCCTCGATGGCGTCGATCTTGTTCAGCAAAATCCAGGTCGCAGGCGTATCGATATCCGGCGCCGGCGCCGCGGCATCCGTCACATCGACCAGCCACAGCACCACATCCGCCGCCGCCGCGCGCGTGCGGGCGCGCCGCACACCCTCCTGCTCCACCGGGTCGTCGGATGCACGGATGCCGGCGGTGTCGAGCAGCGTTACCGGATAGCCGCCGAGATCGAGATGCACCTCGATCACGTCGCGAGTGGTGCCAGCATAGGGCGACACGATCGCTGCTTCACGCCGCGCGATCCGGTTGAGCAGCGTTGATTTGCCCGCATTCGGCGGGCCCGCAATCGCCACCACAAGTCCCTCGCGCAAACGCTCGCCCCCACGCGCTGCGGCCTCGCCGATCTGCTGAGCCACCGGCCGGATGATGTCGATCGCCTGCCCCACCAGAGTTTTTGGCACGTCGCCTTCGTCGGAAAAATCGATGCTGGCTTCCAACAGCGCGCGCGCCTGGATCAGCCGCTGCCGCCACTCTTCTACGCGCTCTGCTAGCCGGCCTTGCATCTGGCGCAGCGCCTGCTTGCGTTGCGCTTGCGTCTCCGCGGCGATCAGATCCGCAAGGCCCTCGACCGCCGTGAGATCGATGCGTCCGCTCTCGAAGGCGCGGCGGGTGAACTCGCCCGGCTCCGCCAGGCGCAATCCGTCGAGGCAGCCGAGTGCGTTCAGCATCGCGGCGATTACCGCCGGCCCGCCGTGCACCTGCAACTCCGCCATGTCCTCGCCGGTCTCGCTCTTCGGCCCCGGAAACCACAGCGCCAGGCCCTCGTCGATGGTCTCGCCCGTGGCCGGGTTCTTCACCTTGGCGAGGCTCGTCCGCCGCGGCTCGGGCAGCCGGCCGATCAGCGCCGTGAGCGCATTCCGGCTGCCAGGCCCAGAGATGCGAATCACCGCAATCGCCGCTGGCGGGCGCCCGGAGGAGAGAGCAAAGATGGTCTCACGGCCTTGATCCACCGCTCCTATCTCGATATCAGAACCTATATTCACTTCTTCTGTCCGCCTTGATAACGCCTGTGAACTAAGATTCATTTCGTTAGTCGCCTCGGTCAATGGCCGAGGCATTTGGCACCCCTCGCGGAGATCGCTGCAAATATTTCCTCCGCGAATTTGCGCTGGCGCCGCATCGCCGCGCGTTATCCTAGGGCGCAACTCCAACCAACCGGAAGCGTGATGTCAGTCGAACAAGCCACGCGCGAAAATCGCCTCGCCGGCGAGACCAGCCCTTATCTGCTGCAGCACAAATCCAATCCGGTCGATTGGTGGCCGTGGTCAACCCAAGCGCTGGAGGAAGCCAAGCGCAGCAACAAACCGATTCTGCTCTCGGTCGGTTATGCCGCCTGTCACTGGTGCCACGTGATGGCGCACGAGAGCTTCGAGGACGACGACACTGCCAAGGTGATGAACGACCTGTTCGTCAACATCAAGGTCGACCGCGAAGAGCGCCCCGACATCGACCAGATTTACATGTCGGCGCTGCATCATCTCGGTGAACATGGCGGCTGGCCGCTCACCATGTTTCTGACGCCGAAAGGCGAACCGTTCTGGGGCGGCACTTATTTCCCAAAGACCTCGCGCTACGGCCGGCCGGCCTTTGCCGACGTGCTGCGCGAAGTCGCGCGCGTATTTCGCGAGGAGCCGCAAAGCATCGCGCAGAACAGCAACGCCTTGATGGAGCGGCTCGCAGAAACCGCCCGTCCGCAGGGCGACGTGGTGATCGGCGTGCCGGAGCTCAATCGTGCCGCCGAGCAGATCGCCAGCATGATCGATGCGCGCGACGGTGGGATCCGCGGCGCGCCGAAATTCCCGCAGACCATGATTCTCGAATTTTTATGGCGGGCCGGCCAGCGCACCGGCGACGAGCGCTATTGCAACCTAGTGGAACTGACGCTCGAGCGTATCTGCCAGGGCGGCATCTACGATCATCTCGGCGGCGGCTTTTCCCGTTATTCCGTCGACGAGCGCTGGCTGGTGCCGCATTTCGAAAAGATGCTCTACGACAATGCGCAGCTGCTGGATTTGCTGGCGCTTGCTTATCAGCGCTCGGGCAATCCGCTGTTCAGCCAGCGCGCGCGCGAAACCGTCGATTGGCTGCAACGCGAAATGACCACGGAGGAGGGGGCTTTCTCCGCCTCGCTCGACGCCGACTCGGAAGGCGAGGAGGGCAAGTTCTATGTCTGGTCGCTGCCTGATATCGAGCGAATTCTCGGCAAGGACGACGCCGACTTTTTCGGGCGCCACTACGACGTGACGCCGGAAGGCAATTTCGAGGGACACACGATCCTCAATCGGCTCGCGCGCGTGCCAGCAAGCGCCGAGGACGAGACCCGCCTGCAAGCGCTGCGCACCCGCCTGCTGGCGGAGCGCGCCAAGCGCATTCGCCCCGGCCTCGACGACAAAGTCTTGGCAGACTGGAACGGCCTGATGATCGCGGCCCTGATCAATGCCAGCGTTGCGTTCGACGAGCCGTCCTGGCGGAAGATCGCGGCGCGCGCCTTCCTCTTGGTCAATTCCAAGATGGCCCTCGGCGACCGGCTCGGCCACTCCTGGCGCGCCGGCAAGCTGTTATTCCCCGGCCTCGCCTCCGACCACGCGGCGATGATCCGGGCCGCGCTCACCTTCTATGAGGTGGCCAGCGACCACGATTATCTGGAACGCGCGCTGGCCTGGCAGGGCACGCTCGACCGTCATTACTGCAATTCCGACACCGGCGGCTATTTTCTCACCGCCAATGACGCCGAAGGCCTGGTGGTACGCCCGAGTTCGACCGCCGACGAGGCGACGCCCAATCCCAACGCTGTGGCGGCGCAGAACCTGGTGCGGCTCGCCGTATTCTCCGGGCAGGAGGCTTGGCGCAAGCGGGCCGACCGGCTGTTCGACGGGCTGCTGCCGATCGCCGGCGGCAACCTGTTCGGCCACGTGGCGCTGCTCAACGCCCTTGATCTGCGCCTGCGCGCGGCCGAGATCATCGTCACCGGGCAGGGCGAGCAGGCCGAGAAGCTTTATGCCGCCGCGCTGAAGCTGCCGTTTGTCGACCGCGTCGTGTTGCGCGCGCCGGCCAAAGACGCGCTGCCGGAATTCCATCCCGCGCGCGAGAAGCTCGCGGCCGCGCCGGGCCCGGCCGCATTCGTCTGTGTCGGCGAAACCTGCTCGCTGCCGGTCAGCGCGCCGGAGCAGATTGCCGAGACGGTGAGGGCGATGCGGGGGACGACTGCCGCGAAGCAAGAGTAAGATCGTCTCGCCCACAAAAGCGGACCAGAACACCGGAATGAGGGGGCAACAATGGCATTCACCAG
>JBKKAF010000109.1:0-5416 GCA_046714775.1 Xanthobacteraceae bacterium | reverse complement strand
CGCCGCTATAACCGCCCGTTCCGCCGCTCGTCCAATGAACCAGGCGACCGGCTGTGGCGTAACGACCGGCTGTATGATTTTATCATCGAGATTGACCACAACACCCGCCCGCGTATGGCCGGGCGCGGCAGCGCCGTGTTCGTTCATGTGGCGCGGCCGAGCCGGATGCCGACGGCTGGCTGCGTGGCGATGGACATGGCGTCGCTGCGGCGCTTGCTGGTCCGGACCGGACCAAGAACGAGAATAGAGATTCGGTAGATCGCGATGCCAGCCGCGCCGGCTATTCCCGATCCCCGAAAATCGCCGTTCCGACCCGCACATGCGTGGCGCCGAATGCGATGGCGAGCGCGAAGTCGGCACTCATGCCCATTGAAAGCAGATTGAGTCCATTGCGGCGTGCGATTTTGGCGGTCAGCGCGAAGTGCGGGGCCGGCGGTTCATCAACCGGGGGCAGGCACATCAGCCCGGATATGTTCAGCCCGTATTTCTCGCGGCATGCCTGAAGAAATGAATCAGCATTTTCAGGCAACACCCCGGCTTTCTGCGCCTCGCCGCCGGTGTTGACCTCCACGAACAGCATTGGACTGCGGTCCTGGCGCGCGATTTCCTTGGCCAGCGCCTCGCACAGGCTCGGCCGATCGACCGCGTGGATGGCTTCGAATAGAGCGACCGCCTCCTTGGCCTTATTCGATTGCAACGGCCCGATCAGGTGCAGCACGACACTGGAATGGCGCACCATCAGCGGCGGCCATTTGGCCTTGGCTTCCTGCACGCGGTTCTCGCCAAAAATTCGCTGGCCGGCGGCGATCACCGGCTCGATCGCTTCCGCGCCGAAGGTTTTCGACACCGCAATGAGCGTGACCTCGGCCGGATCGCGCCCGGCCGCGCGGCAGGCCTGCGCGATCGCCTCGCGCACCGCCGTTAACCTCGATTGCGACTCGATGGCGTCCTGCATGTTAACCAGCCCGCCGCGGACCTGTTTGTTCAAATTTTAACGATCGCGCCGAATAGCTCTTCATCCCCGCCTACTAGGGTCTCTGCTTCGGGAGATCCATGACCTTGTCCAATACCACAAAGCGCCGCGGCAAGCCGATTCTGAGCATTCGCGCGCGCCTTGTCATTCTTGCTTTGCTCGCCGTCGTTCCGCTGATGATCGATCGCGTCAGGCTGCTGGAAACCAGCCGCGCCGAACGCATCCAAGCCGCCAGCGCCGAGGCGATGGCGCTGGCGCGGCGCGGGGCCGACGGTCACCACGAGATCATCACCACCATGCGCGCGCTGTTGCAGGCGGCGGGCCGCACCTACGCGCTGTCGGACAAGACCGCCGATTGCGCCGCCTATTTCCGCGATTTCGCCCGCGACATTCCATGGATCAAGAGTCTGTCGGCGGTGGAAGCCAACGGCCGCATCCGGTGCTCGACCTCCGCCGCTGCAATCGGGCTCGACGTTTCCGACCGCGCCTATTTCCGCGACGCCATGAGCAGCGGCGGCTTTGTGCTGAGCGAATATCTCATCAGCCGCTCGCGCACCGAACCGACCGTCATCGGCGCCAACGCGGTCAAAGGACCAGACGGCGCGCCGGCCGTGATCATTGCGCCGATCGATCTGCAATGGATCGCGCGGCTGAACGCCACCGCCGCGCAGCGCCATTCCGGCACGACGGTGATGCTGGTCGATGCCGACGGCACCGTGCTGGCGCGGCATCCCGATCCTGACAAATGGGTCGGCAAGAATGTCGCCGATCATGCGTTGGTGCAGGCCATCCTCGCGCGCCCCGAGGGCACCTTCGCGATGCCCGGCCTCGACGGCACGCGGCGGATTTTTGCCTTCCTGCGCATCCCTTCGAGCGGCGCACGACTGGCGGTCGGGCTTGACGAAGCCGATTTGCTGAGCAGGGCCGACCGGGAAATTTCCATGGCCTATCTCTATGTCGGCTTCTTCGGCCTGTTGGTGCTGCTGATCGCCTGGTTCGGCGGCGAGCGGCTGATCGTCGATCCGATTCGCAAGCTGGCGCGCTCCGCCACCCGTATCGGCCGCGGCGAGGTCGATGTGCGCCCCGACGACGAAGTGTGGGCCAAGGAGTTCGAGCCGCTGGCGGCCGCGCTGCACGAGACCGCACGCAAGCTCGCCGAACGCGAGCGCGAGCTGCGCGCCGCCAACCGCCATTTCGAGGAACTGGCCTCGATCGACTCGCTCTCGGCGCTCGCCAACCGGCGCGGCTTCGACGCGCGGCTGGAAGCCGAATGGCGGCGCGCCCAGAAGCAAAGGCAGCCGATCGGCCTGGTCATGGTCGACGTCGATCACTTCAAGCTGTTCAACGATTGCTACGGCCATGTGGAGGGCGACACCTGCCTGCGCAGCGTCGGCGAATTGCTGGCCTGCGTTGCCACCGGCCCCGACGATTTTCCGGCGCGCTATGGCGGCGAGGAATTCGCGCTGCTGCTGCCGGGCGCCGACACCGAGAAGGCGCTGGAAGTGGCCGAACGCCTGCGCTGGGCGGTGGAGGCATTGTATATCGTGCACGGCGAAGCGCCGGCCGGTGTCGTCACCGTCAGCATCGGCGTCGCCTCGCTGATACCGGCCGAAGGCGAGAGGCCGGAGCGGCTGGTCGAAGCCGCCGACGCCGGGCTCTATGCCGCCAAGCGCAACGGCCGCAATGCGGTGGTGGCCTATTCGCCGGCGACGCTGGCGGCGTGACGGCGCTTAACGACGCGACCGCCTCGCGTGCGCGTCATTGTCCGATCTTCGGATTGATCGCACGTCCGCGCGCAACATCGGAGTCGCCGCCGGCCTTGTCGCCCTTGGCCCGCTTGGCCAGGCCCCGGTTGTGATAGGCGCCGGCGTGATTGGGCTCGTAGCGTAGCGCGGCGCTGTAATCGGCGATGGCGCGATCGTAGTCCTTCATGTTGTAATAAGTGGCGCCGCGATTGACATGGCGGATTGCGCTGGGCTCGATCCGGATCGCGGTGTTGAAGTCGGCGATAGCGCGCGCATAGTCTCCCTTGGAGTCCAGATAGAAGGCGCGGTTGCTGTACGCTCTGGCATATTTTGGATTGAGCCGGATGGCCTCGTCGAAGTCGGTGATGGCGCGATCATATTCGCCCTTCAGTCCATAGGTGCTGCCGCGGTTGTAATAGGCGATGGCGCGATTCTCCTGCGTCTCCGTCCGCGACTGGATCATCGTGGTGCAGCCGGTGACGGTCTGGTCGTTCGTCGGCTTGCCCTTGCCGACGCACCAGTCCACCGAACGGGAATATTGCGCCAGCGCCGGCGCCGCCGGCAGCAGCGCCAGCACCAAAGCCGCGCCCGCGAGCGCGCGCCCGATCGTCATTGCCATGGACCCCTCCCCGGATTGGCGCTGCTTTTGTTGCGACCAAGCCTAGCAAAGGCGGCCGGGCGCCTGTCAGCGGCCACATGCCCCTCCTGCGAGCCTGGCTAGTTCTTGAGCTTGTATCCGGTCTTGAAGATCCACCACACCACCGCAAGGCAGAGCGCCAGGAACGCCATGGTCATCGCCAGGCTTACGCCCACGCCCACGTCGGCGACGCCGTAAAAGCTCCAGCGGAAGCCGCTGACCAGATACACGACCGGATTGAACAGGCTGACCGCCTGCCAGAACGGCGGCAGGACGTTGATGGAATAGAAGCTGCCGCCGAGAAAGGTGAGCGGCGTGATCACCAACAGCGGAATCACTTGCAGTTTCTCGAAGCCGTCGGCCCAGATGCCTATGATGAAACCGAGCAGGCTGAAGGTCACCGCCGTGAGCAACAGGAACGCCACCATCCAGAACGGATGCTCGATATGCAGCGGCACGAATAAGCCGGCGGTGAGCAGGATGATCAATCCGAGGACAATCGACTTGCTGGCCGCGGCGCCCACATAGCCGATCACGATCTCCAGGAACGAGATCGGAGCCGAGAGCAGTTCATAGATGGTGCCGGTGAATTTCGGGAAATAGATGCCGAATGAGGCGTTCGCCGTGCTCTGGGTCAACAGCATCAACATGATCAGGCCCGGAACTATAAAGGCGCCGTAGCTGACACCGTCGATCTCGCGGATATGCGCGCCCATGGCGGCGCCGAAAACCACGAAATAGAGCGAAGTGGAGATCACCGGCGACACGATGCTTTGCAGCAGCGTGCGGGCGGTGCGCGACATTTCAAATCGGTAGATTGCAGCGACCGCCCGCCAGTTCATGTCCGCTTCCCCCCCAGACCGACAAAAATATCTTCCAACGAGCTCTGCGAGGTGTCGAGGTCCTTGAACCAGATGCCGGCCTTGGTGAGATCCTGCAGCAGCGCGGTGATGCCGGTGCGCTCGCTTTGGGTGTCATAGGTGTAATGCAGCGCCTCGCCGCCGTCGGCGAGCGTGAGCTGATGCGCGGCCAGCTCGCCGGGGATCGCTTCGAGCCGCGCCAACAGATGCAGGGTCAATTGCTTCTTGCCGAGCTTGCGCATCAGCTCGGCCTTGTTCTCGACCAGGATGATCTCGCCCTTGCTCATCACCCCGATGCGGTCGGCCATCTCCTCGGCTTCGTCGATGTAATGGGTGGTGAGTATGATGGTGACGCCGGCGGCGCGCATCGACCGCACTAGCTGCCACATGTCCTTGCGCAATTCGACGTCGACGCCGGCGGTCGGCTCATCGAGAAACAGGATCTGCGGCTCGTGCGACAGCGCCTTGGCGATCAGCAACCGGCGTTTCATGCCGCCGGAGAGCGTCATGATCTTGTTGTCCTTCTTGTCCCACAGCGACAGGTCCTTCAGCACCTGTTCGATATGCGCTGGATTCTTAGGCTTGCCCCACAGGCCGCGGCTGAAGGAGACCGTCGCCCACACGGTCTCGAAGGCGTCGGTGGTCAGTTCCTGCGGGACCAGGCCGATCAGCGAGCGCGCCGCGCGGTAGTCCCGGACGATGTCGTGGCCGTCGACCAAAACCGCGCCCTCGGTCGGATTGACGATGCCGCAGACGATGCTGATCAGCGTGGTCTTGCCGGCGCCGTTGGGGCCGAGCAGGGCGAAAATCTCCCCGCGCCGGATGTCCAAACTGACGTTGTCCAACGCCCGGAAGCCGGTGGCGTAGGTTTTGGAGAGATCCTGGATGGAGATGACGTGGGGCATGGCGGACATGGGACACAAACGTAACCCGGATCAGGCGGCAGCGGAATCTAAGATTGCCCGCCGCTGCAATTGATCACCTGCCCGGTGATGAAGCTCGCATCCTCGGACGCCAGAAACGCGATGGCCGCAGCCTGCTCTTCCGGCAAGCCACGGCGGCGCAGCGCCTGCTGATTGCGGATGTCCTCGCCCATCTCGCGGCGATAGGCGGCTTCGTCGTCCGGCTCCTCGACCGTGACGCCCGGCTTGATGAACTGGCGCGGCACGACACGGTCGGAAATCTCGGTGCCACCCGGCGC
>JBKKAF010000108.1:0-7298 GCA_046714775.1 Xanthobacteraceae bacterium | reverse complement strand
TAGAAATTGGCGGTGCGGTCGAGATCGCGCACCTTCAGCCCGACCGCGCCGATATGCAGGGGAGTGCGGCTGGCGAAGGTCGGCGTCGCAGAGGGATCGGCGGGGGCCATGGAATATTAGGTGGTGCGCTAGTGTCCCGAATCCGAAGTTCGCACACACCTTGCTGTGAGCACTATTTCGAACTTCGGATTCAAAGGGACACTAGCAATTATAGCGTTGCTAGTGTGGCTTTGGTTCAGAAGTTCCCTCCCGACCCGGCCGCAAGCAATGGGGAACTTCTGAACCGCCACACTAGATCATATTAACAGCCTTTTGAATCCGGCGATAACACGGCAAAACGAGGAAGGGGTTAATACAGCGGCTCCCCACGCCTCGGGTCGCGAGCCCCCTGGCCCTGCCGCAAAGCCCCAGGTAAAGCCATCGAATCAAGGGGGATTGCGCCATGCCGCGCTACGACATCCGCACGCCGCGGCTCTATCTGGATGTCCCGCTCGCGCAGGGCGCGACACTCGGTCTCGATCGCGCGCAGGCGAACTATCTCGGCAATGTGCTGCGGCTGCGCGCGGGCGATGCCGTGCTGGTCTTCAACACCCGCGACGGCGAATGGCGCGCCGCGCTGGCGCCGAGCGGCAAGCGCGCCCTTTTGCTCCTCGTGCAGGAACGCACCCGGCCGCAGACCGACGCACTCGACCTGCACTATCTATTCGCGCCGCTCAAACATGCCCGTCTCGACTACATGGTGCAGAAGGCGGTGGAGATGGGCGTGTCGCGCCTGCAGCCGGTGCTCACCCGCCATGCCCAGGCGGCGCGCGTCAATCTCGAGCGCATGCGCGCCAATGCCATCGAAGCCGCCGAGCAATGCGGCATCCTCACCGTGCCGGAGATCGCGGCGCCGGTCTCGTTCGAGCGGATGATCGCGGAGCGCGATCCGGCGCGCCTGCTGGTGTTCTGCGACGAGGACGCCGAGACCAAGGATCCCGTCGCCGCGCTGTCGGCGGTGCGTCCGCGCGGGAATGCGCCACCGCCGCCGCTCTCGGTGCTGATCGGACCCGAGGGTGGTTTCGCCGAGGAGGAGCGCGCGCTCCTCTTGCGGCTGCCGAACGTGGTGCGGCTCGCGCTCGGACCGCGCATCCTGCGGGCGGATACCGCAGCGGTGGCGGCGCTCGCGCTGGTCGACGCGGTGTTCGGCGACTGGCGCTGAGCGCGGCCCCGACGGTTAACGAACGCGCCGCCAGGAATGGTTGCCCGGCCGTTAAGCGCACCGGGGAAATGGCATCGAATTCGTAACGCGTCCGTGCTAAAGCGCCGGGTCCAAAAGAATAATCGGCGGCGTCATGAGTGCGGTTGCGGCCATGGAAGCGGGGACGGAGCCGGACGCGCAAGCGGCCGCGCTGGTGGTCACCTATGAGCGCGCCGGCTATGCGCGCGTTGCACCCGCCATCCTGCAACCGGCCGAGCCGTTCCTCGATCTGTCCGGCGAAGAGATCCGCCAGCGGATGTTTCTCACCGCCGATCCGCACGGCCAGGAACTGTGCCTGCGGCCGGACTTGACCATACCTGTCTCGCGCGACTATCTCGCCTCCCCGGCCGCCGGCAAGGCGCACGGCTTCTGCTATCTCGGCCCGGTGTTCCGTTACGCCGGCAACGGCGGCGCCGAATTCCTGCAAGCCGGCATCGAATCCTTCGGCCGGCCGGATATCGCGGCCGCCGACGCCGAGATGCTGGCGCTCGGTCTCGACGCCACCGCGCATTACGGTCTTGCGGCTCCGCAGATCCGCCTGGGCGATGTCGGCCTGTTCGCGGCCTTAATCGCGGCGCTCGATCTGGCTCCGGCGTGGAAACGGCGGCTGGTGAAAGACTTCAATCACAAGACCTCGCTGGCGCAGGACCTCGACCGGCTGAGCATCGGCGCCTCGCACGCGCGGCCCGAATATCAAGGCGTGCTGGCGGCGCTTGCCGGCTCCGATCCGAAGGCGGCGCATGCGCTGGTCACCGACCTCATTTCGATCGCCGGCATCACCGCCGTCGGCGGCCGCTCGGTGGGCGAGATCGCCGACCGTTTCCTGGAACAGGCGGCGCTCGGCGCGCAGACTTCGCTGCCGCAGGAGATGCGCGCGCAGATCGAGCGGTTTCTGGCGATCACCGGAGATCCCGACGAGGCGGCGGCCGAGCTGCGCGGTTTTGCGCGCGACAGCAAGCTCGCTTTCGATGCCGCGCTCGATGTGTTCGAGAGCCGCACCGGTTTTCTCGCCGCGCGCGGCGTAGACGTCGGGCGCATCCGGTTTTCGACCGCCTTCGGCCGCGGCATGGACTACTACACCGGCTTCGTGTTCGAGCTGCACGATCCGGCCGCAAGCGGCGACGGCAACGGCCCACTGGTGGCCGGCGGACGCTATGACGGACTGCTCGAGCGGCTCGGCAGCGCGCGGGCAATTCCGGCAGTCGGGTTCGCGGTGTGGATCGAACGGCTGGCTGCCCGCGGGGGCCGATCGTGAGCGCGCCATTCGTCATCGCCGTGCCGGCCAAAGGCCGGCTGCAGCAGAACGCGGAAGCGTTTTTTGCGCGCGCCGGGCTCGATCTCGTCAAGCCGCGCGGTCCGCGTGACTATCGCGGATCGATCGCCGATCTGCCGGGCGCGGAAGTGGCGTTCCTGTCGGCCGCGGAGATCACCCAATTGCTGGCGCAGGGCGCGGTGCATTTCGGCGTCACCGGCGAGGATCTGCTGCGCGAGATGATCCCCGACCCCGACGCGCGCGTCGTGCTGATCGACGGTCTCGGTTTCGGCCACGCCAATGTGGTGGTGGCGGTGCCGCAGGCCTGGATCGACGTGCACACCATGACCGATCTCGACGACGTGGCGACCGCGTTCCGCCTCAAGCACAATCGCAAGATGCGGGTGGCGACAAAATATATGAACCTGACGCGCGGCTTCTTCTCGTCGCACGGCGTCACCGACTATCGCATCGTCGAAAGCGCGGGCGCCACCGAGGGCGCGCCAGCCGCCGGCACCGCGGAGCTGATCGTCGACATCACCACGACCGGGGCGACGCTGGCCGCCAATGGCCTCAAAGTGGTGGAGGACGGCGTCATTCTGCGCTCGCAGGCCAATCTGGTGGCGGCGCGCGGCGCCGACTGGGGCGCGGCCGAGCGCGATATCGCCCGCGTCGTGCTCGATCGTATCGCCGCCCAGGAGCGCGCCCATGCATTCCGCGAGGTGCGCGCGCGCTTTGCCGCCTGCAACGACACGCTGTTGGCCGAGGCGCGGGAACGGTTTGGTGTCGCCGCGCCGTTCGGCGGGCCCACCTCCTCCGGCATGCTGACATTGCATTGCCCGCCCGCGCGCGTGCACGCGCTGGCAAGTTTCCTGCGTGACAAGGGCGCCGAAGCGGTGACCGTCACCGATATCGATTACGTGTTCGCGCGCGACAATGCGCTCTATGCCAGGCTCGAGGCGGCGCTCGCCGCCTGAGCGTTGGCGTCATCGCGCCCCTCATCGCGTGTCGTCTGCCGGACGGCTGCGAAACACCACAAAGTGCGACAGCGAAAAATTGACCAGGAAGCTCGCCACGATGGCGATTGCCTTGCCCACAAGCACCGGCATGAAATACGACGCCACAAAGACCGTCACGGTGTTGGCAACCAGGCCGCCGGTCTGCGAGACGACGAAGGTGGCGTAGTCCTTGACGCGCAACTGCCGTCCGGATTCGGCGGCAAAGGTGATCATCGTGTTCAGGACATAGGAGCCGCTGACCGCGACGATCCAGGCGATCACATTCGCCAGGATGATCGACAGCCCGAGGTAAAAATAGGCGAAAGAAAATACCCCGAAATCGACCGCGAAATTGACCAGCCCGACCAGCGCGAAGCTCACCGCCTTGAGCGCTATGGCACGGTCCTGCCAAGCCTCTTGCAGGCGGCGGGTGAGAGTTCCAACGGGCGGCAAAACGCTCATGATTGGCTTCGCTTAGCACGTCCGCAACGCCGCGCCGAGGGCGCGGTAATGTTACCTGCCCGGCCGGCGCGACAGGCACCGGGGCTTGCGCTATAGATCGTCAATTGCGGTCTTAATTGCGGGCTTCGGGGGCTCGAAAGGCAGGCAGATGGCGGCCAATGCGATGGGCCTGACAGGCGCAACCGGCGCTCCGGCACGGCCGCGTGGGCGGCCGGACAGCGGGCTGTCGATTGTCGTGCCGTTGTTCAACGAAGCGGCCGGGCTTCCGGCGCTGCATGCGCGGATCGCCGAAGTCGCCCGGCAGCTGAAGCGCACGCGTGGGCTGGCCGCGGAAGTGGTCTATGTCGACGACGGCAGCCGGGACGCCACGCTGGCGGTGGCGCATGGGCTCCCCGCCGACGTATTGGACGTTCAGGTCGTGTCGCTCTCGCGCAATTTCGGCAAGGAGGCCGCGCTGCTCGCCGGCCTCGATCACACCCGCTTCGGCGCCATCCTGTTCATGGACGGCGACGGTCAGCATCCGCCGTCGCTGGTAGAGACGCTGGTCGGTCATTGGCTCGATCAGGGCTACGACGTGGTCTACACCGCCAAGGCGCATCGCGGGAACGAGCCCTGGCTGCGGCGGCTCGGCGTCAAGACCTTCTATTCGATGATCAACTGGGGCGCGCGCCAGAAAATCCCCGAGGATGCCGGCGATTTCCGGCTGCTGTCGCCGCGGGCGGCGGCGGCGCTTCGCCAATTGCCCGAACGCAACCGGTTCTTCAAAGGTCTGGCGACCTGGATCGGTTTCCGGCAGATCCGGGTCGATTACCGGCCGGCCGCGCGCGAGCACGGGAAGAGCAATTGGAATTTCGGCTCGCTGCTTGGCCTCTCGATCGAGGGACTGACCTCGTTCTCGGTGGCGCCGCTGCGGCTAGCCAGCCTGCTCGGATTGCTGATGGCGAGTTTGGCGCTGATTTTCGGCGTGCATATCCTGATCGAGACTTTTATTTACGGCGAGTCGGTGCCCGGCTATCCCTCGGTGGTGATCGGCTTGATGGTGCTGGGCGGCGTGCAGTTGATCATGATCGGAATCATGGGCGAATATATCGGCAAGATCCTCTCCGAGCTGAAGGGACGTCCGGTCTATTTCGTGGCCGAGCACAGCCTGAAGAGCGCCGAGGACGCCGGCCGCGCGGACGATCCGCCCGCCCGCTCGGCGGCGGAGTGACCGGGCGGAGCCGGCGGCCGACGCGGCTGCCGCCAGTATGGGGTTGAGGCGTGCTTGCCGACCGATCCGAAAATCCGGCGTCTGTGCGTGCCGCGGAGGAAAAATCCGCGCCCCGGCACATCGTCTTGTGCGCCGACGACTACGGCATCTCGTCCGGAGTCAATGCCGCGATCCGCGACCTGATCGCGCGCTGGCGGCTCAATGCCACGTCGGTGATGGTGACGGCGCCCAGCTTCCATCGTTCGGAAGCGGTCTCGCTCGCCATGCTCAATTCCGCCGGGCCGCGGGTCGCCATCGGGCTGCATCTGACGCTGACCGCGCCGTTCCAACCGTTGAGCCGGGACTTCAGCCCGCTCGACAACGGCGCGTTTCCGTCGCTCGGCGCGCTGTTCGCCCGCGGGCTGTGCCGCGGCTTCAAGCACGACAGTTTGGTGGCCGAGATTGCGACCCAGCTGCGAATGTTCATTCACACTTTCGGCCGCCCGCCCGACTTCATCGACGGGCACCAGCATGTGCATCTGTTTCCGCAGATTCGCGACGCGGTGCTGCAAGTGGTGAAAGATGTGGCGCCGAGCGCCTGGGTGCGCCAATGCGGCCGCGCGGTGCCGTGGGGGAAGCGGTTCGGCGACCGCAAGGCGCTGTTGCTCGATGTCCTGAGCCACGATTTCCGCCGCCGCGCCGAAAAGTTGGGTGTGCAAACCAATCCGGCTTTCGCCGGCACCTATGACTTCCGCGACGACGCCGATTTCCCGGCCACGTTTCCACGTTTTCTCGACCATCTGCCGGCCGGCGGCGTGGTGATGTGCCATCCCGGTTTTGTCGACGCCGAATTGCGCCGGCTCGATCCGCTCACCACCCTGCGACAGCGCGAATACGAGTTTTTTGCCGCTGACGGCTTTCCGGCTGTGCTGGCGAGCCACGGCGTCCGGCTGGCGTGACCGGGCGGGACCGGCGGCAGCGCAAAATTTTGCCCCGGCCGGTCATTCCCCTGCCCCAGTGCCTGCCTACATGATGGGGACTCAACATGGAAGGACAGGACCATGACCCCCGAGGAACGGCAGCTCGTTACCGAACTGTTCGATCGCCTCGCCACTTTGGAAGATGCGCAGCGCGATCCGGAGGCCGAGCGCGCCATCGCCGATGGCCTGCGCCAAGCGCCCAACGCGCCCTATGCGCTGGCGCAGACCGTGCTGGTGCAGGACGAAGCGCTCAAGCGCGCCGACGCCCGCATTCGCGAGCTCGAAGCCGAGCTCGGCATCAGCCCGGAGCCCGCGCGGCAAGGAAGCTTCCTCGACAATATGCGCGATGCCCTGTTGGGCCGGCGCGAGCCGCCGCGCGCCGGCTCGGTGCCGTCGGTGCGGCCGGGGGAGACGCCGATGGGCGTGCCGCCGGGCTATCGTCCGGGAGCTTCCCAACCGATGGCCGCCGACCCGCGCGCGGCACCATATGGCGGCGGCGGCGTATCGTTCCTCGGCACGGCGGCGGCCGCCGCGGCCGGCATGGTCGGCGGAGCGCTGATGCTCGAGGCTATCCGCTCCATGATGGGCGGCCCGCAAAGCCAAGACGGGCTGGGCGGCATCGACCAGGCCAATGCCGCGTCCTCGCCCTGGAGCGACAGCGGCAGCGGAGAACTCTCCCGCCAAGCCGGGCTTGACGATATCGGCCGCGGCCCGGCGGGCGAGGATTTTTCATCGCTTGATCCTGGCGGCGGCTTCGACGGCGGCGGCGGTGGCGGCGACGCCACTTGATCCGAACCGGTCATTGATATGCAAAGGCCGCCCCATCGTGGGGCGGCCTTTTTGCATGTTATACTAACGGTCTTTGACGACGACCCATCTCCGTCGTCATTGCCGGGCTTGACCCGGCAATCCATCTTCATGAATTGACTCATCTTTTTGCGATGGATGCCCGGGTCAAGCCCGGGCTGACGAGTCAGGCGTTGTGCAACTTGGTATTAGGTGACCGCGTCGCTCAGATCACCACCACCCGGGTGCCGACCTTGACCTGATTGTACAGGTGGATGACGTCTTCGTTGCGCATGCGGATGCAGCCCGAGGACACCGCCTGGCCGATTGTCCACGGCTCGTTCGAGCCATGAATGCGGTAGAGCGTCGAGCCGAGATACATGGCGCGCGC
>JBKKAF010000107.1:0-10281 GCA_046714775.1 Xanthobacteraceae bacterium | reverse complement strand
GCGTCGGACATTGCCATCACTTATGCAATGACGGCGGCAGCGCCGCTAGTGTCCCGAATCCGAAGTTCGCACGCACGATCTAGCCAGCACTGATGCGAACTTCGGATTCAAAGGGACACTAGAAATCATAGCGTTGCTAGTGTGGGTTTGGTTCAGAAGTTCCCTCCCGACCCGCCGCCAGGAATGGGGAACTTCTGAACCGCCACACTAGAGGCGACGGTGACGATCGCGCCCTTGCTCGCGCGCAGGGCTTTCTCGGCGGCACGGGCGAGCAGGAATGTCGCCGTGAGGGTTGCTGTCGATGACCTTGCGTCACTCGCCGAGGGTCAAACGGCGCAACGGCTTGCGCACCATGATACCGGCATTGACACCACGGTGTCGAGCCGGCCGAACCGTTGGGTGGCGGCTTGCACGGCGCGCCGTGCCGTGTCTTCATTGGCGGCATCGCCCTCGATGCCGACAATGGTGCGCCTGGACTTGGGAAAGGCGCGCGTCAAACCGCTTTTCGGCAGGTCGACCGCGACCACGCGCCAACCCTCCGCCAGAAGATGTTGCGCAATGCCGCGGCCGATGCCGTTGGCTGCGCCGGTGACAATGGCGGCCGGAGCCTTGGAGCGTTTCATGGTCAAGACTTTGGCGTGGTAGCGATCGGAAGATCCTCACGCGCTCCCCACTCGGCCCAGGAACCGTCATACAGCGCTTTCGGTTCCCGTCCGAGCGCATCGAGCGCAAACCAGAGGATGGCCGCCGTGACGCCTGAACCGCAACTGGTAATGACCGGTTTGTCGATGTCGACGCCGCCGGCGGCGAAAGCCTGTTTGAGGCGCTCGGGCGCCACCAGCGTGCCGTTTTCGATCACGGCGGTGGATGGCACGTTGAAGGAGCCCGGCATGTGGCCCGAGCGCAGGCCCGGCCGCGGTTCCGGCGCTTCGCCGCGAAATCGCTCCGGCGAGCGCGCGTCCACGACCTGAGCCGTCTTGCCGGCGAGCGCGCTCTGTACGTCCGTCAATGACGCGACGGCGCCGGCGCGCATGCGCGCCTTGAAGAGATGGGAAGGGCGTTTCACCGCGCCGGATTCCATGGGACGGCCTTCAGCCCGCCATTTCGGCAACCCGCCTTCGAGCACGAAGACGTTATCGGCGCCGAACAGCCGCAGCGTCCACCACACCCGCGGCGATGCGAACATGCCGACGCCGTCATAGACCACGATGGTGTCCCGATCGCCGATGCCGAGCGAGCTGGCCGCCGCTGCGAAGGCCTCGGCGGACGGCACCATGTGCGGCAGGCCCGAGGACTTGTCGGCGATTTCCTCGATGTCGAAGCGCACCGCGCCGGGAATATGACCGGCGAGATATTCCGCCTCGGCGTCGCGCTGCTGGGCGGGCAGATAATACGAGCCGTCCAGCACCACGAGATCGGGCGTGCCGAGGCGGCCGGCAAGCCAATCACTGCTGACCAGCCAGCGGCTGGAAGGGGCGGGCGAAGCGGGCATGACCGTTCCAAGGGCCTACAGCGGTAGCATCGGGCAGGGCGCGCACGCGGCAACAACGCTTGGCGCCGCGCGATCAGACCTTCTCATACGGCACATTGACCGTGGAAGGCTGCTCCAACCAGGTCGGCACCGGCAATCCTTTTGAGTGCAGAAATTCGGGATTGAACAATTTCGACTGATAGCGCGTGCCGTAGTCGGCGAGAATGGTCACGACGGTGTGCCCGGGGCCAAGCTCCTTGGCGAGACGGATCGCGCCGGCCACATTGATGCCGGTTGAGCCGCCCATGCACAGCCCCTCGTTCTTGAGCAGATGGAAGATGATCGAGACCGCCTCCTCGTCGGGTATCTGGTAGGCGACGTCGATTGGCGCGTCTTCGAGATTCTTGGTGATGCGTCCCTGGCCGATGCCTTCGGTGATGGACGAGCCCTCGGCGTGCAGCACGCCGGTCGTGTAATAGCTGTAGAGCGCGGCGCCCATCGGGTCCGCCAGGCCGATCTTCACGTTCTTGTTGCGCGCCTTGAGCGCCATGCCGACGCCGGCCAGGGTGCCGCCGGTGCCGACCGAGCAGACGAAACCGTCGACCTTTCCGCCGGTCTGTTGCCAGATTTCCGGCCCGGTCGTTTCCAGATGGCCTTGGCGGTTGGCGACATTGTCGAACTGGTTCGCCCAGATCGCGCCGTGCCTTTCGGTTTTCGCCAATTTGGCGGCGAGACGCCCCGACACCTTCACGTAATTGTTGGGATTGGAATAGGGCACCGCCGGGACCTCGACCAGTTCCGCGCCGCACAGGCGGAGCATGTCCTTCTTTTCCTGGCTCTGGGTGTTCGGGATGATGATCACGGTGCGATAGCCCAAGGCGTTGCCGACCAGCGCGAGGCCGATGCCGGTATTGCCGGCGGTTCCCTCGACGATCACGCCGCCGGGTGCGAGCAACCCCTTGCGCACGGCGTCCTCGATGATGAAGAGCGCGGCACGGTCCTTGACCGACTGTCCGGGATTCATGAATTCGGCCTTGCCGAGAATGGTACAGCCGGTGGCCGCCGAAGCGCCGCGCAGGGCGATCAGCGGTGTATTGCCGATAGCTCCAACAATGCCGTCGCAGACTTTCATGAGAATTGATCCGGATTGCGGATGGTGCGAACCCTAGATGACCCGTCCCGGCCCGACAAGGTCACAGATGCCGGCAAAAATGGGTGGATTCCGGCTGACGGAGGAACTTCGGATGTCGCCGGCGGCCTGCGCGCGCGCAGGGCGCTTCGGCCCATCGAGCGCAACTGTGCGGGGTGGTTCAAATCCGATTCAATCCGGCAAGATTGTCGAAACCATAACGCGGCATCGTCCGGAGTCTTTCGGCATTTCATCGATTTTTTGCCGTCCTCGTATAGGTATCCCGCTAGGAAAGTTGGCGTCTCGCAATCAGCATTAAATCAGCACCGGCGTGATGAACCTCGACGGCAATACGCTCTTTCTGGTCACCATCTACGTGGAGGCGATCCTCGGATTGCTTCTGCTGTTCGCGTGGATTCAGAACTCTGAGATTCGCGCAGTCGCATGAGGGGACGGAACTGCTCAAGCGGCAGGCCGGCCGGGCCTGTCCGACCGCGGTCCTCCTCGTCGATCTCGATCATTTCAAGTCGATCAATGACCGCTTCGGTCACGCGGTGGGCGACCGCGTGCTGCAGATCTTTGCCGAAACGGCGAAAGTAAATGTGCGGCCGTCCGACCTCGTCGGCCGGATCGGCGGGGAAGAATTCGGCGCCGTGCCCTACAATGCCACCCGCGATAAGGCTTCGGTGGTTGCCGAGCCATTCGCACCGCCTTCGCGGCCGCGGCGGCGGAAGTCGATGGCCGGCCGGTCAAGGCGACTGTCAGCATCGGGATGATGGTGAGCCAGGATGCGTCGATCGAATTGCCCAAGCAACTCGCGCAGGCGGACGAGGCGCTCTATCTGGCCAAGGAACGCGGCCGCAACCGCCTCGAAATCGCCACGCCCGACATGGTGCTCAAGCGCAAAGACCCCGCTCCGGCGGGTAGGGTGGCAGCTCTGACCGCCAAAAGCGCAGCGTAGCGCCCCCCGCCGATGATCCGCCGCTGCGCCCCGGGAATGGACGGCGCCGCGTGGGGTTTCCTAACATCAAGCGCCTGTGAGACCGCGCCGCATTGACCCCGCAGCGCGGTCGTCTAACACTGGGGCAACACAAAGATCTGGGAGGATCGCCGATGCCCGTCTCATTGCGCATTCAAGCACTTGCGATTGCCGCCGTGGCGTTGCTCTGGCCCGCGGCGGGCGCGCTCGCACAGGATTATCCGACCAGGTCCGTCAGGATCGTGGTGCCGTTCGGCGCCGGCGGGCCGGCCGATGTCTATGCGCGCATCATGGCGCAACATCTGACCGAGTCGCTGAAGCAGAATTTCGTGGTCGAGAACCGGCCGGGTGCCGGTGCAATCATCGGGACCAATGAAGTCGCCAAATCGGCGCCCGACGGTTACACGCTGCTGATGATGTCCAACACCCACACCACCAACGAGTCGCTTATTCCGAACAAGCCGTTTCAGCTGATGCGCGATTTCGCTCCGATCACTCCGGTCAATTACTCGGACGTCATGATGGTGGTGCATCCGTCGTCCGGCGCGAAGAACCTGAAGGACTTCATCGC
Source organism: Xanthobacteraceae bacterium (assembly GCA_046714775.1). Classification (GTDB taxonomy): domain Bacteria; phylum Pseudomonadota; class Alphaproteobacteria; order Rhizobiales; family Xanthobacteraceae; genus VAZQ01. Next base: position 6,131 of record JBKKAF010000107.1, on the reverse strand, counting down.
GCTCGCTAAATCGAAGCCCGGACAGCTCAACTACGCATCGTCCGGTCCCGGCACGCCCTATCACATGGCGGGAGAGCTGTTTAAATCCATGAGCGGTACCGACATCGTCCATGTGCCGCATAAGACATCGGGCGACATGCGCAGCAGCGTGCTCGGTGGCCATGTGCACATGATGTTCGACGCCATCACGGTGCTGGCGCCCAACGTCCAATCCGGTCAGGTGATCGCGCTCGGAACCAGCGGCAAGAAGCGTTCGGACGTGATGCCGGAAGTGCCCACCATCGATGAGGCGGGGGTGCCCGGCTACGAGTCGACGATCTGGCTCGGGTTCATGGCGCCGGCGGGAACGCCGAAGCCGGTCATCGACAAGCTCAACGCCGAGCTGGTCAAAGCCATGAACCGCCCGGACGTGAAGGCGGCCTGGGCGAAGCAGGGCGCCGTACCGATGCCGATGAGCCCGGCCGAGTTCGACAAATATCTGCGCGCCGACATCGAAAAATGGGCGCAGGTGGTGAAGGTTTCCGGCGCCACCGCCCAATAGAGCATGATCCCGAAAAAGCCTGCCCCGGACGTGGTCCGGGGTGGGAACCGGTTTTCGGAAAAGATCATGCTCAAACAAAAAGCTAGATCATGATGCGATTCAATTAAATCGGATCATGGTCTAGCCTGCGGCCTTACCCGCAACGGAAAACGGGCTGGCACCCCACCGCGTGCAAGCCCGTTTTGTTTGCAGGGGAAGCAGGAACAATGGCGGCGGCTGGCGCGTTTCTCCCGGGACAACATCCTCGGAGGACGCCATGCGCGCGCCCCGCATATTCCACCCCAACTACGATCCGTTTGCGCTTTTGGTGCTGGTCTTCGGCATCGGCGCGTCGACCGTGCTGGCCATCGGGCTTTAGAACCGAATTTCGGGTGTCAGATAAAAGCTAGAGCATGATCCCGAAAAGTGGGAACCGGTTTTCGGAAAAGATCATGCTCAAACAATGAGCTAGAGCGTGATTGCGATTCAACCTGAAGCAATCACGCTCTAGGCAATGAGCCGATTCAAATGAATTGGCTCATGGTCTCGTGATGCCGGTTGGCTCAGCGCCTGCGGAAATGCGCCCGGCGCTGCCCGGTGGCGGACGGTAGCGGGCGGTCCGATTTGTGCCGGAAACTGATCCGGCCGCGCTGCAGATCGTAGGGAGACATCTCCACGATCACTCGGTCGCCGACGCCGGTCCGGATACGGAACTTGCGCATCTTGCCGGCAGTGTAGGCAAGAACCTCATGCTCGTTATCGAGCTTAACGCGGAAGTTGCCGTCGGGCAGCACCTCCGTCACCACCCCGTCGAATTCCAGCAGCTCTTCTTTGGCCATGTCGTGTCTCTCTCGCGATCCCTAGGACCCTAGACCATGCTCCGCTTCAGAATCGGATCATGGTCTAGCATTTTGTTTGAGCATGATCTTTTCCGAAAACCGGTTCCCACCCTGGACCACGTCCGGGGCAGGCTTTTTCGGGATCATGCTCTAGTGTCCCGAATCCGAAGTTCGCACGCACCCGCTGCGAGCACTCTTGCGAACTTCGGATTCAAAGGGACACTGGAAATTATAGCGTTTCTAGTGTGGCTTTGGTTCACAAGCTCCCTCCCGACCCGGCGGCCAGTGATGGGGAGCTTCTGAACCGCCACACCAGCTCTCTCCACACGATTCACGCCTTATCTCGATGTAGTTTCGAAAATTGATGACATCCCTGTTGACGAGGTGAACATTACCACAGGTGGCAAAATCCAAACGCACACGAGGTAGACCGGTGACGGCAACGCCGCGCAACTTTCTCCAAGGCCTGTTCACCACGGCGGTCGCGGCCGCGCATCCGGCGAGCTTCTTATCCCCGTACCTGCCCCCGCCGCCCGCAACGGGCAGGCTCCTGATCCTGGCGGCCGGCAAGGCGGCAGGCTCCATGGTCGAAGTGGCCGAGCGCCGCTATCTCGACGAACTCGGCGTCCCGGCAAGCCGCATCGGCGGCCTTGCGGTCACACGGCGCGGCTATGCGCGACCCACCCGCCTGTTGCCGACCATCGAGGCCGGCCATCCGATTCCCGATGCCGCAGGTCTTGCAGCGACATTCGAGACACTGGCGCTCGCCGATGCGGCCGGGCCGGACGATCTGGTGCTGGTGCTGATCTCGGGCGGCGCTTCGGCGAATTGGGTGGCGCCGGCCGCCGGATTGTCGCTCACCGAGCAACAGGCGCTGACGCGGGCGCTGCTCGCCTCCGGCGCCACGATTGTCGAAATCAATACCGTGCGTAAACATCTGTCCCGCATCAAAGGCGGACGGCTCGCCGAGCGCGTCTGGCCGGCGCGGCTGATCACGCTCGCCATCTCCGACGTCCCCAATGACGATCCGGCGGCGATCGGATCGGGGCCAACGGCGCCCGATCCCACCACGCTGGCGGACGCGCGCGCGATCCTCGCGCGCTATCGTGTGCAGGTCCCGGAAGCGGTGACCCGCGCACTTGCCGATCCCACCAACGAGACGCCGAAACCGGGCGATGCGCTGTTCGCCAACACAAGCTTCGAGCTTGCGATGCGGCCCGCCGAGATCTTTCGCGAGGTGGAGCCCGTGGTGCGCGCCGCCGGCTATGATTGGATCTTTCTCGGCAGCGACGTCGAGGGAGAGGCGCGCGAGGTCGCGGCCGAGCATGCGGAATTGGTGCGCGACCTGCGAGCACAAGGGCGCCGCGCGGTCATCCTCTCCGGCGGCGAGTTGACGGTGACGTTGCAGGGTCGCGGCCGCGGCGGGCCCAATCAGGAATACGCGTTGGCACTGGCGCTTGCGCTGGCACTCGCCGATACGCCGGCAATTGCCGCGATCGCCGCCGACACCGACGGCACCGACGGCGGCGGCGGCAAGCCGGACGATCCCGCCGGCGCCTTTGTCGACAGCACCACATTGGCCCGCGCCCGCGGGCTTGGCCTCGATCCGGCCGCTTTTCTTAACGACAACAATTCGACCGAATTCTTTTCCAAGCTCGGTGATCTCCTGATGCCCGGCCCGACCTACACCAACGTCAACGACTTCCGCGCCATTCTCGTTGACAGGCCTTGAGGGTTCACGCGATATCGCGCGAGGGACACCGGCCGACGGCCCGTCGCCGCTCGCCACCATTCAGCAACGAGATGCCGATCGATGACTGTGGGAATTTGCCGATGTCGCTCTTTTCCCGAGTGACTTGGTCGCGCGCAGTGACTTGGCCAGGCGCGGTGATCGGCGGCGCTCTGCTCCCGATCGTGCTCGCGTTCTCGTCCACGCCGGCGGTGGCCGACTTCCGGCTTTGCAACAATACCGGCAACCGGGTCGGCATCGCGGTCGGCTACAAGGAAGCGGAAGGCTGGACCACGGAGGGCTGGTGGAATCTTTCGGCGCGCAGCTGCGAAACTTTGTTGCGCGGGGTGCTGGTGGCGCGCTTCTATTACGTCTATGCCGTCGACTACGATCGCGGCGGCGAATGGTCCGGCCAAGCCTTCATGTGCACACGCGACAAGGAATTCACCATCCGCGGGACCGAGGACTGCCTGGCGCGCGGGTTTGACCGCACCGGCTTCTTCGAGGTCGACACTGGCGAACAGCCGTCGTGGACGGTGCAGCTCACCGAATCGGCCGACCAGGCGCCGCAGCAACCGCTGCAATCGCGCGTTCCGCTGATCCAGACACCGCCGGGCAGCGGCGCGCCGGGCGTGGCGCCGGCGCCCCGGCCACGAAGCAAGAACTGATGCGCCGCCTGCGCCGAACCAAGATCGTCGCCACCCTCGGACCATCGTCGTCCGAACGCGATGTGATCGCGCGCCTGTTTCAGGCCGGCGCCGACGTGTTCCGCATCAACATGAGTCACACCAGCCACGAGCGCATGCGCGAGCTCGTGGCCGCGATCCGTTCGATCGAGGAGGAGCACGGCCGGCCGATCGGAATTCTGGTCGACCTGCAAGGCCCGAAGCTGCGCATCGGCAGGTTCGGGTCGGGTTCGATCACGCTCGCCAAGGGCGATACGTTTACGGTCGATTCCAGCGACACGCCCGGCGACGGCAACCGCGTGCATCTGCCGCATCCGGAAATTCTTGCCGCCATGCAGCCGGGCCATCGGCTGCTGCTCAACGACGGCAAGGTGCAACTGACCGCGCTGGAAGCCGACAAGACCCGCATCGTAACGCGCGTCGATGTCGGCGGCGCGCTTTCGGACCGCAAGGGCGTGAGCCTGCCCGATACGCTGATTCCGTTCTCCGCGCTGGTTCCCAAGGACCGCTCCGATCTGGAAGCCGCGCTGGAGACCGGCATCGACTGGGTGGCGCTGTCTTTCATCCAGCGGCCCGACGACATCGCGGAAGCCAAGAAGATCACCCGTGGCCGCGCTGCCCTGATGGCGAAGATCGAAAAGCCGCAAGCAGTCGCCCATCTCGGCGAGATCCTCGATCTGGCCGATGCGCTGATGGTGGCGCGCGGCGATCTCGGCGTTGAAATGCCGCTCGAAAAGGTGCCGGGCATCCAGAAATTCATGACGCGTACCGCGCGCCGCGAGGGCAAGCCGGTGGTGGTCGCGACCCAGATGCTGGAATCCATGATCACAAGCCCGATTCCGACCCGCGCGGAAGTGTCCGACGTCGCCACCGCGATCTTCGAGGGCGCCGACGCGGTGATGCTGTCGGCCGAGTCGGCGGCCGGGCAATATCCAGTCGAAGCGGTCGCCACCATGAACCGCATCGCCGAGGAGGTTGAGAGCGATCCGATCTACCGCACCATCATCGATGCCCAACGCAGCGAACCGGAGGCGACGGGTTCGGACGCCATCGCGGCGGCGGCCCGGCAGATCGCCGAGACGCTGGAACTGTCGGCCATCGCCTGCTGGACCTTTTCCGGATCGACCGCGATGCGGGTGGCGCGCGAGCGACCGAAGCCGCCGATCGTCGCCATCTCGCCGAAATTGTCGACCGGCCGCCGGCTCTCGCTGGTCTGGGGCATCCACTGCATCGTGGCCGAGGACGCCCACGATCAGGATGACATGGTGGAGCGCGCCGGCCGCCTCGCCTTCAAGGACGGATTTTCCAGGTCCGGCCAGCGCATCATCATCGTGGCCGGCGTTCCGCTCGGAACGCCGGGCGCCACCAACATGTTGCGGATCGCGTTTGTGGGTTCGGACGCGGTGGACGAGATCTAGCTTTTACTTGAGCAAACGGCACGCGATCAGATCGCGCGCCCTTCGACCTTTTCGGTCAGCTTTTTGACCAGGTCGGGAATCCGCTCGAGATGCGGATGCAGCGCAACCGCGCGACGGAAGGCTTCCAGCGCGCCTTTGTCGTCGCCGAATTCCTGCATGATCATTCCGAGCCCGGACAGCGCCCCGAAATGACGCGGCTCGCGCGCCAGCACGTTGTGAATGTCGGCGAGCGAGCTGCTGAAATCCTTCTTCATGTAGTAGAGCGTGGCGCGCTGATTGCGCGCTTCGATATAGTCGGGCCTGATCGCGATGATCGAGGTCAGGAGCCTGATCGCGAGATCGACCTCCTTGGCGTCGACGGCAATCTTCACCCGCGACATCAACAGCGTGGTGGTATCGCTGTTGGACGCGTGCCAAGCCGCCCAGATGCGATTCTCGACATATTTGGCGCTGGCCTCGTCGGGCGCGAGCTTGAGCGCTTCGAACAGCTTGTCGAGGCTTTGGCCGCGTTGCACGCGCGGAAGCTCGCGCGGCGGCTCGACCGGCCTGAGCGGCTCCGGATTGACGGTCTGGGCGAATGCCGCGACGGCGGCAGCACTCGCCGTGGCGAGCATTGCTGACAGGACGATGGCGTGGAATCGCTGGCCCATGGGGCGTAACTTATCGCTCTGCCGCATCCGGGCAAAGATCAGATGTAGTCAAAGCGGCGTGAATATGTCGGCTGGCGCGGCGCTCAGCTTTGGCGCTCAGCCTTGGCGCTCAGCCTTGGCGCGCCTTGAACCGGGGCTGGGTCTTGTTGATGACATAGACCCGGCCCTTGCGACGCACTATGCGGTTGTTGCGGTGGCGCCCGCGCAGGGATTTCAGCGAATTGCGAACTTTCATGACACTCGTTCCGTACAGGCTGCGCCAAGGCGCGCTGATTAATGGGCGCGGCCG
>JBKKAF010000106.1:0-10138 GCA_046714775.1 Xanthobacteraceae bacterium | reverse complement strand
GCCGCGCGCACGCGCTCCTTCGCCTCCGACACGGCCTTGTCAGGAAGCCCGACGATATTGAACGCAGGCAAGCCCGGCGCGACCTGCACCTGCACATCGACCGCGCGGGCCTCGATGCCCTCGAACGCCACCGTGGAAACGCGCTGGACCATGGCATGCCCCGCCTGCCGCAAGACTATCAAAAGGAGTAGACGAGAACAAGAACAATCCGAGAACATGCGGTCGGCGGCGGTCCCAGGCGTCAACCGAGGCGTGAAGTAGGGTTGATCGGCAAAGCAGGGGCTACCAAACGGAGATCAGGGCATGCGGGAATGCCAATGGCGGTGAGTTTTTTCGGCCAATTCCCAAAAGCTCAAGTGCAATTTTGGAGGCTCAAGGTAACGGGCGAACTGACCGGCTTATCCGTGTGACGATCGCATCCCACGCTCGTTTTTCACTAATCGGATATCTCAGCTCGACACAATGCAACGTTCCTCCTGCAACAGATGAGAAGTTACAACGTAAATATGCGATCAGACTTCCTCGCCGCGTCGAGATTGCAAAGAAGTTTCGGGCCACCCGATCGTACGTTAGGGACGACCGGTGCGCCGGGAATTCGCTGCGCATGAAGGCTGCTGGAGAAAGCGCTTTGGCGTTGGGCATGGAGTACAAGTGCAGCCGGGCACGACCATCTCGCGTGGTGAAAACCTGACCTTCACCGCGCTCACCAGGGCCCTGCGAAACCGAAAAAATGTCCGCTGGATACTGAATGCGAGTACCTCGCTGGTCGGTGTAGGTCGCCCACGATGTTGCCTGGCTGAGGGCGGCAAGGCTGCTACCCAGCAGACTGGCTGTGGCGCAGACGAGGGGTAAAACGATTTTGGCCCGCATATCGTATTAATAGCCAAGCCGGAGCGTCGTTCCCACGCTCGGCCCTGCAGAATATAAGGCGCGTTAGACGGAACAGCAGGGATAGCGGGCCGGGGATTCAGCCCCGCCGCTTGGCCTCGATCGCATCCCAGATCATGGCCGCCACGTCCGGTCCGCCCAGGTTCTGGATGGCACGAATGCCGGTCGGCGAGGTGACGTTGATCTCGGTGAGGAAGCCGTCGATCACGTCGATGCCGACGAAAATCAGGCCGCGCTCGCGCAACGGCGGCCCAAGCCGGGCGCAGATCTCGCGCTCGCGTTCGGTCAGGCCGGTGGCCGCCGGCACCCCCCCGCGCACCATGTTGGAGCGCAGATCGTCCGGCGCCGGCACGCGATTGACCGCGCCGGCGAATTCGCCGTCCACCAGGATGATGCGCTTGTCGCCCTGTTTCACCGCCGGCAGGAATTTCTGCACCACCCAGGCCTCGCGGAAGGTGGCGGCGAACAGGTCGTACAGCGATCCGAAATTCAGGTCTTCCCTGGCCAGCAGGAACACCGCCTCCCCGCCCTTGCCATAGAGCGGCTTCATCACGATGTCGCCGTGCTCCGCCCGAAACGCTTTGATTTCCGCCAGGTCGCGGCTGATCAGTGTCGGCGGCATCAGGTCGGCAAATTCCATCACGAACATTTTCTCCGGCGCATTGCGCACCTGCGCCGGATCGTTGACCACCAGGGTACGGGGATGAATGCGTTCCAGCACATGGGTGGTGGTGATGTAGGCGAGGTCGAACGGCGGGTCCTGCCGCAGCAGCACCACGTCGAACTCGGTCAGTTCCACCCGCCGCGCCTCGCCCAAGGTGAAATGGTCGCCCTCCTGGTCGCGCACCCGTAGCGGGTGCACGGTGGCAAACACCCCGTTGCCGCGCAGCGCCAGCCGGTCCGGGGTGTAATAGGCCACCGCATGGCCCCGCCGCTCCGCCTCCAGCAGCAAGGCAAAGGTGGAATCGCCACGGATATTGATCCGGGCGATCGGGTCCATCTGCACCGCGACTTTCAGGCTCATGGGACGTCCGGAAGGTGAGGAATTCGGTAACGCAAACGCGAAGTTAACATTTTACCCCCATCTTACCGCCTTGAGGGGACTGCCGGGCGGGGGGACCAAGGTGAGGCTGCCGCAGCTATCAATTGCATCCAAGCTCTACGCGATCTTCGCGCTGCTCGCCACCGCGACCGTGGCGCTCGCGGCCGTGGCCGTGATCAGCGCCTATCAGCATTCGGTCCTCACCAAGGAATTCGAATCCGTCTATTCCGGCGCGATGGATGTCGAACGCGTCAACGGCCTCATCTATGCGGTCGGGATGGAGACGCGCGGCCTTGTCTTGGCGACGGACGATGCCGGGGGCAGGCAACACGCGGCGGCCTTGCAGAAGTTCACCGATCGCATTGCAACGGTGATGAAGGACTGGGCGCGTCATGTGCGGCCCGAGGAGGCTGCCCGCTTTCAGGAATTTTCCGGTCGCGTCAAGATATTCCAGGACTTCCGGCGCGAGCTGGTCCGCCGCGCCAACGATCAAGGCGTGGAAGCGGCGCGGCAGTGGGCCGCCTTCGACGACGCCGGAACGGTGCATACGCTCCTGACCAACGATCTCAACCGGCTGGCCGCCGGCTATGCGCAACGCGCCGAACAGCTCTACGCGCAGGTCGACAGCAACATCAGCGCCACCGCCTGGCTGATGACGATTCTCGGATCGTTCGCGCTGCTGCTGGCGGGGGCCGGGGCCTATACGATCTGGCGCGCGGTGGCGCGGCCGCTCGCCCGCATCACGCGCGTCACCGAGGCGGTCGCCGCCGGAGAATCTCAGATCACCGTGCCCTATACCGAGCGCGGCGATGAGGTCGGGGCGCTCGCCCGCACCATCGCCATCTTCCAGGCCGCCATGCGCAGCAACGAGGACATGAACCGCACCATCGTCGCCGATGCGCAGGCGCGCGCCCACCAGCAAGAGCGGATGTCGGCTGAGATCGCCCGCTTCGGCGCCGACGTCGAGGCCACATTGGCGGAACTCGGCCGCCTGTCCGACCAGATGCTCGGAGCTTCCACGCAATTGAGCGGTGCCGCCGACCGTGCATCGCGCAGAACGGCGGGCGCCGCCACCGCGTCCGCCGACGCGTCCACCAACGTCAAGGACATTGCGGCCGCCGCCGAGGAACTGGCGGCGTCGGTGTCGGAAATCGACCGGCAGGCGGTGCAGTCGAATGCCATCGCCACCAAAGCGGTGACCGAAGCCGGGGTGACCAACGCCACGGTCAAGGAGCTCAACGAGGCTGCCGGACGGATCGGCAACGTGGTCCGGCTGATCACCGACATTGCCGAGCAGACCAACCTGCTTGCGCTCAACGCCACCATCGAGGCGGCGCGCGCGGGCGAGGCCGGCCGCGGCTTCGCGGTTGTCGCCAATGAGGTGAAAGCGCTGGCGGGGCAGACCGCCAAAGCCACCGAGGACATCGGCGCGCAGATTTCCGGCATGCAAAGCGCCACCATGCGTTCGATCGACGCCATCGCCGCCATCGAGCGCACCATCCGCGATATCGGCGAAATCAGCGGCGCCATCGCTGCCGCGGTGACCGAGCAGGGCGCCGCTACCCAGGAAATCGCGCGCAGCGTGGAAACCGCGGCCCGGCGCACCAATGAGACCGCGAGCGAGGTTGAGCGCGTGGGCGAGGCGACCGCGGCGACGCGCGACAGCGCCGGCAGCGTCAAGTCTGTTGCCGACGATCTCGGCGGCGTGGCGACGCGCATTCGCGACCAGGTCGAAGATTTCTTCCAGAAATTGCGCGCGGCTTAAACCACGATCTAATTCAATCGAATTGAACCGCCCCCGCTTTTCGGGATCATCGCTAGCTCGCGTCGAACGCGGCCGGGATGTGACGCGGCAAGCGGCCGGGCGCGACCAGCACGGCATCGAAACGCATATCGAGGATGTCGGGCGTGGGATGCGTGGCCAGCCACGCCTCCGCGGCCGCGGTAATGCGCGCGCGTTGCCGATCGGTCACCGACCAGGCCGCATCGTCGAGCCGCTCGCGCGCCTTGACTTCGATGAACACCAGGAGCTTGCGGCGCCGAGCGACAATGTCGATCTCGCCGACCCGGCTGCGCCACCGCCGCGCCAGAATGCGGAAACCCTTGGCAATGAGAAAGGCTGCGGCGCGGCTCTCCGCCGAAAGGCCGAGCCGGAACGCGATCTGACGCTCCGGGCGCGGGCCTTGCGGCATCAGCGCACGCGGTCGCGGCCGCGGCGGCTCAGCGGATCTGGCCATGCTCACGCTCCTTCGCCAGCGCCAGGGCGCGCTGATAGACATCGCGTCGGGAGTGGCCGCTGACGGCGGCGACTTCACCCACTGCCTCCTTGACCGAAACGCGCTCCAGCGCCCGGCGTAACAGCGCATCCAGATCCTGGACGTCCATGACCGCAGCCCGCGCGTCCGGCGGCGCGACCACGATCACGATCTCGCCGCGCGGCGGAGCAAGCGCGGCGTAATGGCTGGCCAGCGCCGGCAAATCGCCGCGCCGCACCTCCTCGTGCAGCTTGGTCAATTCGCGGCAGATGGCGGCGTCGCGCGCGCCGAGCCCTGCGGCAAGATCGGCCAGCGCGCCGGCAAGACGCGGACCGCTCTCGAACAGAACAAGCGTCGCGGGAATCCGCGCCAGTTCGCTGACACGCGCCCGCCGCTGGCCTTCCTTTGCCGGCAGAAATCCTTCGAAAAAGAACCGGTCGGTCGGCAAGCCGCCGGCCACAAGCGCCGCCAGCACGGCGGAAGCGCCGGGCAGCGCGGTCACGGCAAGGCCGGCGTCGTGCGCGGCGCGCAGCAGCTTGAATCCCGGATCGGAGACGAGCGGCGTGCCGGCATCGGAGACAAGCGCAATCGACGCGCCGGTGGCGAGCCGCTCGAGCAGCTTCGGCCGCGCCTGCGCGGCATTGTGCTCATGATAGGGCGTGAGCGGCGTGGCTATGCCGTAGCGATCGAGCAGCTTGCGAGTGACACGAGTATCCTCGCAGGCGATCGCGTCGGCGGCGGCCAGCACTTCCAGGGCGCGCAAGGTGACGTCACGCAGATTGCCGATCGGGGTGGCAACCAGATACAGGCCGGACGCGAGCGCCGGTGCGCTGATCGCCTGGCCGGCGAGGAGGTAGCGCCGGGCGGCGCGGTCTCCCCCGCCAGTCCGCCCCGTCCCCGCCACGCCCTTGTCTGTGCTCATGGCGCTAGTGTCCCGAATCCGAAGTTAGCACACACCCGCCGCGACCGCTCTTGCGAACTTCGGATTCAAAGGGACACTAGAAATCATAGCGTTGCTAGTGTGGCTTTGGTTCAGAAGTTCCCTCCCGACCTGGCTGCAAGGAATGGGGAACTTCTGAACCGCCACACTAGTCTAGCGGCGCCACCCCAGCGCGTCATCGGCGTGCTAGAATTCGTTATCCTTTCCATTTGGTTAACTATTCACCGACAAAATGCCGGATTGGTATAATATGAGGTCTGGTGGCGCCGTTTCGTCGTTGCCGAGGAGACCGGCCATGTTCCGAGTATCGCAGGTGCGGAGGTCTCCGCCGGCGCGCGCTGCCATGGCTTGGTTCCGTCCTTGGTTCCGCCCTTGGCTCCGTGCGCTCGCTGCATCCTCGACCGTCCTGCTCGCGGGCTGTACCGGCGGCTTCAATCCCGGCGACGTTTTTTCCAGCTCGCAAGCGCCCGGCGCGCCGCCGCAAACGGCCGCGCCGATCGGGGCGGGCCAGGTCAAGGTAGCGCTGATCCTGCCGTTGTCGGCCGGCGGCAATGCCGGGGTCGCTGCGCTCTCGATGCGCAATGCCGCGGAAATGGCGCTCGCCGAATTCAATAATCCGGACGTGCAGCTGCTGGTGAAGGATGACGGTGGCAGCGCGCCCGGCGCCCAGCAAGCCGCGCAGCAGGCGCTCGACGAAGGCGCCGAAATCATTCTCGGCCCGTTATTCGCCCATTCGGTCGGCCCGGTCGGACAGCTCGCGCGCACGCGTGGCGTGCCGGTGATCGCGTTCTCGACCGACGCCAATGTGGCGGCGCGCGGCGTGTATCTCCTGAGCTTCCTGCCGGAGTCCGATGTCGATCGGATCATCGGCTATGCCGCCAGCCAGGGCAAACGCTCGATTGCCGCGCTGGTGCCGGACAATGCCTATGGCACCGTGGTCGAGGCCGCCTTCAAGCAATCGGCCGGCCGCCGCGGCGCGCGCATCGTGGCGCTCGAACGCTATCCGCTCGACCGCGCGCAGATGCCGGAACGGGTCCGCGCGGTGGCGCAGGTGGCGAGCCGCGCCGACAGCATCTTCATTCCGGACGGCGCCGAGGCGGCGTCGACGCTGATGCAGAGCTTGGCCACGAGCGGGGTCGACATTAAGCGCGTGCAAATCCTCGGCAGCGGATTGTGGGAGGACGCGCAAATCTTTTCCAATCCGGCGCTGGAAGGCGCCTGGTACGCGGGACCGGATTCTACCGGCTTCCGCAATTTCTCCGGCCGCTATCGCACCCGCTACGGGCAGGATCCGGTGCGCACTGCCACGCTGGCCTATGACGCGGTGGCGCTGGTCGCCGCGCTGACCAAGACGCAAGGGCCGCAGCGGTTCTCCGAAGAGGTGCTGACCAACGCCTCGGGCTTCACCGGTATCGACGGGCTGTTTCGCTTCCGTCCCGACGGCACCAATCAGCGCGGCCTTGCCGTGCTGCGGGTGACGCCGACCGGCGGGCAAATCATCAATCCGCCGCCCAAGGCCTTCGGTGCATCGGGGACCTGATCCCCCTTTCAGGCCGCCAGATCGGCAACCACCGCATCGAGCACCGGGAATCCCGCAGGCGTGACGCGCAGCCGCCCGCTCGCGGTTGTCTCCACCGCACCTTCGTCGTTTAACAGCGCAATGCGCTTGGGATTGAGCGGCCGGCCCGCCAGGCGCTCGTAACGTGCGAGATCGATGCCTTCGGTGAGACGCAGTCCCATCAGCAGGAATTCGTCCGATATTTCCTCGCGGGTGAGCGGCTCGTCGGTCACGATGCCGTGGCCGAGCGATTCCACCCGCATCAGCCACGCCTCCGGCCGTTTCTCGGTGGCGGTCGCGATGCGGCGGCCGGCGACGTCCAGCCGTCCATGCGCGCCCGGCCCGATCCCCGCATATTCGTGGCCGCGCCAATAGACCAAATTGTGCCGGCATTCGGCGCCCGCCCAAGCATGGTTGGAGACCTCGTAGGCCGGCAGGCCGGAGGCCGCGCAGATCGCCTGTGTCGTGTCATAAAGAGCGCGCCCGAGCTCGTCGTCCGGGATCACCAGCTTGCCGGCCTTGTGCAGCATCTCGAACGGCGTGTCCTGCTCGATGGTGAGCTGATAGAGCGAGAGATGTTCGGCGGCTTCGGCAATGGCGCGCTTGAGCTCCTCCGCCCATGCCGCCGGCGTCTGGCCGGGCCGCGCATAGATCAAATCGAACGAATAACGATCGAAGATTGCGCGTGCGATGGCGACCGCATCGAGCGCCTCCTGTGCCGTATGCAGGCGTCCGAGCTGCGCAAGCGCGGCATCGTCGAGCGCCTGCACGCCGAGCGACACGCGATTGACGCCGGCTGAGCGATAGCCGCGAAAGCGCGTGGCTTCGACGCTGGTGGGATTGGCCTCCAGCGTCACCTCGGCATCGGGCGCGATGCTCCAGTGCCGCGCGATCGCGTCGAGAATGGCGCCGACGGTGCCCGGCTGCATCAGCGAGGGCGTGCCGCCGCCAAAGAAAATGCTCGAGACCGTGCGGCCCGGGGCGCGCGCGGCCGCCGCCGCGATTTCGGCTGTGAAGGCGCTCACATAACGCACCTCGTCGATGGCGGCGTGGCGCACATGGCTGTTGAAATCGCAATAGGGGCACTTCGATAGGCAAAACGGCCAATGCACATAGACGCCGAAGGCGGGGGCGTCGACGGTTGCGCGGGTTGCATCATCGTCGCGCAAGACAGGCCTCCGCCAGTTGCAGGAAAGCGCGGGCACGGTGCGACAGCCCTTTGCCCTTCGGCGGCAGGCCGTGCTTATCCTCGCTGCTCATCTCGCCGAACGTAAGCGCGTGGCCATCGGGACGAAAGAGCGGATCGTAGCCGAAGCCCAGGTCACCGCGCGGCGGCCAGACCAGAGTGCCGTCGACGCGGCCCTCGAATTCCTCCACATGACCGTCCGGCCAGGCGACGCACAGCGCGGAGACGAAATGCGCGCGCCGCTCACCCGGCGCCTTGGCGCCCTTTGCCATCAGCCGCGTTTGAATCTCGTTCATGGCCAGGCGAAAATCCTTATCAGGGCCCGCCCAGCGCGCCGAATGAATACCGGGTTCGCCGCCAAGCGCATCCACCGCCAGTCCGGAATCATCGGCAAAAGCGGGTAAGGAGGCGACTTTGGCCGCCGCCATTGCCTTGATGCGCGCATTGTCGCGAAAGGTCCGGCCGGTCTCCGCCGGCTCCGGCAGGCCAAGGTCTGCCGCCGATGCCGCCGTGATGCCGTAGCCAACGAGCAATTCGCGCAGCTCCTCGAGCTTGCCTGGATTGTGGGTTGCGATCACCAATCGGCCGGTGATCGGGCGATGGCCACGGGAGGACGCGGCCTGCGCGCTCACATCACCGCCATTTTCTGCAGATCGACCAATTTGGCCACTCCCTTCTTGGCGAGCGCAAGCAGGCCGAGGAACTCCTCCTCGCTGAACGGCACTTTCTCCGCCGTGCCCTGGATTTCCACAATGCGGCCGGCGCCGGTCATGACGAAATTGGCGTCGGTGTCGGCTTCCGAATCTTCGGCGTAATCGAGATCGAGCACGGCATTGCCGCTGCAGATGCCGCATGAGACGGCGGCGATGTGATCGCGCAACGGGTCGGCTCGGGTCATCTCACGGGTCTTCATCCAGGCGAGGCAATCGTGCAGCGCCACCCAGGCGCCGGTGATGGCGGCGGTGCGCGTGCCGCCGTCCGCCTGGATGACATCGCAGTCGACGCTGATCTGCCGCTCGCCGAGTTTCGGCAAATCGACGATGGCGCGCAGGGCGCGGCCGATCAAACGTTGTATCTCCTGCGTGCGCCCGGAAGCGTGGCCGACCGTCACCTCACGGCGCATACGATCGTTGGTGGCGCGGGGCAGCATCCCGTACTCGGCCGTAACCCAGCCGCGGCCTAGACCTTTCAGCCAGGGCGGAACCCGCTCCTCGAGGCTGGCGGTGCACAGGACGTGCGTATCCCCGAACTTGATCAGGCAGGACCCTTCGGCGTGCTTGGAGACGGCGCGCTCGATGGAGACGCGGCGTAACTCGTCGGGATTGCGTTTCGAAGGGCGCATTGAGCTGATGCCGAGCCTGATTGTTGCGGGGTGAATTTGGGCGCAACCTACGGGAGCGTCTGCCGCGCTTCAACCAAAACAACCGGCCAATTTGACGAAGATGGTCCGGCGTCCCTAATCTTGCGCAACTTCTAGACGAGGATCGAACATAGCCCGATCGATGACCGATGGCGGAAGCGAGCTGACCAAGCTCAGCGAGCGCTCCCGCACAATTCTAAGGCAGATCGTCGAGTCATACCTCGAAACGGGTGAGCCGGTTGGCTCGCGCAACTTGTCGCGCGTGCTGCCGATGGCGCTGTCGCCCGCCTCGATCCGCAACGTCATGTCAGACCTGGAACAGCTCGGGCTGATCGTCGCGCCGCATACTTCGGCGGGGCGCTTGCCGACGCAGCTCGGCCTGCGCCTGTTCGTCGACGGCCTGCTCGAGGTCGGCGACCTCACCAGCAAGGACCGCCGGCAGATCGAAGCCCACATCGCTAGCAAGCGCACGACGACAGTGGATGACGTGTTGCGCGAGGTCGGCGAGATGATCTCCGGGCTGTCGCACTGCGCCGGTGTCGTCCTCGCCGACAAGCAGGTGACGCGTCTCAAGCACATCGAGTTCGTGCTGCTGGAGCCGGGCAAGGCGCTGGTCGTCCTCGTCGGCGATGATCAGACGGTCGAGAACCGCATCATAAACCTGCCGCAAGGGCTGCCGCCGTCGGCGCTGGTGGAGGCGGCCAACTATCTCAACGCACACGTCCGCGGCTTCACCATGGGCGAGGCGCGCGCCCGCATCGAGCAGCAACTGCAGACCGCCCGGCAGGAACTCGACGAATTGACCAAGCGCGTCATTCAGGCTGGGCTGGCCGAGTGGTCCGGCTCGCTCGATGACCGCAAGAGCCTGATCGTGCGCGGGCAGGCCAACCTGTTGAAGGACGTCAACGC
>JBKKAF010000105.1:0-12586 GCA_046714775.1 Xanthobacteraceae bacterium | reverse complement strand
CTCTCGAGAGGGCAGAACCCCCTCACCCGGCTCGCTACGCTCGCCGACCTCTTCAGCCGAAGTGGGATTTATCCGACTTCGGCAACTGATGGTGCCGAACTCGGGTAAACCCGAGTTCGGGTGGGGAGAGGTGAAGCGTGCGGCACGCGCCTGCACAAACCGGCGGACGCGAACATGAACGACGACAACGCCGGGGGACGGGTCTTTTTTACAAGCACCGGACGCTCCCTCGTCGATGAAGACGAAATCTGCGTACTCAGCGTCGGAGTCGATATCGGCTCCTCCACGTCGCATCTGGTGTTTTCCCGCATCGTGCTGGAACGGCTGGACAGCCGCTACGTGGTGATCACCCGCGAGGCCTTCTACCAATCCGACATTCTGCTCACGCCCTATTCGGCCGAAGAAACCATCGACGCCGACGCGCTCGGCGCTTTCATCGAGCAGCAATACAAGGATGCCAAGGTCGATCCCGACGAGATCGACACCGGCGCGCTCATTCTCACCGGCGTTGCGGTGCGCCGCCGCAATGCGCGCAAGATCGGCGACCTGTTCGCGCGCCAGGCCGGCAAGATGGTCGCGGTGTCGGCCGGCGACAATCTGGAAACCGTGATGGCGGCGTACGGTTCGGGCGCGGTCGCGCAGTCGATCCGCGATAAGGCCACCGTGATGAACGTCGACATCGGCGGCGGCACTTCCAAGATCGCGGTCTGTCATGACGGCAAGGTGGTGGACGTGACCGCCATCGACGTGGGCGCGCGGCTCGTCTGCACCGACGAGGCGGGTCGTATCGTGCGGCTGGAAGAGGCGGGCCGGCGGTTCGGCACGGAGCTTGGGATCGATCTTGCGCTCGGGGCGACGCTTGCGCCCGAGGCGGCGCGCGCGCTCGCAGCCCAGATGGCCGACCGTCTGTTCGAGGCGCTGCGCGGCGGCTCGCCCGCGGCCGGCGGCTCCGGCCTGCTGCGGCTCGATCCCCTCTCCCATCGCGGCGCCATCGACCAGATCACCTTTTCCGGCGGCGTCGCCGAATACATCTATGGCCGCGAGGCGGAGACATTCGGCGATCTCGGCGCGCTGCTGGCGCAGAAAATCCGCGCCCGCGTCGCGGCCTGGGGCCCGAAAATCGAGCGCTCCAACGAGGGCATCCGCGCCACGGTGATCGGCGCCTCGCAATACACCACCCAGGTCAGCGGCAGCACCATCTATGTCTCGCCGCTCGAAGGTTTGCCCTTGCGCAATGTGCCGGTGATTGCCCCCGGCTTTGCGCTCGACGCCGAGACCATCGACACCGACGCCGTCGCGTCCGAGATCAAGGCGGTGCTGCGGCGACTCGATCTCGACGCCGGCAAGACGCCAGTCGCCGTGTTCGTGCCGTGGCGCGGCTCGGCCACGTTCCAGCGGCTCGATGCCTTCTGCCGCGGCGTGGTGGAAGGATTGTCGGAGATACTGGCGAACGGCCATCCGCTGGTGCTGGCTGGAGACGGCGATGTCGGCGGGCTGCTGGGCATTCACCTGCGCGAGGAGATGCGTCTTGCCAACGCCATCGTTTCGGTTGACGGGCTCGAGCTGAAGGAATTTGATTACATCGACATCGGCGCCATGCTTCCGAGCTCCGGCGCGGTGCCGGTGGTGATCAAGTCGCTGATCTTTCCGGCCAGCGCGGCGCCCGGCACGGAGTGGAAAGCGCTCGACAAAGCGGAGCAGACCGCCGGAGCCGCGTCCTAAAGCATGATCCCGAAAAGTGGGAACCGGTTTTCGGATAGGATCATGCTCAAACAAAAAGCATGATTCCGAAAAGTCGGGAACCGGTTTTCGGACAAGATCATCTCAAATAAGACTGCAATCGAGGTCGCACATGCAACAGGCAGCGGTGAAACGAACGGGCATGATCGGGCTCGGCGCCATGGGACTGCAAATGGCCCGCCACATGGCGCTCAAGGGTTTTGAGGTCTACGGCTGCGATCTCGACGCCAAGGCGGCGCGGCAGGCGGAAAGCCACGGCGTGCGCATCTGCGCCACGCCCGCCGAGGTCGGCCGCAGTGCCGAGGTCGTGCTGGTGATGGTGGCGACCGACCAGCAGATCGCTGACGTGGTGGAGCGCTCAGGCCTGCTCGACACGCTTGTACGTGGCTCGGTCGTCTGCATCGCCAGTTCCTGCGCGCCGGAAACCGTGCAGCGCCTAGCCAAGCTGGCGGAAGCCAAGGGTATCGGCGTGCTCGATACGCCGCTGGTGCTGGGGCAAGAAGCGACCACCAACGGCACCGCCACCGCCTATGTCGGCGGCGACGAGCGATCCTTCGCCAAAGCCAAGCCTGTTCTGACGGCATTCAGCGAGAAGGTGCTGCATCTCGGTCCCGTCGGCACCGGGCAGGTCGCCAAGACCATCAACAATATGCTGCTATGGGCCTGCATGGTGGCGAATTTCGAAACGCTCACGCTGGCGAAAAAGCTCGGCGCCGATATTCCGAAGCTGACCGAAGCGCTGATGCATGGCAGCGGCGCCAATTGGTCGCTGTCGCGCTGGGGCAAGAGCACCGGCAAATGGGCGGAGAAGGACATGGACGTGGCGCTCGACCTGGCGCAGGCCGCCAAGACGCCGATGCCGCTCGCAGGCCTGGTCGATCAGCTGATCAAGACCATCAACCAGGACAAGATGAAGGCGCTGCTGGGCTAAGGCCGGCGGCTGCTCTCTTCTCGTCATGCCCGGCCTTGTGCCGGGCATCCACGCCTTCCTTCCGTTTATCGCATAAGAAAGACGTGGATGGCCGGGACACCAGGGCGTTTACGCCCGTCTTCGACGGGCTATGCCCGGCCATGACGCAGAAGGCTGCTACTTCCCCGCCGTCTTCTTGCGCTTGAAGTGGCCCATGCCGGGACGATAGGTCTTGTCGTCCAGGAACTGCTTCATGCCTTCCTGGCGGCTGTTTTCCTTGTCGTTATATTTCAGCGCGTCGCTCTTGGCGTTCAGATAATCCTGCGCCTGCGGCTCGTTCATGAAGCGCACGGCGCGGATCGCCTCCTTGGTATAGCGCATCGCCGCCGGGCTCTTCTCCATCAGCCTGTTGGCGAAGGCGATGGTTTCCTGTTTGAGCTGCGCCTTCGGGTAGGAGAAATTCACGAAGCCGATCTCCGCCGCCTTCTTGCCGTCAAAGGTGTCGCCGGTCATGGCGTAATACATGGCGTTACGGAAGTTCAGCATCTGCACCACGTTCCAGGCGACGATGCCGCCCGGCAGGATTCCCCAGTTCACTTCCGACAGACCGAACAGCGCATCGTCGGCGGCGACGGCGAAATCGCAGGCGCAGACCTGGGTGAAGCCGCCGCCGAAGCAGAAGCCGTTGACCATGGCGATGGTCGGCTTCGGGAACGTCGAGAGCTTGTGCCAGCGCCACTGGTTGGAGGCGCGGCGCGCCTTCGCCCGCGTCGCGGGGTCTGACTCGGTGCCGCGGAAATAGAGCTTGATGTCCTGGCCGGCGCTGAACGCCTCGCCCGCGCCGGTGACGACCAAAACTTCGGTCTCCTCGTCGATGGCGAGGTGGTCGAGCACATCGTCCATGTCCATATGCAGCTGCGGGCTCATGGCGTTGCGCTTGTCCGGGCGGTTGAAGGTCACCCAGGTGATGCCGTCCCGCTTGTCGACCAGGATGGTCTCGTATTTCTTCGTTGCCATTTCTTTTTCTCCTTGCAGCGCCTGCCGGCCGGCAGCAGCGGCCTGTCGCGATGGTTTGTTCTACGACATCTTGTTCGGCAAGGCGACGGTCCGCTCGGTTGCGAAAACGAGCAATACCTCGCCGTCCGCCGGCAGCGGCATGTCCGCGGTCGTGGTGACCTGCAGGCTGACGCCGTCGCAAACCACGTCCACGCGCCGGGCGGCGCCGAGGAAAGTCACCGCGCTGACGCGCCCGGCGAGATAATTGCCGATCGCGCCCGCCGGCCGCGTATTGGCGCCGGTGAGGCGGATGCTCTCCGGCCGGATCGACACCGATACCGCGGAGGGATCGTGGATTGTTTGCGGCACCAGACACTTGATCCTGCGTCCGTCCAGCACCTCGACTTCGCCCATGCCGTTGGCGCTGCCGAGCAGGCGTCCGGGCAACAGGTTGGTGGCGCCGACAAAGCGCGCCACAAACGGATTGGCGGGGCGGAAATAGATGTCCTGCGGCGAGCCGATCTGCACGATGCGGCCCTGGTCGAGCACCGCGATGCGGTCCGACAGCGCCAGCGCCTCCGACTGGTCGTGGGTGACATAGACCGTGGTGATGCCGATCTTGCTTTGCTGCCGCTTGAGCTCGCCGCGCATCTCGTCGCGCAACTGGGCGTCGAGATTGGACAATGGCTCGTCGAGCAGGATCAATCGCGGCTCGTGCACGATGGCGCGTGCCAGTGCCACCCGCTGCTGCTGGCCGCCCGACAGGCGCGGCGCCGAGCGATTCTGGAAGCCGTCGAGATCCACGACCGCCAGCGCGCGCTTGACCGCCTCCTCGATCTCGGCGCGTCCATAACGTCTGTGCTTGGCGACGGTGAGCGGAAACGCCACGTTCTCGGCCACCGTCATATGCGGCCAGATGGCGTAGGACTGAAACACCATGCCGATGGCGCGATGCTCCACCGCCACGTTGACCCGCGCCGCAGCGTCGAACAGCACGCTGCCGTCGACCGCGATCACGCCGTCGTCCGGCGTTTCCAACCCCGCAATGCAGCGCAGCGTCGTGGTCTTGCCGCAGCCCGATGGGCCAAGCAGCGTAAAGAAGCTGCCCGGATCGAGCGCGAAGCTGGCGTCCCGAACGCCGCCGGTAATCCGGTCGGTGGTGTTCTCAAAGATTTTTGTCAGACGTTCGACGTGGAGCATGGGCGACCCTTAGGCGCGGCCGAGCGCGCCGGAGGCCGAACGCCGCGCGACCACATAGAACACAAGCGCAATCACCGTCATCAGCATGGACCATAAGAGCCCGAAGGCGGCAAGCTCGGTACCCTGCCCGTTATTCCACAGATCGAACATTGCGACCGCAACCGGTTGCGAGCGCGGACCGGACAGCAGCACCGCAAGCGACAACACCCGCGCAGCCATCAGGAAGATAAAGAGCCAGCCGGCGACCAGGGCAGGCGCCAGCAGCGGCGCCACGATGCGGCGCAAACGGGTCAGCGGCGAGGCGCCGCACACCGCCGCCGCCTCCTCCAGCTCGCGATGGATCTGCAACATGCCCGAGGAGCTGTAGCGCATGCCATAGGGCAGATAGTTGATCACGAAGGCCCAGATCAGAATCCCGAGCGTGCCGTAGAGCGGGAGCGGAATGTTCAGAAACAGCTGCATCACGGCGATGCCGAGGATCAGCCCGGGAAAGATCAGCGGGATGGTGGCGAGTTGCTCCGCCAGCCAGCCGCCGAACATGCGGCGCACCGCCAGCCAGCCGGCGAGGAAGGTGAGCGCCACCGCGATGGTGGCGGTGGCGGTCGAGATCAGCAGCGTGTTGACGATCAGCTCGATGTGGTGGGGCGACAGCACCTCGCGGAAATTGTTCAGGGTCATCAGCTTGAACGCACCCAGGCTGACCGGCTGATAGAACGGCAACAGCGACACCCAGATCAGCATCGCCAGCGGCACCAGCAGCAGCAGCACGAAATTCACCACCAGGATAGTCGCACCGACGTAACGCAGCCGGCCGAGATCGAACGGCCGCGGGCGGAAGCCTTTGCCGGTGATGGTGGCAAACCGCTCGGCATGACGCGACAGCCGGCCATAGGCATAGAGCAGACCGAGCACCACCGTCAGCAGGATCACCGACAGCGCGCTGGCGCCGCCGAGATCGGGCGGCACCCGCGCCACCATGTTGCCGTAGATATCGGTGGTCAGCACATTCAGCCGCCCCGGCAGCCCGACCAGCGCCGGCACTTCGAACGCCTCGATGGCCCGGATGAATACCAGCATGGCGAGCGCCATGATCGAGGGCAGCGACAGCCGCAAGGTCACCCGCCGCAGGGTCTGCCAGATACCGGCGCCGCTGACCCGCGCCGCTTCCTCCAGCTCCGGATTGGCGTTGCGCAACGTGGCGCCCACCAACAAGAAAGCGAGCGGCGACCACAGGAATCCTTCGACCAAGATCATGCCGTGCATCGAGTAGATGTTGATCAGCACGTCGGAGGAGCCGGTCAGCATGCGGTAAAGATGATTGACCGGCCCGGCCTTACCGAAAAACAACAGCCAGGCGCTGACATAGAGAATGTAAGGCGTGCCGAGCGAGATGATGGCGGTGAGATAGGCAAGCGACTTGAAGGGCGTATTGGTGCGCTCGACGATCCAGGCGCTCACCCAGCCGAGCAATAGCGCCAGCACCGCGCTGCCCGCCGCGAACACCAGCGAATGCCAGAGACTGGCGAGGAAGTGCCGGCTCTGTAGCACCGCCTCGAAATGATCGAGGCCAAAGCGCGAGACCGTATGGGTTACCGACACCGTCACGCTGCCGCGCAGCAGCAGGATGAGCGGCGGCAGCACCAAGGCCACCAGCACGACGATCAGCACGACGGCGAGCAAGACGGTCTGGCGCGCCGCCAGCTGCGTCCGCCAGGTCGTCTCCACCGGCCCGGCGGTACGGCGGGCTGGCGGAACGTCGTCGATCTGGACAAAACCAGTGGATGACATGCAGGGCGTCCCAGCGGATGCAGTATCTTGCAGGTAAGCACGCCGCCGGGCCAGTGGGATCGGATCGAGGGTGGGTAATGCTCAGCGAAACCCGTGCAGGCGAGCCGGATTGTCCACCAGAATCTTGCGCAGCAGCGCCGGATCGTTGTCGACATAGCGGTAAAGCAGTTCCACCGCCTCGGCGTCGTTCATCATCCGCGCCTTGCGCCACTGCACGTGCGGCCAGTCCGATCCCCAGATGATGCGCTCGGGCGCCGCCGCGATGAAGGCGCGCGCCACCGGCACCGCGTCGTCCCAGCCGCTCTCCATGGCGGACAACCGGTTGCCGTTCGACACCATCACCCACCAGTTCGGTTCCCGCAGCTGCTCGACCATCCAGCGCACCGCCGGCTGATCCGCGCCGCGCGCCATGTCCACATAGCCGAGATGGTCGAGCACCACCGGGATGTTCCTGAGCGAGCGCAGCTCGTCCGCATAGTCCACCACCACGTCGCGGCCGACATGCAGGCGCAGATGCCAGCCAAGGCCGCGCACGCGGTCGGCTGCGCGCATCACCACGTTCCAGCTGGCGGGTTTGGGCAGATGCGGCTGGAAGCTGAAGCGGATGCCGCGGAAGCCGGCGGCGTCGAGCCGCTCCAGCATGGCGTCGCTCACCGTGTCGTCGATCCGCGCGATTGCGCGGTAGTTGCTGCGGTCGGCCATGCCTTCCAGCATGTCGAGCACCAGGCTGTGGTCGGTGCCGTAGACGGTGGAATGCACAAAAACCACGCGTTGAAAGCCGAGCACGCGCTCCACCTGTTTCAGATCA
This sequence comes from Xanthobacteraceae bacterium, assembly GCA_046714775.1. GTDB lineage: Bacteria > Pseudomonadota > Alphaproteobacteria > Rhizobiales > Xanthobacteraceae > VAZQ01. Next base: position 5,144 of record JBKKAF010000105.1, on the reverse strand, counting down.
GCGAAGGTGGCGTCGGGCGGCGCAAAAGGCGGATTAGCTACGGTAGGATAGAGTTCGGGATCGGCGAACAGATGGACCTGGCAGTCGCAACTCCCCGGCGGCGGCAATGGCACCGGCGCGCGGGTCTCGCGCACCCAGGACGGGAATTCGGACATCGATCCTCCAGCTTGCAAGGCAACGTCATTCCGGCCGAGCGGCAAAGCCGCGAGAGCCGGAATCCATAACCCGTGGACGTGAAATATCGCCGAGCGGGCGACATTAGCAACTATCGTGGTTATGGATTCCGGGCCCGCGCGCCATCCAAGTCGGCTATTGCCGACTTGGACACTTCAAATTCGATCTCGGGCAACCCCGATATCGACGCGCGTCCCGGAATGACAGATGAAGGTTGTGCGGTGAACCGTTAGCGAAACAGGTCATCCGCGACCTTCTTCCAGGCCGTCATCTGCGCGTCGGACTGTTCGGGGGTGAAGAAGCGCACGCGGAATTTGCCGCTGTCGGGCTTGAGCGTCGGGTCGAGCGCGGGCACCGCCGGATCGGCCGGCAGATAGTCGGCGTCGCGGAATATCGTTTGTCCTTCGCGCGAGGCCAGGAACTCCGCCAACAGCTTGGCGGCGTTCGGGTGCGGCGCGTTCTTGTGCACCGCCGCCACCGATACCGTGCCGGTGACCGGCTCCATGGCGATCCAGGCCGCCGGGGCGCCTTTCTTGGCGCTGATCACCGCGTGGTGGTTGAAAATCTGCAGCGCAATGGCGTATTCGCCGGCGATCACCTTGTCCAAGACTTCGCGCGCCGCGGTGCCCGTGGAGGCGATGTCCTGCTTGGCCAGCGCGCGCAGATAGGCCATGCCCTTGTCCTCGCCCATCTCCGCCAGCACGGTGCCGATGAAGCCGGCGGCGCCGGAATTGGATGACGAGGCGCTCCACACCATCTTGCCGCGCCATTTCGGATCGAGCAGCGCCTGATAGGTGCGCGGCTCGCCGCCCTTCGGCACCAGCGTCGTATTGAAGCCGGGCGTGATCATGAAAAGATTGTTGGCGATCCAGAACCCCTCCGGGTCCTTCAGCTCGGCAGGATAATCCTTGGCGGCGTCCGGCAGCCATCGCAGCACGAAGCCTTCGTTCTTCAGCGGCACCACCGTGGTGGTGCCGTCGAACACATCGGCCTGCGGCCGGCCGGCGCGGCTTTCGGCCAAAAGCTTGACTGCCGTTTCGATCGAGTTGGCGCGGCTGTGCCGCACCTTGATGCCGTATTTCTTCTCGAAGGCTGCCGCGATCGGACGCACCAGCTGATTGACGATCTGGGTGGTGTACCAAACCACTTCGCCTTCGCGCTTGGCCGCCGCGATCAGCGCCGCGTCGGCCGCGTGGGCGGGCGCGACCGCGAGACTGACCGCGACGGTGATCGCGGCTGTCCAACGGGAGGCCCAAATGGGGTGGTCGGCTATCTTGCTCATGCCCCCAGCATGCCATCCCGCCGGTCAGAAGAAAACACGGCTAAGCCCGCCGGCCGCCGGAGCATGATTTATCAAAGGGCCGGCCTATTTTTGACCACCTTGCCCCCTGTGTCACCTGTCGCACGTCAACGCTTTGGCGTAAGATGCGCGGTATTGAGCCTGCCGCGCTCACCTGATCGAGGGAGGATTGCATGCGTCTGTTTGCACAGTGTCGGGAAGCGCTCTGCGCAGTGTTCAACCGGGCAGCAGCGCGTTTTATCGCGCCTGCACTCGCGGCGGCCGCCGTGCTGCTGCCGGCCGGCCCGGCGAGCGCGCAAGGCTACGAGATCTGGGCGCTCGATCAGGGCACCGGCATCGTCCACATCTACAACGCCAAATTGGAAGAAGCCGGCCGCATCGACATGGGCACCCATGGCGTGCGCGTGCCGCACATGATCCATTTCACCTCCGACTATAGCTATGCCTTCATCGCCAGCACCGGCTCGGGCGACGTCTCGGTGATCCGCACCGCCGACCGTCAGGTCGTCACGGTGCTGAAGACCGGACCGGCCACCCACATGGCGGTGGTCAAGCCGGACGATAGCGCCGCGATTGCCGACGTGATCGGCGACGGCAAGGATCCGCGCGCCGGCCAGCTGGTCGAGATCCGGATCGACAAGCAAAAGGGGCAATTCACCCTCGGCCGCACCCTGGTCGTCTCCGACGATCCCTTGATCAAGAAGGACGCGGGCAAATTCGGCGCCACCCGGCCGATCTGCCATGAATATTCCGCCGACGGCCGCTTCGCCTATGTCACGCTCGGGCCGGCGCTGAAGGACGGCGGTCTGGTGGTGCTCGACACCCAGAAATTCGAGCTGGCCGCCGCCTTCCCGGTGACCGAGCTCCGCACCAATTGCGGAACGGTGGCGCTGCCGGACAAGAAGCACATCATCGTCAACGGCGGCGACCGGGAGGTCGGCGTCTGGTTCGTGCTGGAGACCGGCACCAACAAGGTGGTGAAACAGGGGGAAAGCCGCGGCTTCGATGCGCACGGCACCTGGGTGACGCCGAACGGTCGCGAGATCTGGATGGTGAACCGGGTGTCGAGCAACGGCATCGTGCTGGACGCCAAGACGTTCGACGTCATTGCGGACCTGAAGGACGTCGGACCGACGCCGGACATCATCGCCATGTCGCCGGATTCGCAGTTCGCCTTCATCAGCCTGCGCGGCCCGAATCCGGTATCGGCGCCGCATCTGGCCAAAGGCACGACGCCCGGCTTCTCGGTGGTGAATATCGCGGATCGAAAGCTGGTCCGCATCGTCGAGCCGGCCAAGGGCAACGATAAGAGCGATTTCCACGGCATCGGCGTGCGCGTGATAAAATAACTTCGTCGCGCAACCGCCGCTAAAAAAAGCCGGTCCCTTCACGGGGACCGGCTGAACTTTATCTGCATTCGGTCAGCGCGCGGTCATTGCGCCGGCTGGACGCCAAGCAGCTTGCCGGCCGCGGCGGCTTGCGCGCGCTGCGCCTCGATGGCGGCGCCGAACTCCGCCGCCGTGCCGAAATTGACCACCTGCCCGGTGGCGGTCAGCCGCGCGGCGATCGCCTGCTCGCCCAACAGTTCACGCACATCCGCCGCGATGCGGTCGCGGGTTTCGCTGGGCAAGGTTTTCGGCCCGAACAGACCGGCCAGGCCCTCGATGGTGAGATCGGGAAAGCCCGCCTCCGCCGCGGTCGGGACGTTCGGCGCAATCGCGGCGCGTTCGCGCGCGGTGAATGCCAGCACTTTCAGTTTTCCGGATTCCACCAGCGGGCGGACGATGGCGTAAGCCAGGATCATGAGCTGGATGCGTCCCTCGGCCAGATCGCCCGCCGCCTGCACCGGGTTACGGTAGGGCACCTTGGCGATCTCGAGATTGGCCTTCTTCTGGAAGCCCTCGAACATAAAGTCGAAGAAGCCCGTGGTGGTGGCCCAATTGAGCTTGCCGGGCTCCGCGCGCGCGGCCGCCACCAGCTCGGCGAGCGAATTGGCCGGCAAGGACGCCGGCACCACGATGGCGACGACGGTGTTGGTCAGCCGCGCGATCGGCACCAGATCGCGCGGATCGTAAGCCAGCTTATCCTGCGTCCACGGATGATGGGTGAACGAAGACGTGGGCGAAAGCAGAAGCGTGTGATCGTCTTGCGCGCCGGTGAAGGCGCTGATCGCAACCATGCCGTCGCCGCCCGGACGGTTCTCGATCACCACCGACTGCCCCCAGCGGGTCGCGAGGCGATCCCCGAGCAGCCGCGCCGTAATGTCGACGCCCGCGCCGGGTCCAAGCGGCAGCACGACCCTGACCGGCCGTTGCGGCCAAGTCTGGGTCTGTGTTGGGGTTTGAGCCTGTGCCTGCGAGGGAGCCCATAACGGCACCGACGCCAAAGTGACTGCGGACAGGACGATCGCAACGCCGATAGACAAGATTGTTTGTGCCATGCCTGCTCCCCAAACTGCATCGGCCAGATTAGCACGCGCGCGCGAGCATTTGAGGTCCCTCGCTTATAATTTGGAATTATTTCCTGTCATTCTTGAGTAAGAGCCCGCCCCTTCCCCCGGAACTCAATCGCGAACTTGCGATTTCACCTGCCGGCTATAGGGGGATAACGTCCGCTCACGCGCCTTTGCATTGAAAAATCCCGCGATCCGCCGCCCCGGCGCCAGGGAGGACGACCATGACCACCCTCTCCATCAACGGCAAATCCCACACCGTCGAGGTCGAGCCCGACACGCCGCTGCTCTGGGTGCTGCGCGATATGCTCGGCCTGACAGGGACCAAATACGGCTGCGGCATCGCGCAATGCGGCGCCTGCACCGTGCACATCGACGGTGCGGCGATGCGCGCCTGCGCGCTGCCGGTGAGCAAAGCCGCCGGCAAGAACATCACCACCATCGAGGGCCTGGCGGTGAACGGCGCGCTGCACAAGGTGCAGCTGGCCTGGCTCGAGCACGACGTGCCGCAATGCGGCTATTGCCAGAGCGGCATGATCATGGCGGTGGCGGCACTCATCAAAGACAAGGCGCAGCCGAGCGACGCCGAGATCGACGCCGCCATCAGCAATATCTGCCGCTGCGGCACCTATCAGCGGGTGCGCGCGGCGATCCACGCCGCGGCGAGCGCGTGAGGGAGGCCGCCATGACCGTCATCGCCCCGATCGACCGCCGCGCCTTCCTGGTGAGCGCAGCCGCTGCAGGCGGCGGGCTCGCGCTTGGCTTTCAGATTCCATTCGGCCTGTCCGCGGCGCAGGCGCAGGCCGCGCCCGGCGAGGTCAATGCCTGGCTCCTGATCCAGCCCGACGACACGGTGATCGTGCGCGTCGCCAAGTCGGAAATGGGGCAAGGCAGCTTCACCGCGCTGCCGATGCTGGTGGCCGAGGAGCTGGAATGCGACTGGAGCAGGGTGAAGGCGGAATTTCCCCGCCCGGATGAGAATCTGCGGCGCAAGCGCGCGTGGGGCGACATGTCGACCGGCGGCAGCCGTGCCGTGCGCTCCTCGCAGGAGATGCTGCGCAAGGCCGGTGCCACCGCGCGCGAAATGCTGATCGCCGCAGCCGCCGCGCAATGGAGCGTGCCGGCCGCCGAGTGCCGCGCGCAAAAGAGCGTCATTACGCATACGCCGAGCGGGCGCACGCTGCGCTTCGGGGAGGTGGTCGCGGCCGCCGCCACGCT